>DASYSX010000270.1:0-9707 GCA_036002955.1 Candidatus Udaeobacter sp. | reverse complement strand
TGTAGCTGCTGGCAATGCTCTCCAGCTTACGCGTGATTTACGACTGAATTTCGGAGCGGATTTGCGCGGCGAGGTGTGGGACCGTTTTGGTGCGTTTAATACGATCGGCCCGGGCGCTTCCGCCGGCTTGCGCTATCGCTTTGGTTTGGGCAGGCAGGCGCCCTGGATTTTGCTGGAAAACCGGTTTGGCTACGACCGCTTCCAGGACACTTCACAAAGTGGTTATGACAACGTTCTCAATTTCCAGGCCGGCATTGCGCTCTCCGACCGAATTGCGCTCGAAGGCGGTTACGCGTTTGAAAGTTTTGTTGCGCCCGATGATTTCTACGATCGGCAGGTTCATCGTGGCAATGCGCGTATACTATTCGATGTCACCTCGTCCCTCCAGGTCAGCATTGGCTACATCTATCGAGAAGGCGACGTGATTTCATACGCTGTTCCGCCGCGGCCCGATATCGCCCGGTTCTCGATCGAACGCGAAGACGAGGACGAGTTTGGCCAGCCGCTGCGTACTGCCTACAAATTGCTGGGACGCACGCATGCACTTTCCTTTTCAGTCGCCTATCAACTGATGAAGTACGCGTCGGTCCACCTCAGCTATGAGTATGCGGTCACCACGCACGATCCATTGCAATACGAGAACCACATAGTCGAAGCGAACATCGCCGTGGCCTACTGAGATGAGGCTGTCCCGCGGATCCCTGCTGCTTGTTATTCTAGTTTTCTCCGGCGATCTCCTAGCCGGGTCGCTGGAGGTGATCGTCAAGGACGACAAAGGCGGGCCGGGTTCCGATGCCGTTGCCTATGCTGTCGGTGCTGCGAGCGCAGCGCCGAAAAAGCACGCTGTCGTCGATCAACGCGACAAACAATTCGTTCCTTACGTGACCGCAATACAAGTAGGCACTGCGGTCAGTTTCCCGAACAGCGATAACATTCGACATCACGTTTACTCATTTTCGCCCGCCAAAAAATTCGAGCTGCCGCTTTATAGCGGCGTTCCCGCCCAGCCGGTGGTGTTCGATAAGGTCGGCTTCGTTACTCTGGGCTGTAACATTCATGACTGGATGATTGCTTATGTTGCTGTGTTACCGACGCCGTATTTTCAAGTGACGAGACAAGACGGACGCGCCCTGTTGAAAGACCTGCCGCCAGGGCAATACACAGTGCAGGTGTGGCACCCAGGGTTGAAAGGCCAGCCGGAAGCGTTCGCCCAAAGGGTTGACGTCGGCGGCGGCACAAAAAGTTTGCAGTTCACTCTGCCGCTCAAGCACGACGTGCGTGCGAAGCGGGCGCCAGGCCTAACCACTGGAGGCTATCGCTGAAATTTCGATTCCGCAGTTTTCGAAGCCGGCTGCTGTTTTTCCTGATTGCGCTCCTGACGCTGTTGCAATGCACAATCTACCTTCTGGTCCGGCAGGCTAATCGACAGCATGCCGTGGTGCAGATCGAATCCAGCCTCCGCACCGGTGCCCGTATTTTCGAAAAACTGATCGAACAGCGCAATCAGCAGATCACGACCGCAGCCGCCATTCTTTCGCGTGACCACGCGTTTCAGGAAGCCTTTGCCGGAGCCGATCAGGACCGTGAAACCACGCTATCTGCATTAGCGAGCCTCCGGGGCCGGGTGCAAGCCGATGCGGTATTGATCGCATCTCTCGACAAGGAACTTCTTTTTGACACGCGCCGCCCACAATTACACAGCGTGCCGTTTCCATTTCCGAAACTGATAGATAAAGCCGAAACGAGTGACGGCACCTACGCGTTTGTCGTGCTCGATCGTGAACTCTACGCCATCGCGATCGCGCCGTTGCTCGCGCCAGATCCCATTGCGTGGCTGTGTCCAATGTTCCGTATCGATGACGATTTCGCGCGTGAAATCAAAGTCTATACCAACCTCGAGATCACTTTCCTAAACAGCGCGGAGTTGTTCGGCACGACGCTGCCGAACCAAAGCGACATTGCTCAGATGCTCCGCAAGCGTCCACTGCCGCCGAAGCAGGTGATTGATCTGCGTCTCGCCCGGGAAATTTTCGTTAGTTATGTTGTCCCGCTTCCAGCCGAGAACTCACATCCTATCGCGCTGCTGCAACGATCGCTCGATAAGGAGCTCGCGCCCTATCTTCGACTTGAACGAATCTACCTGATCCTGGCGCTGCTAGGCTTGGGCGTATCCGCCATACTTGGCTTGTGGATTGCGCGCGGCGTTTCCCAACCCGTGCTGGAGCTTGCCAGCGGTGCGAGGGAGATTGCGGCCGGAAATTACAATCACCGTGTCGAGCTTAAGCAAGAGGACGAAATCGGATCGCTTGCCGATTCCTTCAATCAAATGAGCGCCGGCCTGGCAGAACGCGACCGTGTTCGCGACTTGTTAGGTAAAGTCGTCTCGCCGGCAATCGCATCGGAGTTACTTCGGAAGAAGGTCACGCTCGGCGGTGAGCAGCGGGAGGTCACAGTGCTCTTTTCGGATCTCCGAAACTTTACCAGGATAAGCGAGGCCATCGGTCCCGAAGAGATGCTCGCGATCCTCAACCACTACTTCACTCGCATGGCCGGCATCGTGGAAAAGCACGGCGGCGTCGTGGACAAGTACGTCGGCGACGCGCTCATGGCATTATTTGGCGCACCGGTCGCGTCTGCCTACGATGCCGACCGCGCGCTGCGCGCTGCATTAGAGATGACCACGGCGCTCGATGAACTGAACCAGCAATGGCATCAGCGCGGCTTGCCCACGGTTGGTGTCGGCATTGGAATTAACACAGGTGTTGTAGTTGCCGGTAACATGGGCTCTGAAAAACGACTCAACTACACTGTCATCGGCGATGGAGTAAACCTTGCCTGGCGTCTCGAAGAGCTGACCAAGACACCGGAATATGATGCGCGGGTCATTGTCAGCGGCGCCACGCTAGCGAAAGCAAAAGAGAAGTATCGCACTCGCCGGCTCGGTGAAGTGGCCGTAAAGGGAAAACAAATCCAAACTGAAATCTTCGCGCTTCTCGGCTGAGGAATCAGAAAGTGCGAAAGGGATCACCGTGTCGCTCATTGCGGCAGCTCTGTGCCGGCGTGTTCGGCGACCATGTACTTGGCGTACCAATCGGGCCAGTTCGCATCTCTTTCGCCGGTGCGTTTCTCATGCTCACCGTGCGCGGCCTCCGCACGTCGAAGCGCGGTTGCCAAATCGCTCGCCGAGTTGAACGTCGTGGTCGCGGAATCGATTCGGCCGGGAAGCCGCGTCGTGATTTCCTGGAGCAACCAGCGATTCCGGTCTGGATCCTCAAACGACGCAAACGAAAAGTAGGAACGACCTTCCGGGTCGCGCCCATCAAGGCGTGGTTTGTCCACGGTGTTATTAAATGGACCGCCGGCGTAGTGGAACACCTCGCTCACGTCGACGCCGCGACCGCTTAATTCCTCGCGAGCGGCATCCACGTTATCCACGGCGAGGACTAGCTCTGCCGATCCAGGCTTGGCCGACGTGACCCCCTTGCCGAAAATGATCGACGTCTCTGAACGAGGTGGAGTGAATTGTATAGCGCGAAAGTTTTCATTCCTGACGTCGATGTCTAAACGGAATCCCAGGTTCTCATAGAATGCTTTGGCGCGATCGACATCAGAGACGGGGACGATCACCACTTCTAATTTCATGTTCATGATTGCTGCTCCTTTTCTTTCTTCTCGGTGCTAAAACTTAAGTCTTAATCAATCGTCACGTGTCATTCTTTTTTCGATCTTCACGATTTTCGCGGTGCGGCCGTCCGCAAGTTTAATCGAGTCGCCCATGTCTGCGGCGAGGAGCGCTTTGCCGATCGGAGAAATCCAACTGACGGCGTCCCGTTCCAGATCGAGTTCGTCAACACCCACGACGGTATAGGTTTCGGTCAAGCCCTTCTCATCTCTTACCGTTACCGTAGCGCCGAAGCTAACGCTGTTCGACGCAGGATCCGGCGGATCGGCAACATGGATCGACGCCAAAATCTGTTCCAATTCGGCCAGGCGCTCGCTGCCGACGCTTGACGCGCGAAGCTTCTGAAGTTCGTCACGCAAATGTTTCGCACCACGCGCGGTGATGTAATTGGTCGCTCCCGGCGGCAGCCCTGACGCGGATCGCTTTCGTCCCCTGCGCTCCGGAGGATCGACATCTTCTTTAATAAATGCCCTGCTCATCGAGAAACTATTGCAGCAGCCGAATTATTTTTTTAACGCTGCTCAGCGTGCGGTAAATCCGCTGTCGATGATCCTTCTGTGGTCCGTTACAGACGCCTCTCCAGCGTTAACGATGCCGCCGATATGATCTGCGCCGCGGACGATTGTTCGACGATGCATTCCGGAAATTCCACCCAACGTCGCCCTGCCGGGCATTGCCGCCTCCACGCGAAGAATTTCCTGGTGCTCGCCGCTCGCTTTTTTGCTGTGGGACCCGCGTGCCGCGGCCTCGCTCTTCGCGTGGTGGAGCAGCCTGATTGTAATCGAAACCTTCTGCCTTTTTCCGTACAATCCCGCGGCCGATGAAACGCTCGAGCGAGCGCAACGGCCCCTGATCTTCCGGCGTAACAAAGCTGATTGCATCGCCGATGGCATGGGCGCGGCCGGTGCGTCCGATGCGATGGACATAATCCTCCGAGTGCATCGGGAAATCATAGTTCACCACATGCGAGATCCCATCCACATCGATGCCTCGCGCCGCAATGTCCGTCGCTACAAGCACACGCACAGCGCCAGACTTGAAATCTTTTAAAGCGCGCAACCGCTGATTCTGGGAACGATTGGAATGGATGGTGCCGGTTTTGATTCCGCTGCTTTCCAGCCGACGCGCGATTCGGTCCGCTCCATGCTTGGTCCGTGAAAAAACCAGCACCGTGTCGAAGTCCGGATCACGCAGTAGATGAAGAAGTAATGCCGGTTTCAAATGCGGAGGGACTTCGTAAACAAGCTGAGTCACAGCCTCTACCGGATTCGCTCGTCGTCCAATCTCAACCATCTTCGGCGACTGCTGAAACTGGTGGGTCAATGCTTCGATTTCACGCGAGAGCGAAGCGGAAAACATGAGGGTCTGCCGCTTCTGCGGCAATGACTTCATGATTCGCCGAATCGGAGGAAGAAATCCCATGTCGAGCATGCGATCGGCCTCGTCCAGCACCACGAATTCGACAGCGGAAAGATTGGCAGCGCGCTGCTCCATCAAATCGATCAGACGACCCGGTGTAGCCACGACCATGTCGACCCCGGAACGCAGCGCTTCAATCTGCGGGCGTTCACTCACTCCGCCGAAGACGGTGGCCACGCGCAAGGGAAGATGTTTTGCGTACGCGCGCACGTTTTCCTCGATCTGGACGACGAGCTCACGCGTCGGCGCCAACACCAGCGCGCGCAGCCTGTGCACGTTATCTTTCGCGTCGCGACGATTCGCAGTTAATTCGCCGTGACCAGCAACGGTCTGTTTCGATTCTGCGAGCTTCATCAAAATCGGCAGAACGTAAGCGGCGGTTTTCCCCGTCCCGGTCTGGGCGATGCCAATGACGTCGTTTCCCGCGAGAACAAGTGGAATAGCTGCAATCTGGATTGGAGTCGGCTCGGTGTAACCCGAATCCCGAACCGCCTGCAGAATTTGCGGTGAAAGATGAAGTGCACGAAACGGCATAAGGTGACAACTGTCGCCTGTTTACTGCCTCCGCGCACCTATTCTTCCTCTAGACCTTCGAGTGCCCGCTAAGTTTCGACATCATGTACGCCAATGCGCCATACCTGCGATTCAGCGCGCCGGGCACATTCATCGGCCTGTCAGAATGATCCCGACTACACTCTGTGAGTTAAAGCCGTTGGAAAACGAACTGAAAAACATTTGCGCGTTCGCGTTCGCGAAAGGGAAGTGAGCGAATCCCTCAACGCTTATCATAAGCCGGTTACGATGCATGCGGATTGAATGTGGCGCATCCGTCCCGCTTGCAGCTATGACGGGGTTCGACGCCTCCTCGCGACTCATCGTAGTTGGCTAGCGCCTGTCGCACCAGAGCCTGCCCTCAGGGGAGTTGAAACGCGCGTGTCGCCTATGATCTCGTCAAATGCTTAGATCTGATTTCGACCCATCCGAAGTCGGCCCCTTTAGGCCGGATGTTGATCGACACTTGGGACAACATTGTTAGCTTTGTACGATGCAAAAAGGGACCTCGTTGGCACAATGGTCTTATCTGCCGCTGCGTTTTGTTATGGGAACAGGCTTTATGGTCCATGGCTGGGCAAAGTGGAATCGCGGTCCGGCAACATTCGGCAAATTGCTTCAATTCCTTGGCGTGCCGTTGCCCGATTTCGCTGCCTGGATAGTTACCTTACTGGAATTGATTGGCGGCTTTGCCATGATCATTGGAGCGTTTGTCACGATCATCAGTATTCCTCTGATCATTTCAATGTTGGTGGCCATGTTGACCGTTAACTTGCGCTACGGCTTTAGCGCTATCAAAACCATCGGCCTGAACGAGAGCGGCCCCATTTTCGGCCCGCCGGGATACGAAATAAATCTTTTGTATATAGCCGGCTTGCTGATTCTCATGGTCGCAGGAGCAAGCCCTTGGTCAGTTGATCGATGGCTCCAACGGAGGAGTCGAACGTAACGTCTGGCAGTTCCTCTTCAATCGCGACGGGTGACAGCGTTATCAGAAAACCGATGCGTCTCGATACCGGACGAAAATCCATGGCAACCACTTGCAGACAAGTTACGAAAGTGGCGATTTTACGCTTACCATAGTGCCGTAGCGGCAACCCCTCCCTTCTCATTTTAAGAGTGTTCGCAAGGCGACGTGGTTGCCTGTAATCTCGCCACTTAATTGTCAGCCCGTCTCGTCGAGCCGTAGCCTGAGCGAAGCTTGAACCCTCGGAGAAGGCTGGTCACTTCCGGCAACTTCTTCTTTCTTAGTTTGTTATCACTTCTTCATTCTTACTGGTTACTGCATTCATGGGATTGCAGTCCGACAGTTTCGCTTAATAAGTGCGCTGCGCCCGGAGTCGCAACACTCCTTTAACTCCCCTTCAGCTTTTCGTTCCTGGGTTATGACCCCGACGTCAGCTGCTTGAGAATTTTTTCTACGTCGCTACGAATCTCTCCGCGACGTTGCTCGGTATCTGCCCATGACGAGGCCGGTGACCTATGAGAATCAAGAAGAGCGAGAGCCTTCTCGGCGTGTTGTCGCGCCAACTCCTTCTGTCCGTCCGCCAAATAGGCTCCGGCAAGATTGGAGTGCGCATCGGCAGAATCCGGATAAGCCAAAACGTTGAGCTTGAACGTCTCGATGGCGTTCTTGATGTCTCCGACGCGGTGATAGTCTTCGCCGATAATATCTACCGCAGCTTCCGGCCACAACTGGGCTTGGGAATCTTTACGCCGAGCTTCCAATAGTTGCTGTGTGACTTGCGCCGCTGCACCAGGCGTTTGAAGCTGAAACAGGATTGGCGCTGCTGCCAAACCATCCGCGGGCGCGTGACCCGGTGTTTTGATTAAGGTAGTCGCGAACCAGTGCACAATGATATCGGGCAGCTCCGAATGCACTTTAAACATGTCGGTTCCGTGACCGCCTTTGGCGGGAACTTTGCTAGCGTCGCTGGTCTCATACCATAACCATGGCGCATCATCGGCGGCAGAATAATGCACCAATTTCTTGCTCGGGCTGCCGGCCGTGACGTAGAGCAGCTTCATCGCATCTTGAGTTGGCGGATATTCATCATCATCGGAGAAGGCGAACAGCTCCGGCAGTTGCGACGCCTTATGCAGGAACTGATAGCCGATTCGCGCCAGGCTGCCCCCGAGCGTCTCTCCGGAAAGCAATACGAGCGATTTCACCTGCGCGGGATGTTGACGCGCAAATTCGACGCAATACCCGACGCCGAGCCATCCTGCTCCTCCCGCGCCGATGACACCGCGGTTCACGCCTGGTTGTGAAACCAAGTATTGAAAAGCTTTATCAACGTCGTCGGTGATCTTGTCGCCAGCTTTCCCGCCGCTTTCTCCGTGTCCGCGCATATCGAGGGTAAGCGTATTGATCCCCGCCGACGCGAGTTGGCTGGCCACACCGTCCCACGACTTGCGGTCGCGGTTAGCCTGATGCAGCAGCAATACACCCGGCCCCGGTTTGCTCGCAGCAAAGTAGCTGGCCTTCAGCTGCGTGCCGTCGGAAGTTTTGATGTCGACATTCTGTGCGACGATGCCTTTCGCGTACGCATCCGTCATCGTTACGATGAGGACCGCAGAAAATAGCAGGGTTTTGCTCGGTTTCATTTGATTAGAAATTCCCAATTCGAGTTCATGCTTCACTGACTAACTTCTTTGATCTTGCCTTTTCCAATGAGCGCCGTAGCCGGCGAAACAACATTGCCGGGGTGCGGATCGAGAGATCGGCCAGCCTACTAACGTTGTAGGAGAGGACGACTGGGGCGCTAACTGTCCAGCCGTAAACGTCGCAACTGCGAAAGAAAAGATTGGATTTAGACTTAGGCTCACGTGTTCGTTGTTGATGAGATGCAGCAGAATCAGGATTGTTCCCGGCCGATGCAGAATTTTTTGACACCTTGTTACCTGCTTAGCCATAAGACGCGTTGTTTCTTGTCTCTGTTGCCGGGAACAAACGCGCTGCTAAAGACTCCCATTTCGGGATAGGCGAAATGGCCGCCGACCTGGAGTTTGAAAATCTTGTGAAACTGTACTACGGCGATCTATATCGGTTTGGTTTGAGTTTGACCGGAAGCGAAGCGGATGCGGCTGATCTAACGCAGCAGACGTTCTACATTTGGGCCAACAAAGGTCACCAACTTCAGAAAGCGGCCAGCGTGAAAAGTTGGCTCTTCACGACGTTGCACCGGGAGTTTCTCAAAACCTGTCGCCGTCGAAATCGTTTTCCGAGTGAATCAATCGACGAATGTGCCACGGGCTTGCCGAACGTGCCGGCGGACTGCGCCGAGCGAGCCGATTGGCAAACGTTGCTTCGCATTTTGGCCGAGATCGAGGACGACTTTCGTGCGCCGCTTGTTCTCTATTACATCGAGGATTTGTCCTATAAAGAAATCGCGGCTGTCCTGGCGCTTCCGCTTGGAACGGTACAATCGCGTATAGCGCGTGCGAAGATTCAGCTTTTGCACCGGCTAAGTGAAACCAATTTGCCGCTTGAGCAGGCCAAATGAATAAGCGCGAAGCCAAAGAGATCCTGCTTCTCTACCGCGGACCGATCGATGACTCGGATTCCCAATTTCACGCGGCGTTAGACTATGCCAAAACCGATCCAGAGCTTTGCCAATGGTTAGGAGAGCAAACCAAATGTTACGATACGATCCGGACGAAGCTTCGCGCAATCGAACCGCCCCCTACATTGTCTGAGCAAATTGTGCGCAAGCGGCCGATTCCCTTTCCGCGCGATTGGTCGCGCATTGGTCAGCTCGCGGCGGCGATCCTCATCTCAGCCAGTGTAACAGCGCTGCTAATGAAATGGGCGGAGTTTCGCCACTCTTCTGTCGCTGGCGCGCACGAAATTGTGGTGACTGGCGAAGTCCTCGATTTGACTTGCTACATCGCCTACAACTTGAGCGGTCCCGATCACGCCAAATGCGCCAGGGACTGCATCAGAAGCGGTTTGCCCGCTGGAATCAAAGCTCAAGATGGAAAGGTGTATTTGCTCAGTGGCGAAGCCGGCCATTCCATTAACGCCGAGCTAGCAGACTACGCTGCCAAAACC
>DASYSX010000269.1:0-6122 GCA_036002955.1 Candidatus Udaeobacter sp. | reverse complement strand
TCCACCAGTCATTTTGGCCTCGCCTGGACGACAACCGCCCAGCGTGCGGCATTCGGCGAGCAGTTCGGGGCCTGCAGCACGGTGAATCGCGCCATCGACACCGCCACCGCCGAGAAGCGTTGTGTTCGCCGCGTTCACAATTGCGTCAACCTCCAGTTTAGTGATGTCGTCGCGGAGGATTTCAATTCTGCCGGCGGGATTCTTCATGAAGCGTGGATTACAATGATGAAGTTCGAATGACGAATGACGAATAAAACCAGAATGCGTAAATGACGAAATCAGCAATTACTTGATCATCGTCATTCGGTTTTCGTCATTCTTTGGGCATTAGACATTCGTCATTTCTCACGGCGCGAGCCGATCGATTTGCCAAGAGCCATCCGCCTGGCGCGTGTACCGAAACCGATCATGCAAGCGGTTCGAACGACCCTGCCAAAACTCGATTTTATCCGGCCTGAGTCGATAACCCCCCCAGTGCGGTGGCAATGGAATCGGCTTGTCGCTGAAACGCTCGGTCATTTCCGCCATGCGCGCATCGAGCACCCGCCGGCCATCGAGCACCTCGCTTTGACGCGATGCCCATGCACTCAACTGGCTTCCGACGGGACGCGAATGGAAATAAGTTTGCGATTCCTCGCGCGAGGTCCTTTCTACTTTTCCGCTGACACGAATTTGCCGGTCGAGCTCGATCCAGTAAAACCCAAGCGCGGCGTATGGATTGGCCTCGAGCTGTTTTCCCTTCGTGCTTTCGTAATTCGTAAAGAACACGAAGCCATCTTGATCGAAGCCCTTCAGTAGAACGATTCGCACCGAGGGTCTGGCATCGCGATCCGCCGTCGCAAGACTCATGGCATTGACGTCGCGAATACCAGCCTCAATCGCGGCGGTGAACCAATTGGCAAACTGTTTGATCGGGTCGCGATGAAGATCGCTGCGTCGCAGCCCTCTGCCGGCGTGCTCGTAACGTGAGGCTGAAGGATCGCGCGGCACTTCCATCATGGTAAAGGAAGTCGCCGCTGCATTCCGCTGCAAGAAAATTATCGAGACAAGGCTGGTAGGAGGCCGCCGCCGGGCGCGGTGAAAATGTGAGGCGTTTGTGTCAAACGCTTGTCTGATCTGGTGCTTGACACAAGCACCGCTACAACTGCAGTCCAGCATTGACGGCGGCGGGAACTCGCGTCACCGCGTCGGCCGTGGTGCTGGAGTCACGCACCGCGGCCGCGGTTGTGTCTCGACTGAACCGACGTCAATGCGACCCCCGAACACACGGAGAAAACACGCGCCGCGCTGGTCGTGATCAGCTGGCGGAGTATTTGGATCGCCCGCGTCAATCGCTGGGCTCCCCCGCATCGGCATATGCGTCAGCGTTGGTCCACCGTGATTTCGCAACGGACCAAGCAGGGGGTCGGTGTTAATCTGATCGCCTGGACCAGTCAAAAGGCCGCTGCCGTCATCACTGCTGATGTTGTAACCGTGCGAAGTGACCTTGCCATCGATGTTTCCCGACGCGTTCGCGTTCAGGATTGTGTTTCCAATTTCCACTGTTCCACCGCAGACGCCGCCGCAAGTAGCAGCTGAGTTGCCGGTAACCGTGCTGTTCGAAACCGTTATAGAGTGGGCGCTTATTCCGCCACCGTAGCCATAATCAGGATCAGTGGTGGAGTTGCCGCTGATAGTGCTATTGGAAATCTCCACCGCTGCGGTGCTGGAGATGGCGCCGCCGGCACCTCCGGCTGAGTTGCCGCTGATAGTACTGTTTACGATGGTCAGGCCGCCATACTGAATCGCGATTCCGCCACCTCCACTGGAAGTCGAGTTACCGCTGATTGTGCTGTTGATGACTGTGACATACCCAGGGGACTTAAATGTCCCACTGCTGATACCGCCACCATCGTCGTCAGTCGAGTTACCGCTCAACGTGCTATTGAGGATCGTCAAAAACCAGTAATTCTTGACGCCTGGTCCCGAGTTATCACTGATAATGCTGTCCGAGATTGTCATAGAACCGTCCCCGGAAACGGAATTGTTAGGACCAAAAGGGACGTTGTTGAAAAGTCCGCCGCCTGCGTTCCCACTAACGACGCAATTGTTGACAGTTGTTTCGGCCAAGTAACTGTACAGGCCCCAGTACAAGTTCCCGCTAAGAACACAGCTACTCACCGTCGCCACTCCGTAGTTCGAGAGCCCAGCGTATGAGTTACCGCCTAGCGCGCAATTTGTGACGGTTACTGTTCCGTCGTTCAAAATGTCAGACTGAGCGTTTCTGACGGTCAGGCCGGAAATCGTTGCAGTTTTATCGGGAAAAATCCCGAACACAAGCAACGCCTGATTGCCATCAATTGAGAGTTGATCCTTGCCAGGACCTGAGATCGTCAGGCTCTTGTTGACTGGCAGACCGCCACTGGTCAACGTGATTGTGCCGGTGACTGCGAGGTTAATCGTGTCACCGTCATGTGCGTCCCTGAGCGCCTGACGCAACGAGCCTGGGCCGCTGTCGTTCGTGTTAGTTACCGTGATATTACTCGCACGCGCGGGCATTGCGATCGCGCAAAACAGCACAACAGAAACCAGGAGCAACCGAAGTTCGCTGTAGCATGCGCTGTTATCAGCGCAGCCACACCGCGCGCATTCGAGGAACTCCGCTGAGACAGCGGACTCTACAACTCGCGGTGCGGCGCGCTTGCTCCCCGACACACCCAAGGTTTACGAAATTATCCGTGCTGAGTCGAGCAAAAAGCGAAGGCGCTAATTACTCATGCTTTCCACGACAATTTTTTGCTCGGCGAAATTCTCGTGACTGACGGCGCGCACGTTCCATTCGCCGGCGGCCAGCTGCCAGAAGAAGCGGCCGTCGGCTGCTGGCACCACTCGTGCACCATTCACAAACCATTCCACGTCGCCGCCGGCTGCCGCAGTGAGTTCGACCATTTGCTGTGACGGCGGCAGGACAGGATCAATCTGATATTGTGCGTTCGGCGACGGACTGGTGATGTGAAAATCGGATTGCACGCGTGCGCCGATGGTATTGTCCCGGCTCGCGCACCAGCGTGTGTATGCGTCGGGCAAAATTAACTTCCCATCATTAGCAAAGTAACGTGCCGAGTCTTTGTTAGGCTCCGTTCCAGCAAGGAAAAGCTCTGGCATGCTTGTGTTACTAAAACGGGACGGAAGCAGACCCGTTGTTTTGCAAATCTCTCGCCGAATCAGTTTATCGTTTTCCGTCGCTGGATCGAGTGGGTAATCGTGTCGGAGCAATTCCTGCATAATGGTTGCCCAGAGCGGTGAGGCCGCCCGCACGGCAAACGTGTCGCGCATTGGTCGTCCATCGAAATTGCCTGCCCAAACGGCGACGGTGTCCTCTTTGTCGAAGCCAACGGTCCAGGTGTCGCGGAAACCGCTGCTGGTTCCGGTCTTTGCCGCAACGCGTTCTTCGAAGGCGAGTGGTGAACGCAGCCCAAAACTTTTCTGACGCGCATCGTTATCGCACAAAATATCTGTGATTATTGTTGTCGCTTCTCTCGAGGCAATGCGTGTGAGCGGCTGATGTTCTGATGCCAGAACTTTCGCGCGCATGGCTGTCCCGCCGCGAGCGAGCCCGGCATACGCAGCGGCAAGATCAACGAGACGCGTCTCGGCATTCCCCAAAACAAATCCGGCGCCGTATTCGTCGAGGCCCTGTGGAAAATTAAAGCCCCACTTTTGCAACTGATAGAACATTGGTCGCGCGCCGAGTTGGCTCAGCACGAACACCGCGGGCACATTTAGCGAACAAGCCAGCGCTTCGCGTAAGCGCACTGGTCCAAAATAATGGTGGCTGTAATTTTGTGGATCGTAGTCGGCGTACTCATTGCGAATGGCATCTGGCGTGTCCGGCAACAAGCTCGCGGCGGTGAACAGCCGTTTATCGATCGCTTCGAGATAAACGAATGGTTTCAATGTCGATCCACAACTCCGCGGCTGCGTCGCTCCGTTGATCTGCGACACGGCATAATTTTCCGATCCAACCATGGCGCGGATTGCGCCCGTCGCGTTTTCGACCACTACCACAGCGGCCTGCGTGATGTCATGACGGTTTAACGCTGACAAATGCGAGCGCGCCAAACGTTCGACCGACGATTGCAGATCAAGATCGAGCGTCGTCCTGACCGTGCCGCGAAGTTCCGGATGTTGCGCCACGACTGCATCCACAAAATGCGGCGCAAATCGCGGCGGATCGTTGCGCACGATTTTCGGCGGCGCGGCAAGCAGCGATTGTTGGTCACGTGTGATAACTCCCAAATCGGCAAGTCGCGCTAGCGATCGCGTGTATTTACGATTTGCTTCCTCAAGATGGCGCCAGGGATTGAAGCGTGTCGGCGCTTGCGGCAGACCAGCCAGGAAAATCGCTTCGCTCAAAGTGAGATCGGGAGCCGGTTTGCCGAAATACGCGCGAGCGGCGGCCTCAGGGCCGAGTCGTCGATTCCCGTAGCTGCTACGATTCAAATATTCCGACAGAATTCGCTGCTTGCTCCAGCGTCGTTCCAATTTCCAAGCGACGATTGCCTCATACAGTTTGTTTCTCCAACTGCGCCGGTCACGGTTGCTCGCAAGTTTCACGAGTTGCTGGGTGATCGTGGATGCGCCCGAAATAATTTGCCGCGATCGCGAATTCCGTACGCATGCGGCAACAGTCGACCGCCAGTCAACCCCGCGGTGTTCGTAAAATCGCCGGTCCTCCAGCGCCACGGTTACGCGTGGCAGCCACGGTCCCATCTGCTCGAGCGCGACTGGAAATTGCGTCCGCGCTTCAGGCGATGCCAGTTCGGCAATTTCGCGACCGCGACAATCGAGCAGCGTTAAGGTTCCGCTCGGCGACTTTTGCAGCTCGTTAGGTATCGGCAGCCACCACGCGAAGACAATGGCGACAGCAACCACGGCAAGGACAGAGGCAACGAAAAGAGACGACCGCGAAAGGCCGGGGAGCGCACGCGCCCTCGCGTGCTGGCGATGGCGTCCTCGCAATCGCGAACTTTTTGCAACGTCCGATTCGCTTTCAATGCCGGCCGCGCGATGAGCGTTTCGGCGGGGGCGCCGAAACGTGCACGCGAGGGCGCGTGCGGTCCCCGGAATTAATCGGCGGAGACTACGCATACGCTTGAGGGCGAAAGGCCGGAGAAACGGCTGTCGTACATGGGCGCGACTTGCGTGGCTGGCCAGCGAAACGTGCCCGCTGCTGTTGCGCGTGCCAGAATCGAATACGTGCCTGAGCCAGGATCAACAGTGTCAAAATAAAGAAGCGCTGAGCGATCGCGCATCTCGGAGTACGACAATCCTAGCAAACGATCCTGCGGATCGGGGGGTGGCAGCTGGTAGAATTTTCCAACGAGCGCCAGATTCGGATTCACCACTTCCACGCCCGCCGGCAATGCATCCTCAAGCGCCACAAAATTCTGAAGCTTCCGCGAATTCAGCCGGTAAGTGATGAGCAGTTGATCTCCGAGTTTTAGCGCTGCATCCGGAGTCCCCACACGTGTTGCGTCAGTGAGATTTTTGACCACACGCTCGATGCGAAATCCGCGGTCTACGCGGTCGGTATCAACTTCGCTGGTTGAATATTCCGCCTGCATCAGAAACGTGAGAGCGCTTTGATTCAACCGCTTGATCACAAGATCATTTCCCAATTTGTGATCGACCCACGCAGCCGATCGGCCATTTTTTGAAACGACATTCGCTGTCGGTTCCGCCGAATGCAGTTCCGGCGTTGCTTCCGTGCCGATCATTGATGTGAACGCCAGCAGGAGCCACAGGTTTTCCTGCGTTGAAAGGGAGCCTGCGTCGTCCATCAATTTCGACATGCGTTGGCGTGCCTGTTGTTTCCGCTGCTTCGTCCACGCCGGCGACGAGATCACGTTGAAGGCGAACGCGCGCATCGCCTCCGCACGGGTCATCGACGAAAACGTAGCGGGATTAAACGCGCGTTCCTTGATGGGCTTATCGATCTCGCGAAGAAGTTGCTGCTGCTCGTGAGCCATGATGTTTTGCTGATGCAACGCGATTGCCAGCAAAGCGCGATCTTCATCGCTGCCTTCGTTTCGGTGGAGATACAATTCCTGCGACTCGTTTTTGTAATCGTCGCCGGTCTC
>DASYSX010000268.1:0-6720 GCA_036002955.1 Candidatus Udaeobacter sp. | reverse complement strand
CCGCGCACATCCGCATCGCGCTGCATCGTGTCGCGCGGATTGATTTCCACTGGACCGCGACTGCCGACGATCACTACCCGCCCGCCTTTCGCGAGAATAGTAAGATCCTTCCCGAGGTTTACATTCGCGAGTAGTTCCAGGATCACATCAACACCGCGTCCGCCGGTCGTCTTCTTTATCTGCTCAAAATGATCAGGCGCGCGGTGATCGAACACTTCGTGAGCACCTTGCTGTCGTGCGAGCTTAAGCCCGTCATCGCTGCCCGCCGTTCCGAACACGCGCAGACCGTGAGCACGGGCCAATTGCACCGCTGCTGTTCCAACGCCGCCGCTCGCGCCATGCACTAGAACCGTTTCACCCGGTTTGGCATTGGCGCGCTGCAACATTCCGCGGTACGCCGTCGCGTACGGCGTCCCCATCGCCGCTCCTTGCGCGAACGAAACATTTGCCGGCAACGGATGCACTTGTTCCTTTTTGCACAACGCGAATTCTGCATACGTTCCGCTGATCGATCCCGCGGTGTAAACACGATCACCAGCTTTAAACTCACGCACGTCCGCGCTCGGCTTCTCGATCACGCCCGCGCCGTCGTTTCCTGGTGTGTAGGGCAATTCTGGCAAACGCGCGTACGTTCCCGCGCGAATATAAGTCTCCACCGGATTTATACCGATCGCGTGCATTCGCACGAGCACCTGACCGGGGCCGGCTTGCAGTGTCGGCAGTTCTTCCAAACGCAGAACTTCTGGTCCGCCAAATTCTTTCACTCTGATTGCTTTCACGCCTTCTTGTTTTCTCTTTAACTGCCTTTTTGTCGCACTCTATAAATCAAAAACAAAACCACTGCAGCGTTTACCAGCACCACGAGTAGACGAATAACCGTGAATTGCTTAATCAACTCATAAACCTCCAACGGCATCAATGAACTTGTCACAACAATCGTCAGCCATTCCGCCCACCGTTTCCGGAAAAGTAGACCGGTTCCCTCTACAAGGAACACCGCGGCATAACCTGCGCCTAATGCGCTCATTTCCTTTAGCTCTTTCGTGTGCACGAGCTGCAGCTTACTCAGGAAAGTTCCGATGAATTGATTATCGGGATCGATGCGCAACTGATCGAGCCAATGTTCGACTTCCGACGCCACATCCTTGTGAAGCAAGCTCAATGCGCCAAATGCCAGCGTTAGAAGCAGCGCACCTTTTACGAATTTGAAAACTGCGATTAACATCAGAGTTAGATCGCCGTGTGAGTGAGATCGTTTTTTCGCAGGCACTACCTCACCTATCGTGCCTTCACGCTGAACCGGCCTGAAAACGATTGTGTTTCTTTGCGCCGAAAACAGGCAGTCCGACCCCGACAACCGCGTTGGCCCCCGGCGAAGTGTGCAATTGGCGATTTGTTTAACAACGAGCACGGAGTTCCCCCGCGACTCCGCGCACTTCCCCAGCGAAACCCGATTCAAATGGAGAACATGCACCTATCTTCAGTGCTAGCTTTCATATTCGACATCGACGGCACCCTGGTCGATTCCAATGAATTGCACGTCGATTCCTGGGACCGTGCATTCCGGCGATTCGGCAAACAATTTACTCGAGAACAATTGCGCGCGCAGATCGGCAAAGGCTCCGATCAATATCTACCCGAATTTCTTACGTCCGAGGAGATCAAACGTTTCGGCAAAGAACTGGATGAATACCGGTCCGAGCTGTTCAGAAAAGAATATCTGCCAAAGGTCCGACCGTTCCCCAAGGTGTGTGAACTTTTCCAGCGCATTCACGAGGATAATAAACGCATCATGCTCGCCAGTTCCGGCAAAAAAGATGACACCGAGTACTACGTCGACCT
Organism: Candidatus Udaeobacter sp.; assembly: GCA_036002955.1. GTDB lineage: Bacteria > Verrucomicrobiota > Verrucomicrobiia > Chthoniobacterales > UBA10450 > Udaeobacter. Next base: position 4,878 of record DASYSX010000268.1, on the reverse strand, counting down.
GCTTAAAATCAGCGATCTCATTGACGGCTGCGTGTCGGGTGACGACGCAGACAATTCCAAACCAGCGCCCGATATCTTTGCCGCTTCATTGGAAAAGCTTGGCGATATTTCGCCTGCCGACGGTGTGACCGTTGGCGACACCAGATTCGACATTGAAGCCGCCGGAAAAGTCGGACTGAAAACAGTAGCGTTTCTTTGCGGCGGCGCGACGGAATCAGTGTTGCGCGAGGCAGGTGCGATCGCGATCTGCCGTGATCCTGCCGACTTGCTCGCCTGTTACACCAGGTAGCGACTTATTTCTCTCTATTTCGCGCAGCGCTTAACCGCTGGTCGTGGTCAGCTTCCTCGATGCCTTCTTGAATCAATTTTTCGACGATGTTTTCATTGTCTTCAGGTCGCACAGACGGAGCCTGCTCGCCCGTAGACACTAGCGGCATTTGCCAATCGCGACCGGGTTCTTCCCTGGTCGGGAGCTTCTCCGAATCCGATGTAGCACCGGTCAGCTGCTCGCGCGCGTAGTTCCTGTCGAGATCATTTGGCTGCGAACGTCCGTCACTGCGCGCGATCTCGTGTGCCCGCTCCTCGATCATTTGTGGCGTTACCGTGCCCAATCCTTCGGTTCCGCGAAGGATCTTTCCATTGGTCGGCTGTACTTCATTCATAGATTGTATTCAGAGTTCGTATCGAATGCGGCTCTCGGTTGGCCTTCGATCCGAACGCAGATGTTTATCTCTTTGCCCGATCAACGAAAAAAAAGCGCCCCGCATTTCAGCGAGGCGCTTTTGTGTCTGTGCAAATGATTCGGTAATTGACGCCTTAATCAACTTCGACAAAGTCCGGATCGCCTGCGCAGATCACCCGTTGCGTGTAAGTAAAACCGTCCACGTCAACCGCTACCCAACAGCCATCCACGAATACGAAGTACGAATTCCCGATCAATCGGAAATGGCTCGCACCGTATCGTTGGACGAAAAACTCCTTCGGATGCCGTCCAAGACTGAACATCTCGCTATGACGCGTTCTGAATTCTTCCTTGTTTACCGTCGTCGTCTGATTCGTGCTCGAATGCATACCAGGTTGAGTCCCGTTCACATGGGCTCGACCCTTAACATTCGTTTGTCCACGTACATTGGTCCCTGCCTCAGGTTTTGTTTGTGGGTTGCTCAGATTCTGAGCGGGATGCATGTTTTTGCCTTTTACCGGTGCAGTAGTCTGCGTCTCTTTAGTCTTCCCCTGCGTTGTAGTCTGCTGCTCGTCCGTCGTCTGGCCCAGGGCCATGAACGGCAGCGCCGACGCAGCTATCGCTGTTAGTACATAGATCTTCATGTTTTTTCCTTTTAATGTACTTCGTATTTCCAACAATTTTTGGTCCCAGATTCGGCTTAAATTTCGCCTTTTTCTACTTTCCTGGACGCCGGACTATTCTCTCCTGATTCCACTCATCCCGAAGTCGAGCCCTTTCAATTTCGCACCAAGCAATTTCGCCTGATCGGCCGTGAGCTCGAGCAGCGGCGGCCGCAGCCTGACCCATTCCGGATCGTTCGCGTAGAGCGCTATCGCTTGTTTTAACGCCGCGATCATCGACGGAAACTTCCCGCTGCAAAAAACTTCGCGCACGACGTTTAACCGCGTCTGCAGCGCGTCGAAGTCCTTCGTAATACCCGGGCTTTCGCCGCGGCGGACGCCACAACACTTTTGATACAACTCATAAATCGCCGCCGAATTCACGTTTGCCGTCGCGGAAATCGTGCCCGCACCGCCATTCCGCATATTTGCAAGAAGGAAGGATTCGTTGCCGACAAACACGTCGAACTGTGTCCGAGACGGATGCGTGGTGTCGGCAAATGCGTCGAGAAACCTTTTCGTGTTATTCCAATCTCCGGAACTGTCTTTCATCCCGGCGATCGCCGTTGGATAAGCTTTTAGGAGACGCTCGACTAATCCCGGTGTGATCCCGACGATCGCTATCGGTGGAATATGATAGAGATAAATTCGCAGGCGCGCATCGCCGACACGTTGCACCACTTCACTGAAGTAACGGTAGAGACCTTCTTCGCTGACGTCCTTGTAATAAAACGGCGGCAACATCAGCACACCGGCGCAGCCGTGTTTAACCGCATGTGTCGTGAGCGTGATGGTCTCAGTGATCGAACAGCAACCGGTGCCCGGCATCATGCGGGACTGATCGATGCCGGCTGCGACCAGCGCGTCGAGAAGCGAAATGCGCTCGTCTGCCGACATCGAATTCGCCTCACTCGTCGTGCCAAACGGCGCCAGTCCGCAATTCTGCGAGAGCAACCATCGGCAATGGCTGATGAACCGTTCCCGGTCAGGCGCGAGGTTCGCCCTGAATGGCGTCACGACGGGGGCGAGCACACCTTGCATGCGTGCGCGCTTTGACTCATGAACGACAAAACTCATGTGAATGATACGTTGCGCGCGTTAACGCTGATTAGGAAATCCAAATGAAATTTAGAATAATTAAGCCGGCTCTCTGCGGTATCGCCATCACTGTCGTGGCGAGCGTTATAAGGCCGCAGTCAACGACAGCCGCTACAACTGAACCGACAGAGCAGCCTGCGCTATCAGAAAGCGATTTGGCGGGGCGGCTGTTTCAGGCAGGGAAGTTTTCCGAGGCTGGCAAACTTTATTTGCAAACCGTCGCTCAAAATCCCAAAGACTATTCGGCAATCCTCCAGCTGGGTCGCATCGCGTTGCTTTCGAACCGTCTCGATGACGCGCAGAACTGGCTGCAAAAGGCAATAATCCTGCAGCCAGAGAATGCGGATCCAAAGGTCATGCTCGCCGAGGTGTTTTATCGCCGCGACGATTTTCAGAAAGCAGCGGCTTCACTAAGGGGCGTTGACGTAAGCAGCAACAAGCTGGTTCGCGAGCAGTATCCGACACTGAACGTTCCGATGTTGGAGAGTTTCAAGGGCCAGACGCCCTATGAATTGAAAGGCAATGGAACGAGCACGCGCGTGAAGTTCGTAAAGACCGATCCGCTGCCGGTGATTAATGTGCGCGTAAACGGCGGCAAGGAAGTCACCTTCTTCCTCGATACCGGGGGTTCGGAGGTCACGCTCGACACGGATTTCGCGAAGGAGCTTGGCGTCCCACAGTTCGGGGCGGTGCAGGGCACGTTTTCCGGGGGCCAGCATTCGGAAGTCCAGCTTGGGAAGATTGAGTCACTTATGCTCGCCGATTGGACCGTCACAAACGTTCCGACGGCAATGCTTCCTTTGCGCCAGCTATCGCAAGGATTTGGCGTGAAACAAATCGACGGAATTATCGGAACCACTCTGTTTTACCATTTCCTGACGACGATGGATTATCCTCACGGCGAACTTGTGCTACGCCAGAAGACTGTCGAAACCTTGAAGAAATTTATGCAATCTTCAGGCAAGCGGGTCGCAGTTCCTATGTGGATGGCCAGCGATCACTTCATGGTGGGCTGGGGCCGCGTGGAGAAGCTTCCGCCCACGCTTCTTTTCGTTGATACAGGTTTGATGGGCGCGGGTGTTAAATTGGCAGAGTCGGTTATTACGGAAGCCGGGATCAAGCTCGAGCAAAACAAAGCTACTGAAGGCGCTGGCGGAGGCGGGAAACTTAAAATCGTGCCGTACACCGTGCATCAACTTTCCTTTGGAGACATAAAAGAAGAAAATGTCCAAGGCCTCTATGATGGGCCATTTCCGTGGGAAAACATGTTCGGTTTCCACCTCTCGGGCATGGTCGGCCACGACTTTTTCAAGCCTTACGCGGTCACCTTTGACTTTCAGAACATGCAGATTTTTCTGCAATAGAAGCGCTGCATCAGGTCCGCAAATTGCGCTTCAGAGAAGGTCTTACTGACCCTGTTTTTCGACCACGTAAACGATTCTCGATAGCCGTCCTTCACTCGTTAGGCGATGTACAGTCAGAACAAATCGTTAAGACCTTCAAAGCGTTCTTCTTCCTTCGATCTTTATCAACGCGTCTTTGTGCCGTTGCCGCGATTCATGCCAGCGCCCCGACACCAGGGCAGCATTTGCGCTGACGTCTTCGTGCTTTAACAAACGGAAGAATACGGTTTGATAACGCAAGTTCTAATTACAACTCACGCGCGTTGAACGTATCGCCCTGGCTCAGATCGCCTGTCTCGTACCCGCGGCGGAACCAGCGGACGCGTTGTTCCGACGTGCCGTGAGTAAATGAATCGGGTACGACGTAACCACGCGACCGGGATTGGAGCCTGTCGTCGCCAACCGCATTGGCCGCGCGGATTGCTTCTTCAATATCGCCGGCTTCCACGACATGCTTGGTCCGGTCGGCATAGCGCGCCCAAACGCCGGCAAGAAAATCCGCCTGCAGCTCGAGCCGAACAGAGAGCCGATTAGATTCCGCTTCGCCGGCGCGATGCCGCGCTGCATCCACGCGATCGGTAATGCCGAGCAGTTTCTGCACATGATGTCCAACTTCGTGGGCGATAACGTAAGCCTCTGCAAAATCGCCGCCAGCACCCAGCCGTTCCTGGAGTTGACGGAAAAAACCGAGGTCGATGTAAACCTGTCGATCTTGCGGACAATAAAACGGACCGGTCGCTCCCCTTGCGAAGCCACAGCCGGACTGAATCACGTCGGTGAAGAGCACCAGCCTCGGCTCCTCGTACTTTCGGCCCATTTGCCGGAAGACGTCGTTCCACGCGTCTTCTGTATCGGCGAGAACAACCGCGACGAATTTCGATGCGTCATCGCGCGGCGCTTGAGTATTGACCTGCGCAGGCTGCGATACTTGCGTCTGCTGCTGCGCGTTGAACAGCGCCTGAGGATCCCCGCCCAGCACGAGATAAAGAACGACGAGAATCACGGTGCCAATTCCGCCGCCCATAACGAGGCG
>DASYSX010000267.1:0-10950 GCA_036002955.1 Candidatus Udaeobacter sp. | reverse complement strand
AGCCGCCCCAGTAAATTTTGTGAAAGAACCAATTCATGATGACCAGCAGAACGACGATGGCCAGCAAACCAGTGGCAGCCTGAAGATCGAGTGCTGACATATTATCACTCAACGAGCCAACGATTCGGACGGCGACGCACCAGGTAATCAACGTCGCAACAAATCCGAAGGCGGCTCCGAAGGCGACTGGCTGACGATGCTCGCGCTTAGAGCCGGTCATGCTTGCCGTGACGGCTGCCAGCACGAGGATGCATTCCAATCCCTCGCGGAAAACAAGGACTCCAATATCCAGGAAAGCAACCGTTGAACTGGTGTTTGATCGCAGTGGATCAGGCGCGCCTTGTGCCGCAACTGCCTGCCAGATCAACATCGACGCTACGAAGGCCGCTGCTGCGAGAAGGCCGATGCGCAAAGGGAGCTTCATTTGCGATGTGAGCGTAACACATTGGCTAAACGGCTGCTGTTGATGGATTGCTTTTTTTTAGCGGCTGGTTGCACCACCAATTTGCCGCTTGTCTATCACTAATTTACGATCACCGCGGCATGTCCAAATACGTTCTTGGTCATCATTTGAAAGGCGAGGGAGCGCGACTCGCGCTGATGTCGCAATTATTGGATCCCATGCATCGCCGATACATTGATGCGCTCGACGTGGTAAGACCAGGCGCGCGCACCCTTGAAGTTGGATGCGGCAATGGGTCGATTTCTTCCTGGCTCGCCGAACATGTGAGCCCGGGGGTACAGCGGTAGCTGTCTATCTGGATTTGTCACTAGTTCAGGCCAGCATGCAGAATCTCGAATTCCGCCAGGCCGATATTCTTGCAGGGCCAATCGACTGGGGAACATTTGATTTGGTCACAGCACGTGCTGTTCTTCATCACGTTGCCGATCCCGAACTGGCGATCGCCAATATGGTTGCAAGCCTCAGAGCAGGTGGTGCTCTTCTTTTGATCGAACCCGATTTTCTTCCGGTTAGCATCGCTGAACCTCAAGAAGTGCGCGCGTTCTGGAACGGCTGGCTCGCATGGTCACGTGAGCGGGGAATCGATTACCACATCGGGCGGATCCTTGCGCCTCGAATGGCTTCACTCGGCTTAACAAAAATCAACGGCACGGCAGAAACAGCGATCTACAACGGTGGTTCGTCGTGGGCAGAGTACTGGATTGAAACGGTTACTGAACTCCGCGGCGACTTGATAAGGTCTGGCAAAGTCGACGACGGATTAATCAATCGCTTTCTCGCGTGCTGCTCCGACTCCAACTGGTGGACCCAGACGATTGCTTTCACTGTAGTGCACAGCCGTACACCCGGTGGCTAAGCCGCACCACCGGTTGTGATTTTGCGTCTATCGAGTAACTTCGGCGGTGCAACGACTCCGCGCGTTTACACTAATCGAGATTGCCCTCAGTATTTTTATATTGCTCCTGATACTCCTGCTGGCGGTGCCTAGTTTGAGCGGGGTGATCTCTAACAGGCGGTTGAAGCAATCTCTCGACGGCTTCAACCAGCTTGTGCGTCAGGCGCAGGAGCGAAGTGTGACCGAACGCCGGGCGTATCTGATTGTTTGGGGCAAAAGCAGTGTTTTGTTGCGGCCGGAAGTTCCTACCAAAGACGAAGAGGAGAAAGCCACGTCGGTGTTTCGCCTTCCCAAGGGAAGCTGGCTTAGGGTCTGGCTGCCGGCGGCACTGACGGACAAACCTCCTGCTGAATGGATATTCTGGCCATCGGGAACCTGCGAACCGGCGAGAGTTCAATTCAGAGGTCCCGCCGGCACGTGGACCGCGGATTACTCGCCGCTCACAGCGCAGCCTGAACTAACGCAATATGCGGCAAGGTGACCCCCAACGGAATGATGGAGCAATAAGGAAAAGGGGTAATGAAATTTTCAACACTCCGGCATTCCAGCACTCCAATACTCCAATCATGCCTGCAAGATCGCTTCGAAGACGCTCAAGATCGAAATACGCGTTCGCCCTGTACGAAGTCCTGCTCGGCGTAGCGATTTTTGCTCTTGGGGTCATCGCGCTGGGACGTGCGGTGCAAAATTGCATCAACGCAAGCTCGATCAGCGCGGAAGAGAACGTTGTGCGCCAAATCCTGTCAGATCGCATGGCCCAGGTTCAAGCCGCGTCGGCGGTGCCCGAGGCAGAAAAGGAATTCAAGGTCGGAACCACTTATGGAAACGTGATTTTGACCCAAAAAACCGCTGCCGCACCTTTGACCGAGCCTGACAACACTATTATCAACGGCATCAATCTGGTCACCCTGACTGCGCACTGGCAGCACGCCGGTATTCCGCAATCAAAACAGATTCAGTTTTATGTGTATCGGTCTGGTTAAGTTATGAAACGGCGAATTGACTCGACGACTCCGGTGCGCGGTGGCTGCCACGGTTTCACCTTGCTGGAGATCATGCTGGCCGTAGCGATCCTCGGAATGATGGCGATCGCCATTTTTCGTTTCGTACAAGCAAACCTGATTGCGCTCCGGTTCTCGTCGGAAACAGCGGCCGCTGACGCGCAGTATGACGGGCTTCGTGATTTGCTGACAACTCAATGGCAAAGCTTGAGCCCGCTTCGGGCAAAAATGGTTGGCGAACCATTTAAATTAAATGATCGCGAGCGCGATGAGATAAAATGGAATTGCAGCGCTGGGCCGGGACTGCTCACGCGCTATGCCGCCGGCGAGTTCACTTCTGTTTTGCGCTTGCAACCGGGAAACGACAACCGGCTCGATTTGGGAATTTTGCGAAAGCCGCAGGATGACTCCGATGTTGAGAAAAGAAATGAAACGTGGGTGCCATTGATTAAAAATGTCGGCAGCCTTGAAATCAGCTACTTTGATCCGAATGCCAATGACTGGTTGCCGCGGTGGCCCGCGGGAAACCGGCTGCCGTCACTCGTCAAAGTTAGTGTCGGCCGCCCAGACGCACCTGATCCTTGGGAAGCAGTCATCCCGCTGAGGCGAACACCATATTAACTGAAGCAATCTTTATGGTAAAACCTTCGCGAAGCCGCAAACGAAATTCAGGCGCTGCACTGCTGTTGTCGCTTTGGGCGCTATTTTTGCTGGCTGGCGTCGTGTTTGCGTGGGCACTGAATATTAATTCGCGCCTGACAGTTTCGGCGACGGCAAACCGTGTATTGTCGGCTGAAGCGATGGCCTCTTCGGGTGCAGAGGTAGCGTTGAATCCCACGATCCAACCGGCTTCGGCAAACCTTCACAAGAAAATGGGCAACGATGGTTACGATGTTGAGATGACCGGCGAATGTGGACGTTTCAACTTGAACTTGCTGGCACCCGGCGGGCTAGAGAACCCGGCGCTCGTAGCGGCGCTGCGTCAGTATCTCAACATAAAAGGTGTAGACCTGAACGATCTCGACGCGATGATGGATTCTTTGCTCGATTGGATAACGCCAACCAAAGGCCTGCGTCGCTTGAACGCACCGGAGGAGACTGATGACTATCGTCCGGCGCACGCGCCGCTCACTTCCGTTGATGAACTGAAAAAGATTTTTGGATGGGCTGAATACACTTCGCATCCCGGATGGGATGAAGATTTCACCACGATCATTGGTGGTTGTCAGCAGATCGATGCAGCATACGCCTCGCGTGACGTGTTACGCGCGTTTGGAATTCCAGATGATTTTGTTGATCGCTTCCTTCAGGCACGGCGTGGGCCGGATGCACTGGATGGAACAGCCGACGATCCTCAGATGGACCAGTCGATGGCTTTTTCACTCCTTGGCATTCAAGGAGGCGCCGCTGCACCTGCGCCTGTCCCTGTGCCTGGCGGGACTGGGGCAGCACCGCAGGCTAATGGAGTTCAAAACCTGATTGTATTTAAAAGCCCGAATCCCGTATTTCGCATCGTCAGCGTAGGAAAATCGGGTGACGTTACGCGGTCCATTCAGATGGTAGTGCAAAAGCAGCTCACGCCAGTTGGCGTCGCAGTTGGGGCAGGAGTTGCGGTCGCCGCTGGCCGTCCTCAAGTTTTCAGTTGGAAGGAGCTTTAGATCCAGACCGGAATGCCATCGATTTTCATCATTCCAACTTCTAACGGCTGGAATCTTGTTCGCTCTGCCGCGCCGGCTACATCGCCGCCTGACAGCAAAGGTTCGGACAACAATGGAGGAGAGGGCGAAGCTCCTGCGGCAAAAACTGAGCCCAACGGTTCGTGGACGGTCCGCAAACTGCAAACGCTGGAAGAAGCGGTGCCGTTACTTTCTGCCGGTGACGAGTTTGTCCTCGGCTTGCCTGTCTCGGCTGTTATCGCGCAAAGATTCCGTCTGCCGAGCGTCGATCCTGCGGAGTTTCCGGAAATGATTCGTCTTCAGATCGAAAAGTTGTTGCCGTTTCCGGCCGATGAAGTAACAAGCGATTTCGAACTGATCGAACAAAGCGAAAGTGAAAGCGTGGTATCTGCGATTGCGATCAGAAACGAGCAACTTGCGGAGATGGCTTCGCCACTCCTGGACCGCGGTTACATTCCGCGGCAGATCACTGTGTATGCCGCGCAGCGTGCCAGCACTTACGCGCCTAAGGGCAATGCTCTTCTAATTTATCCCGAAGGCGAGATGCTGGTTTACGCGATGACCGAGAACGGCAAACTCAGCCTTGCGCGATCGATCGAACGTAACGGCGATCACCTCCAGCTGGAGCTGCCGCAACTGCGATTGAGTGCCGAACTGCAAGGCATAGACTTGTCCTATCCACATGTTTTTCTGGACGAGACCTGCTACGAACTGCGCGAGACGGTCGAGGGAATTCTGACTAGTCCCACCGAGATCGTCGGAATCGAACTGCCGCCGGCATCGGTCAAACTAAATCTTTTGCCGGAAAGCTGGCGCCGCCGCCGGCTGCAATTGACGCGGCAACTGGAATGGCGAAAGCGGCTTTTCTGGGCAGGTGGTGCTTACGTGGGGGTTCTCGTTTTGTTGTTCGCTTATCTGGGGCTGTTGCGTTTTCAGTTGGGACGGCTCGATCGTCGCATTGCGCGGGACGCCCCCGGGACCGAATTCGTACGCGCTACCGAAGCAAAATGGAAAGCGCTCGCACCGGCGATTGATCCGCATTTCTATCCGGTCGAAATTCTGCAGCATTTGTTTGAAAGCCTGCCTTCTGCCGACGTACGAATCACTTCATATAATCAGTCGGCGCGTCAGATTTCCGTAGACGGCGAGGCAAACACGGCTGCGCTTGCTTACGAGTTCATCGACAAGATCAAGAAAAACGCGGAGTTGCGAACGTTTCAATTTGATATGGCTGCGCCGAGGATTTTGCCTAACAACCACGCGCAATTTCGCCTGGAAGGAAAACCGAAATAATGCCGGCTTGGTATCAACGAATGAATCCACGCGAGCGTATCCTCTCGTGGATTGTCGCAGGGACGGTTGCTCTGCTGCTCAATCTTTGGATTTTGAGTTCCCTCTGGGGCGCAGTCGCGAGCGCGCAAAAGGAGTTTGGCACCCGGCGAAGTAAGCTGGCCGAGCAAGCTGTTTACGTGAATGAGCGCGACACCTGGACGAAGCGCGACGAGTGGATGCGGCAGCATCAGCCGACGCTCAAAGATCCATCGGAAGCCTCCGCGCTACTTGATCAAGTCAAGGAAGTCGCCAACAAATATAATATCCTTGTAGAAAATCCTGCCATCGGAACAGGCGAGACCACACCGAATCATCAGACCCTTTTCGCTTCGATCGAAACCAAAAGCCCGTGGCCACCTTTGGTCCATTTTCTTTATGACGTTCAACGGCCGCAGGAATTCGTGGTTTTTGAGAACGTTAATCTCGCCATCGATGGTAACGATCCCACAATGATGCGAGGCAAATTTAAGATCGCCCGCTGGTTTGCGCCGGTACAAAAAGGAAAGTAATAAATACAAACTGAGTTATGAAATATTCGATCATGCTCGCAGCGATCATCGCCATCGCCGGAGCAATCTTTAGCCAGGCCGCGGATGTTCTCCCGCCGCAGTACAACTTCGATCGCTACGCAAAAATGATGGATCAATCGCCGTTCGCGGTTGCCAGCGCCGTAGCAGCGCCTGCTGCGACTCCAGATTTCGCAAAGGACCTTTACATTGCCAACGCCGCGCGATCGCAGGACGGCGACTTGGTGACGCTTGCCTCGACCACAGATCACAATTTCAAAAAGTATCTTAGTACCAAGGAACCAGTGGATGGTTATAGCATCGCCAGCATCGAATGGTCCGACAAAGTGGGCCAAACGAAGGTGACAATCAGCAAGGACGGAAATTTTGCGACGCTTACTTTCAATCAAGCGCTACTGTCGCAAGCGTCGCCAGGCGGAGCAGGCGCAGCCAGAGCGCTGCCTGCCCCGGCAATGCCGATTCCAAATCCAGCCGGCTTGCCGAATACACATGCACCAAAATTGCCCTCCAATATACCGCCGGAATTACAACAGCTAATTCCTTCGCGAGAGTCGATGCAGCCGCGCACACGTGGCATGATTCCGCGGAGTCCAAGGAACACGAGAGGCTCGACGACGGGCGGGAATGATTCAGCGGCGAAGCAGTAGTCCGTTAGCTACCAGCGTTTGCGGTCGTCCATCACAGGAAGATATCACAATCGCGAGCGATAAGTGCTAACCGCCGCCGAAGTCGTCGTCTGAGGTATCAGGCTGTCGGTCTGGTCCTGCGGAATACAAATCGTACCCGCCGGAGTTTTTCACACCGGGATTGCGGTAGATGTAATCACTGCCCCAAGGATCCTTCGGCATTTCCTTAAACAACTGATACCACCGAGTGGGCCGGGGATCGTTTTGCGGCTGGCTCACCAGCGCCTGCAAACCTTGCTCTGTGCTCGGATAAAAGCCGTTCATACTCTCGTACAATTGCAGTTGCGTCTTGATCGCCTGCACGTCCGCTTGAACGCGCATGCTTTTGGCGATGCCAGTCGTATTCCCGAGCTTTGAAATGGCTACTCCCAGAATGATTACGATGATGCTCACAACGAGCATAATTTCCAGTAGCGTGAAGCCCTGCTGTTTTCTTTTCATTCTCATCTCGATAAAAAGGGATCCTCCATCCTGTGCGCGATTACACTACGTTCATCTTCAACAATTGCTATCAGCATCTGGTTGGGATTAGCGCCGATGCTCCCAATATTTCGGCTCATCAATGTGACAGCTTTACCGTCACAGAAGTTCAATTGCCGGTGCGAAGAAGATAATCCGACTTGTCCCAAATGTACTTTAGCTGGACTTGCGTCGCTCGAATTGCGGAGGCGCCGGTGCCTGCACTGTTCGTAACGACGAGATCGTTCGCACCCACCTTCAAGATTGTTGCCGGGACAATTTTCTGAGCGCGCAGCCATCCCGTGTAGTTGAAATGCATCTCAGTTGTAAGCGGCTCGGATTCGCCTCGGTAACCAGGATCCGCGAGGTCCGGCAGTGTGAGGGCAACTGGCCCGATGTTTTGGCCGTTGACATAAACTTCTGGCGGCGCGTCGATGCGCGGGTTTGCGATTTCAAAAGTCAAAAGCGCGGTGAGCGGTTGCGCTTCAATCGGAAACTGAAAGACGGCGTTTTCCTGCGTCCGAGCATCAAGATGAATTGCTTCGGCCGTCAGAGTGGCAGTCACTGTTCCGAAGTTTTCGACGTCTTCCGGAGGCGGGTGCAGCGCTGGCGCTACTGAGAACGGCTCGGGAATTATATCGCGATGTTCGGCGTTGACCGGATGAACGACCTCACTGGCTGTCATCCAGTCGAGATACGCCGCGCGAATCGTCTTTCCGTCGCCGGGAACTTCAATATCGATCGCCGAGGCGCCCGTCATCGGAATGATGACTGAGTCCGAGCTGGGCAAATTCATTCCGGCGCCCAGTATGCCGGACCGCAAAATGTGGCTGCCGGATTCGTCCCACGCCACCAATTCTGGCTGCTGATTTGGTTTGTCGTCGAAGAACAATCGGAAGAAAAGGATTTTGTAATCGGGACTGGGTTGAGTCACTCGAATGCGAAAAATGCTTTTCGATGCGCTACCGCCTTCGGTGAGTTCGCCAGGTAAAAGCGTGAGCGCTTCGACCCAGGCAGGGGCGTCTTGCGATTTCGAGTTGCGCGACATCGTTTGACGCAGATCGAGCCACGCGCTCGATGGAAGAGGCTTTGCAATGGCGGCCGGCGGCACGGGCAGAGCGTCGGTCAAAGCTTCCTGCGCACTTATGCGGCACACCGCAGCCAAAAAGATCGCAAACGCAGCGCGGGGTAACATTGAGTGGGCGAGTTTAAGTCAGACCCGGCGTGCTTTGCAAGCTTGGAGTTTAGCGCGGTCGGACACTCAAGCTGTGCGTCATTTCGAAAACCGCCGAGAGGATGCTGAATACAACCAAGCCAACGAGCGCTGCGATCATCACGATAATCACCGGGGGAATAAGTTGGGAGATCACATTGACGGATCGGTCAAGCTCGCGCTCGTATACGTCCGCGATGGCTTGCATGGTCTCGGCGAAATGCCCGGTTTGTTCGCCTACGGCCATCATGTCAGTGAACAAATCCGGAAAGAGCTTCTGCTGTTGTAACGCAGCCGAAAGCGTGGCGCCGTCGATAACCGCTCTGCGCACGTCGCCTAATTTCGCCTCGAGGAAACGGTTGCCCGCAATCTCAGTCACGAGATCCAGTGAGCGCAGCAGAGGCACGCCGTTTTCCATCAGCGTCCCCAGTGTACGCGCAAACTGCGCGTAATATCGGTGGCGAATCACGCGCCCGTATCCAGGGATTAGCAACCGGAAGCGGTCCCAGCCTATCCGACCTTCTTTAGTTCGAACCATGGCACGGAAGCCGAGAATTCCACCAACCAGTATCAGTACGGCGACCCACCAGTAGCCGGTGATTGCCTGGTGGACGTGTAGCAAGATACGCGTCGGCAACGGCATGGCGCCGCCGGTTTGCGCCATGAATGCTGTCAACTGCGGCACCATGAAGGTGATAAAAATCGTGACGAGAATAGCGCCGGCCAGCGCGAGGAATGCCGGGTAAATCAACGCCTGTTGCACGCGGTCTCGCAAATCCTTCGCCTGCATCAGATGTTTCACCAGGCGCAGCAGAATTTGGGGTAATGCACCGCTGGCCTCGCCTGCAGCGACGAGATTCACATACAACGGCGGAAAAATGCGGGGCATATCGCTCAGCGCCTGCGAAAAACTGCGGCCGTCGATCAGCGACTGATGCAGTGTGTGCGTCATTTGTTGGACGCGCGGGTGTTTCAACCGTTTCCCCAAAACGGACAATCCTTCGTCCAGCGTCATGCCGGCTTGCAGCAAATGCGCGAGCTGCTCAGTGAAAATCAGCAGTTGCCCGTGCGGAATTTTCAGGCTCTGCGTCGGCGTGCTGACTTCGGGCGAGCTCAGCAGCCGCAGTTTTCGTTGAGTCGCGGTCGGTTTGCTCGCTTTTGCTTCTGCGGGTTTAGCCGCTTCTACCATATCAATCCGAATCGGAATGCAGTGTTGCGATTCAATCTGCCGGATCGCAATAGCGCGATCTGCGCAGTCCAGGACCCCCTCAACTAGACCGCCCTGCGCGTTGCGCGCACGATAAGTAAACTGTGGCATCGGCGGGGAAAAATAGTCGGAAACGTTGAATCGCAAACTGGAATCTGGCTGCACCTCCGGACAAATGATGCTGTAACGACTCACGAATCACGCCGGGCCACTCACGAAGGAGGCGTCAGAATTAATTTCCTATCACCTAGGAAAAACTTTTACTTGTCCATCCTGTCGCAACCTGATAAGACCGAGATCATGAGGTGTCTATCAGTGATCGTGTTCGTTTCAATTGCGTTCGCTTCGCAAACGTTTGCAGTGTTACGACCGCTCTATCCAGCGAAAGCCAGCCCGCCATTTGGCGCGGAAGCGATTGTGATAGGAAAGGGTGCGATCCAACATTCCGCAAAACAAGCGCCTGCTATAGCGCCAAAGTAAGCGCTGCATCAGCCGCGAGACCGCAGGCGCGCGCCTGCGTAAGGGAGCTTTCTCACCTCTGTTGCCCAAACTGAGTTCGTGCCCTAGATCACGTCGCCCGTTTCGTCGCACGGCGATTCATTAGGTCGTGTGAGTGGCACAGATTCCCGTAGTTAGAATCCGCGCCGCATTCACATCTGTGCCAGAATCGCGACCCAATAGCGAATTTGGGTGATCGTCACGGTGGTCCCATTCGATATGAGACCGATTTCAACGCGCATATTGACCCTTTGATTTTCATCGTCCCAGTCGGCTTCGACAGAATGGATATTAACCGTGAACTCCCGCGGGGTGTTTTGCACGCTTACAATCTGCGAAGCTATGGAAGCCGTGCCGATCGCCCGATGAAACTGCAACCGCGTAAGAGGCGGTCCCACCAGGAAAGTCCATGTCTCGGTGGTACGCTGTTGACGCGTCGCCTCGATACAGACGTTGGCTGCGCCACTAATGGTGAAGAGTCGATTTGCTCCCTCTGGTCCGGCTACAACTGCTTCTATAACTTGCTCTCCAATCGCGTCGGTTGTTGGCATTGCAGTACGTCCTTGTAAATCGGTTGAATCCTGATGCGCTGGCATCCCACTGTCAATGTCGATGAGAAACCGAGAGTCCCCTTAGCAATTGGAAGAGACCGGGGCGGGAATGGAGCTGGCGGGGCGGAGTGACATAGATGAAGCCCGAAGGGTGAGCACGACGCGAGGGAATCAATCGAACCGGCTCGTATCAAGCCTCGTCCAGCGAATCCGAGCGAGATGGTGAGGCGGGGGCGGGAATCGAACCCGCGAATAGCGGTTTTGCAGACCGCGACCTTACCACTTGGCTACCCCGCCAACGTGCGAGAGCGGACAATATCGTTGTAGCGGCGCTTGTATCAAGCGCCGAACGTAGATACATAGGCGTTCGCCGCGGCGAACGCGTCGATAAAATGACCTCGCATTCCGCCGATCTATTTGCTCGCGCACGGAAACGCATCCC
>DASYSX010000266.1:0-14438 GCA_036002955.1 Candidatus Udaeobacter sp. | reverse complement strand
CGGCGACGTGACGCACGCGTTGCTACTGGCGAGCATTCGGCATTCACTTGCAGTGGTCAGCATGCTCGCGCCCACGGTGAAAATTGTGAGCATCGATATCGATGCCTCGGCAGTCGAACGGGTGGTGGAACAACAGCCGTTACAGTCGATCGGCATGATCACAGACGTGGAACCATTTCTGCGGGAACTCGTCGATTGTCTTACATCATAATGTTGTTCTAAGAAGCGAGGATTTCGGATCGATTTGGGAGTTTGCCCGACAAACACAAGGCCAGAGATGTTCCGCTTCGCTCAACATGACAGCGCTACGTTTGAGATGAGTTCTAGTGAATCCCGCGCTGCCAGATAGATTCACAATTCCATGCGCGAGCTACTTCTTTGTCCCCCGGATTACTACGGCATCGAGTACGAAATCAATCCCTGGATGAGCGTCGCTCGCGGCGCCGAAACGGCGATCGTTCAGGAGCAATGGAAACAACTGCACGCGACGCTTTCCAATTTGAATTCGAAGGTTCACCTGATCCCGCCGCAGCCGCGCCTGCCCGACATGGTCTTTACCGCCAATGCAGGGCTAACGATTGGCCGCAGATTCATTCCCAGCAATTTCCGCCACAAAGAACGCGCTGGAGAGCAAGCGTTTTTTGCCAAATGGATGGAGCAACACGGCTACGAAGTGGATTGGCTGCCGGAAAAACTTTACTTCGAAGGCGAAGGCGACGCGCTCTTTTGCAACGACGCGCTCTTTTGTGGCTATAAATTTCGGTCCGACATTCAATCGCATCGCGCCATCGCGGAAATGCTCGGTTGTCTTGCTATCTCGGTAGAACTTGTTGATCCGCGGTTTTACCACCTTGATACATGCTTTTGTCCGCTGCCCGATGGCGGCGCGTTTTGGTTTCCGGCCGCCTTCGATGAATATGGGCAACGCACAATCCGTGCTCACGTGACGGATTTGATCGATGTCGCAGCGGAAGAGGCGATGCACTTCTCGTGTAATGCGGTGGTGATCGACCGCGACATCGTTTTGCCCGAAGGCGCGCCCCAGCTCGTAACGAAGTTGCAAGAGCGCGGCTACCGTTGTCACCCGTTGTCGATGACCGAATTCATTAAAGCCGGGGGGGCTTGTAAATGTCTCACCATGTTTATGCCACAAAGAGAGAAGGCTTAAGGCAGGGACGGGCCGCCGGGCCGTCCCCGCAATTCCGGCGCGCTCGGCGATCGCGCCCTACCAGATTTCGCTCGCAACCCCTGTTCGATTTTTCCGACCGGCAAGCAATTGACCACGTCATCTTTGGTGAGCCAGCCTTTGCGGGCAATTCCGATTCCAAACCACAAATCTTGCAATCGCTCTGTGCGGTGAGCATCTGGATTGATCACGCATTTAACGCCTTTTTGTTTGGCTAATGGCCACCACCGCCAATCGAGATCGAGCCGCTTTGGCGCGGCGTTGAGTTCGATCCACGTGCCGGTGCGCGCTGCCGCGTCGAGCACCGCCGGAATATCGATTTGGTACGCATCGCGTTTCAGAAGCAATCGGCCAGTCGGATGCGCCAACATAGTGACGAATGGATTTTGCAGGGCGCGAATCACCCGCTGCGTCATGTCGGATTCACTCAGATTAAAAGCGGAATGAACTGACACGACGACATAGTCGAGTTGCGACAGCACTTCGTCAGGAAAATCGAGGGAGCCGTCGCGCAAGATGTCGCATTCAACTCCGGCGAATAAACGAAATTCTTCGAATGTTTTGTTAAGCTTTCGAATCGCGGCGACTTGCTCAAGCAACTTTTCGGCAGCAATCCCGTGACCTTGAACGGAGCTGCGGCTGTGATCAGCGATACCGAGATACTCCAGTCCCAGTTCGCGGGCGGCTTCAGCCATTTCGTCGAGTGTGTTGTGGCCGTCGCTTGCCACCGTATGGCAATGAAACGCGCCGCGAAGATTTTCCTTTTCGATGAGTTTTGGCAGGGAATGCTGTTTGGCCGCTTCAAACTCGCCGCAGTTTTCACGTAGCTCTGGCGGAATGAAATCGAGATCAACCGCGCGATACAGATCGGCTTCGTCCTGCACGACCGGAATTTTGCTGGCTAATTTTTTCTTTTTGGCATACGAGCCGCTGGTAGGGGCGATTGACCTCAATCGCCCGGCGTTACCAGATGCCGCAGGCGGTTCGGGTGAACCACCACTACCTTCGATGGGAAGCAGTGCGAGCCGGTACTCATTGAGCGTCCAGCCCCGCTTCAACGCGCGGCTCCGCATCTCGATATTGTGTTCCTTATTCCCGGTGAAATACGCGAGCGCAAATGGCAATTCCGCCGTCGTGACGACTCGGAGATCGCACTGCACTCCAGAACGAAGCCGTACGCTCGATTTTGTCGGACCCTGAGCGATGACGGATTCGACCAGCGGATGGGATACGAAAAATTGTGTAATCGATTCGGGTTCCGTTGTTGCCACCAGCAAATCGAGATCGTGGACGATTTCTTTTTTGCGCCGATAACTCCCAGCGATCTCCACTTGCAAAGCGGCTTCATGCGCAGCCAGATCTGAGCGCAACGTTTCAGCCTCAGCTGCGACCTGGCCGAATTGAAACGAACCGGCGTGCGATGCGCGCCGCGCGATGGCGTCACAAATTTTTTGCTGTGTCGTTTCGCCAAAGCCCGCCAACTCCGCGACTCGCCCCTCTTCGCATGCCTTTTGCAAGTGCGCGATCGAACTGACTCCAAGCTGGTCGTGAAGTGCCTTGATCTTTTTCGCGCCGAGCCCCGGCAATGAAAACAATTCCAAAATTCCCGGCGGAAACTCTGCGCTCAGTTCCTGGAAATATTTAAGCGATCCGGTTTCCGCCAGCTCCTTAATCTTTACCGCGATGCTTTTTCCAATTCCCGGAAGTTTCGCGACAGCTTCTTCGTCCTGAAAATTTGCGATATTCGCGCCGAATGTTTCGATCGCGCGCGCTGCATTAGTATATGCCCGGATCTTGAACGGATTTTCGGCTTTTAACTCCAGGAGCGTTGCGATCTGCTCCAGAACGCCGGCGATTTCCTCCTTGGTCATTACCAAGACGGTTAAACCTGAATTACGCCGCCGTCGATGCGGCTATTAATTCAAATCGTAGAGTTCGACCAGACCAACGCCAGCGGTGTTATTTACACCGCTCTGGATGGCGGTGTAGTTGCCCGGTGGCAGGTCAGCAATGATCGCTGATTCGGTTGCTGCAGTCGGAGCATGGCCGCTGTTCTGAATATCGCTGACCTGATTCCCGGTGATAATCCCGCCGATTATTGTCGTCTGCCAGTCATCATTGGTAGCAAGTAATGCTCCGCTGCCGTCGTGCAGTTCCAATCTCGGATTAGCCAGGGCATCGGGGATTCCATATTGAGTAAGTTCAGGGCCAATGGCACGAATGATCACTCTCTTTGGTCCACTGCCTTGAATAATAAAACCGCCAATCATCACGTGCTCACCCGTTTGAACAAAGCTGCGGGTGCTGATGTTACCGAGGCTTGAACTCTCACCACTGCTCAAATCGTACACTTCCACCAGAGCAACTCCAACGGTGTTGTTTACACCGCGCACAACAGCCGTGTAGTTGCCCGGCTGCAGATCGGCTATAATCGCTGATTCGGTAGCCGCAGTCGGAGCATGGCCGCTGTTCTGAATATCGCTGACCTGATTGCTGGTGATAATCCCGCCGATTATTGTCGTCTGCCAATCATCATTGGTTCCAATCAGAGTTCCGCTGCCGTTGTGCAGTTCCAGTCTGGGATTAGCCAACGCGTCTGGGATCCCAAATTGAGTAAGTTCAGGGCCAATGGCACGAATGATCACTCTCTTTGGTCCACTCCCTTGAACAATAAACCCGCCAATCATCACGTGCTCACCCGTTTGAACAAAGCTGCGGGTGCTGATGTTACTAAGGCTTGCCTGACTCGGTTGGGTTAGATCGTAGCCAATAACATCGAGGTTAATCCCCTCCGGCGATGTGGCGGCTATATCGGAAGATTGTCCCACGCAGGAAAAAGCATTCTGTGGATAAGGATGCGCCTGCGGACAGGCTTCACTCAGCCAATCACCGAAATCGCCGTTGGGGTCCTGATTGAAACCGACAATGTTTGTCATCCCGCTGTTGATTGAGAAGTAACGCGTTCCGGAAGAAGTGATGTTTCTGTGACCAGCAGATGACCAACTAAAGAGATCCTGCGGGCGAAGATCGCTGCTGTTATCGCCGAGGCGCGAAGCAAGACCAATAACCTCATCCATCTCGTGTTCGGTTATGCGTTGCGCGTCGAAGCTATTCCCGTTGACTGGCCGGCTAAACTGAAACGGCTTGGACGAATTCAATGTAACAATCCCATCGTACGGTCCGCCCTGTCCAACCGAGCCGTTTGCGAACATCGCTGGCGGTGTATTCAATCCGAGTGATCGACCATTCGCGCTTGCCGGCCTGATATTTGGGGACAATGCATTTCCCGGCAAACTGGCGTTCGCGATGTTGTCGTTGCTGGTTCGCGCATCCGCTCTCAATGCGCTGATGTACGTGTTCCACGAAACGTTGGTGTAAACGGTCGTGTCGCTCTGTGAAACAAGTCCGTGCGACAAAGGAATGCCATCGGGGCCGGTAGTGGCGTAGCGGAAACGGATTTGAATCGTGATCGGATCGCTGAACAAGGATTCATAAATTCCAATCGCTCGGTTAATCATCGCCTGAATGGCGGCTGCATTGGGATTGCCAGTAATGGAATTGTCGAACGTCGGATGAATCGTCAGGCCGGTAGTAGGCTCAGTCGTGATCGGGATCGTTTCCGAATATTTTGTTAATGCGGTCTCATAATAGGCGCGAACCCGGTAGTAATACGTCGTGCCGCGATTCAACCCCGTCACTACTCGTCCGGTCACGTTACCAACGTCGAGCTCGTGATAACCGTCGACAAAACTGTCGAATGAGCTGCTCGTGGATACATCGAGCAAGTATCCCTTGGCGCCCGAGACGCCGGGCCACGTTGCCATGAAACAGCTTCGCGTGGGCGGCGGCGGCAAAAACGTTTCAATCTCCGATGGAGATCGGTTCGTGGTTGGAAGCTCCAGCGAGGGCTGCGATTCCGCGTGGGTCTGATGCCTGAACGATTCAATTCCGAATCGAGATGCACGCGGCGCAGCCGTCTCGCCTGACAGGCTGTGGTTCCCTGGCACGCCGGTCAGTCCCAAGACGACGCAAATAAATCCAAAGACCCTTATGTAAGACGCACTCCCCATCCCGCCCTCACCGAAGATCGCGAACTCTAGTTAGCACATTCTCGCTGCACAAGTCGAAAACGAGAGGCATCCAGCTTCTACCATTGGCACGCCGGCTCTCGTCACATCCGCCCGCGGCGCTGATAGAATTTGTAGCGGTCGATAATCGATTCGACGTATCTGCGCGTTGCAGGGAAATCGATCTTTTGCAGAAACTGGCGTTCAGGTATCTCGGCAACGCCGTTTCCACCGCTCCAACGCCGGGCACGAGTGGCGCCGGCATTGTATTCCGCCAGGGCGAAAGGAGTTGGATCGGATTGATGGTTCCAGTGTTCCATGGCCCGGTGCAGATACCAGGTGCCCGCCTCCAGATTTGTCTTGGGTTCGAAAAGTTGATCAGCGTTGAAACCGGCGACCTTAGTTTCTCGCGCCCATTCGTTGGCCGCTACTTCAGTCACCTGCATCAGGCCTCGCTCTCCATGAGTGCCACGCTTTGTTGAATCGAACCGACTCTCACGCCAGACGACGGCTTTCACCAGCATTGGATCGAGATGATGTTCCAACGCGACGGTTCGGATAAGGCGATCATACTGATGAAACCGCGCCGGGCTCATCCATTCGTAAAATGCGTACAACGGATCCCCCGATTTCATTGCGACATAGGCGAAGGCCGCAGCGATCGCCAGCAACACGCACAGAATCAATTTGAAAAGGATTTGTATCATTTAACCCATGCTACAATAGCCGATTACAAAGTTAGGGCACGAGCACGAGCATGAATCAAGACCATGAGACGCGCTACGTTCGCGTCATCGTTGATCGGGCAATTCACCGCGAGCTCGATTATTCGCTGCCGGAAAATTTAGCCGAACGCGTCGGAGTCGGTTCGCGCGTGCGAGTGCCATTCCGCGATAAATCCGCGCTGGCAACAGTCGTTGCGATCCCTGAGCAGAGCGAAGCCAAAGGCATCCGGCCCGTCGAAGCGATCATCGGCGATGGACCAGTCTTGAGCGAACCGCTCCTCGAACTAGCGCGATGGATCGGAACCTATTATTGCTGCCCGATCGAAACGGTCATGCGCAGTATGCTGCCGCAAGTGATCCGGCGCGCAGAAGTCGGCTGGAAAAAACAGCTGTTCGTGCAACCAGCGAGCAAGATCGATGAAGCCGATTTGGAAAAATTGCGAAGACGCGCCCCACGGCAGGCTGAACTTTTGGCGGCGATTTCGAAGCTGGAAAAACCGATACGCGCGACGGATCTCCTGCGCCAAACCTCGCTCGATAACCAGACGTTACGTGCGCTGGTAAAGCGGGGCCTTGCCCAGATGCGCGAAGAAGCGGTGGTGCGGGATCCGCACGGCGACGAACAGTTTATCGCAACGTCGAATCTCGTTCTGAACGGAGAGCAAACGCAGGCATTGAATGAAATCGGGCAAGCACTCGACGCACCGGAAAACGCGCATCCGATTTTGCTGCACGGCGTGACGGGCTCCGGCAAAACGGAAATTTATCTGCAAGCAATCCGCTCGGCGCTCGACCGCGGACGCACAGCAATTGTTCTCGTACCTGAAATCTCGCTTACGCCGCAAACGGTAGAGCGCTTCAAAGGCCGCTTCGCCGAGGCTCAGGACGATGTCGCGGTTTTGCACAGTCATTTGTCTGAGGGCGAACGGCACGATGAATGGCACAAAATTCATTCCGGTCGCGCGCGCATCGTGATCGGGGCCCGCAGCGCTGTTTTCGCGCCTCTGAAGAATCTCGGACTCATCGTTGTCGATGAAGAACACGAAACGACTTACAAACAGGAGGAAGCGCCGCGTTACCAAGCCCGCGATGTCGCAATCGTTCGCGCGAAGATCGAGAAATGCGTCGTCGTTTTAGGCACCGCCACGCCATCGCTTGAGAGTTATCACAACGCGACGACCGGAAAATACCGGCTCATTACGCTTACGCAGCGCGTCGATCAAAAGCAGATGCCGCTCATTCGTGTTGTCGATCTGCGCCAGGAACGACGGAGAGAAAAGAAAGCCGCCATTCTGTCGGAAAGATTGTCGCAAGCTATTGCCGATCGCCTCGAGAAACGAGAGCAGACGATTTTATTTTTGAACCGGCGCGGATTTTCCACCTCACTGCTGTGCAGTAATTGCGGTGAAGCGCGCAATTGTCCGAATTGCAGTGTCGCGCTCACGTTTCACCGGCATTTCCTGCAAGGTGAATCGGCTTCCCCGAAGACGATGTCCGGCCGATTGAGCTGTCATTTGTGCGGCCACACCGCCGCCGTTCCAAAGAAATGTCCGGAGTGCGGACAGGACGCGCTGATTTACCACGGCTTTGGCACTGAGAAAGTGGAATCCACGGTCGCCCAGATTTTTCCTAAAGCGGTGGTGCGCCGGATGGACGCCGATTCGATGACGCGTAAAGAAGCGTATCGCGAGACACTGCGGAATTTTCGCACCGGCAAGATCGATATCCTCGTGGGCACCCAAATGATCGCGAAAGGCTTGCACTTCCCCAATGTGACGCTGGTCGGTATCATCAACGCCGACCTCGCACTGCATCTGCCCGATTTCCGCGCCGGCGAGCGCACTTTCCAACTTCTCACACAGGTGGCCGGACGTGCCGGCCGCGGTGAAACAACCGGCGAAGTTTTCGTGCAAACTTACACACCGTTCAGTCCCTCGATTCAGTTTGCGCGTCACCATGATTTCGCCGGCTATTTCCAGCAGGAGCTCGAGTTTCGCGAACGCTGTGATTTCCCGCCATTCAAACATGCTGTCCTGATCACGGTGCGTTCTGCTCACGAAGGCCGAGCTAAACTTTCGGCTGAAACCTTGAAGCGCCGCTTGAGCGAAACGTTGCCCGAAGAATTTATTTTGGGCGATGCAACGCCCGCGCCATTGGAGAAACTACAGTGCCAATTCCGTTTCCACACGTTGATCCGCGGCGAAGCCATCGTGCGCCTAAGCCGTCTGGTCCGCGAAACTCTCGACAAACTGCCCTTTCCGGAAGACGTCACCGTGACCGTCGATGTCGATCCTTATCAATTGCTCTAATTCCGGGAAACAGGAATACCCTGCATTACCTTCTGTTTGATATCGAAAAATGAGTGTTTCGGCGAGGCCGCCGAAACCTGCACGCGAGCCGCGTGCGCTCCCCGGAAATTGAACTATCTCATTTCGGCTCTACGGCAGAATTGCAAATACACGCGCGGGAAAACCGGATCCGCCTTTCGGCTTGGGAAAACTGACCACGACCAGCGCGCCGGCTTCGGGAACTTGATCAAGATTCATGAGCAGCTCGATTTGATAATGATTAGTGCCCAGGATGTAAGTCTCCAGCGAGTAATCGTCTTTGCTCGCGGCGATGCCCGGATCGGTATCGGTGGTTTCGTGGCCTGATGCAGTGATTTTGCGCTCCTCGTAAAGATACTTCAGCGCAGGCAGGCTCCAGCCGGGATAATGCGCCACTAGACTCGCATCTTTGTTTTCCATTTTTGCAGCGTCTGGCCACCTCTTCGACCAATCGGTGCGCATCGCCACGAAAGCGCCTGCGGGAATTTGGCCATGATCTTTCTCCCACTTTTTCACGCGGTCGAGTGAGAGTGTGTAATCAGGGTTTTTTGCTACTTCCTCGTGTACATCAATAACGACCAGCGGCAGGAGCATTTCCTTAGGGTCAATCTGATCTACGGTGCGGAGGCCTTTAATGAAGTGTGCCGGCGGATCGACATGCGTGCCCCATTGACCGACGTGACTGAAGAGTTCCGAGAAAAAACCGGAGCCCATGGTGTCGGGACGTTTGTCGTACCAGTAAATTGTCTTGCGCGTTTCATCCGGAAAACCAGGCCAGCGCGGGATCCCCGGCCCAAACTCATGGGTAAGGTCGACATATTTCTTCGACGCGAGCACCTTCTGGATTTGCCAAAGCGGTTTATCGTCGGCCGCGCACGCCGCTGAACTCGCCACGAGCAAAAGCGGCGTGAGAACACGCGTGCACTCCAAAAGCTTCGCTAAATAAAAGCATCGCGTTTTACTTTTGAGCGAAGCGCTTTTTCTGTGCGCTGTGTCCTCGCATCGCTTTGACGTGGTCTCGTTCTGCATTTCGACTTTGTTAAAGTATCTTCGAGCAATCCGCTAATAAGTTTGAATAACCTCTAATAACTGCCAGCCGGTTTTAGAGAACGAATGTTTGTCGTTGCAGCGCACAGATATTATCAACAGCTCATTTGCATCCAAATCTGCGAGGCACACCGCCGGGACAGATCACTGTTATTCACGCCGCTAAGAAGAAGAAATATTATAAAAATATATTCAAATCATCTTCTTAAGGTGTGAAGAACTCTCCCGCTTATAGATGAGCCCGTTTCGTATTCTTGATCCAAATTCACCCGAGCATATCGGACGCGGTGTTTGCGCATTGGCCGTCATGACAAAAGCGCCACAAGCCGGACGAGTGAAAACGCGACTGGTTCCACCACTAACGCCCGAGCAAGCAGCGGAACTAAATAAATGTTTCCTGCGCGACACGGCGGCTGCGATTTCGATTGCCTGTAGCAGTCGCCCTGCATGCCCGCCGAAGCCTCGGCGGAGGCGAGTGGGCGACGAAGACAAAATGCAATTTGAACACGCTGGCCCTTCCCACACCGAAGCAGTTACACCCGCCCGCGGAATCGCGGTTTATACACCCATCGGAGCTGAGTCGGCCTACAACAATATTCTCCCGGCCGATTTCTCCTTATTACCGCAACGCGGCGAGAAATTCGGTGAGCGTCTCTACTTCGCGGTCGAGGATTTGTTCAAATGCGGTTTTAAATCGGTGTGTCTCATCGATTCCGACAGCCCAACGGTGCCAGCCCAACATTTTGCGGAAGCTGTTGAACTGCTAAGCACGAGCCAAAATCGCGTTGTGCTCGGTCCGAGCGACGATGGAGGGTATTACTTGATTGGGGTCAAGAAACCGCACCGGCACTTGTTCGAACAAATTGATTGGAGCACCGACCGCGTGCTCACTCAGACGATACAGCGAGCAACGGAGATCGGACTCGAAATCAAACTTCTGCCGACTGGATATGACGTTGATGACGGCGCGACCTTGCGCCGTTTGTGCAACGAATTGTTAGCCAAAACGACGTCGGCAGATATCGCGCCTCACACTCGGGAATTTTTAGCCAGCTTCGTAGAGCGAAAGAAATTGTAGGCCAGGCGCTTCGCCTGCCAACCTTCTTTGGCAACCGAGGCGGTTGCCCTACAACGGCTGCGAAGATAGCCTCTCATTTGCATGGCAAAACACGCACTTGTCACTGGCGCCGCCGGTCTGATCGGCTCGCATGTTGCCGATCTTCTCGTGCGCGAAGGCTGGCAGGTTCGCGCGCTGGATAATCTCGAGCCGCAAACGCATCGTCGCGGCAAACCGGCATGGATAAATCCCAAGGCGGAATTTATCCAGGGCGACATGCGGAATCGCGATGCAATTACTGCAGCGCTCGATGGGATCGACGTTGTCTTTCACCAGGCCGCGTACGGCGGTTATATGCCGGAGATCGCGAAATATGTGCACGTGAATTCGCTCGGCACGGCACAGATGCTCGAAATCATCCGAGAAAAAAGCTTGCCGATTAAAAAGATCGTCGTTGCGAGCTCGCAGGCTGTTTATAGCGAAGGCGCGGGCGAATGTCCGAAACATGGATTGGTCTTTCCATCAGTGCGCGCGATCGAGCAATTGCGTCGCGGCGATTGGCAGGTGCACTGCCCAATTTGCGGAGCGACCACCAAAAGCGTACCCACGCCGGAGCAGGCGCCCGTGGGTGGAGAAACCGTTTATGGGCTGACGAAAGTTGACCAGGAGCGGTTGGTTTTGCTCTGGGGCAAGCAGATCGGCATTCCGACGGTGGCGCTGCGTTACTCCTGCACGTACGGACCACGCCAATCCATTTTCAACCCGTACACCGGCGTGATTGCAATTTTTTGCACGCGTCTGCTGAACAATTTGCCGCCGGTGCTTTACGAAGACGGCGAACAAACCCGTGACTTTTCCTTTGTTGAAGACATCGCGCGCGCGAACTTGCTCGCGTCACAGACCGACAAGCTCGATGGGCTGCCCGTAAATATTGGTAGCGCTTGCGGCACGCCGATTCGCGAAATAGCGGAACAACTTGCCGATATTTTTAAAATTGATATCGCGCCCGAGCTCAATGGCGAATTTCGTCCGGGCGAAATGCGCCATCTCACCAGCGATACGAAGCTGGCGCGATCCGCCGGTTACCAACCAACTGTCGATCTCGGCGAAGGCATTTCGCGTTACATCGACTGGATCAGAAAGCAGTCGGACATCCGCGATTACTTCAGCGAAGCCAGCGAGATCTTGAAGAACAAAGGCATTGTTCATCGCGTGGCCAAATGAACCTTGCCAACAACATTCCCGATTTTAACGCGCCAGTCGTCGAGCATGCGCGGAAGGATTTTCCTCTACTGGAGGCTGAGATGACGGTTGGCCAGGCGCTGGAGCGGATCCGACGCGAGGGCGTGGGCGAGCGCGTGATTTATTTTTATGCGATCGATGAAGAGAAGCGACTCGTCGGCGTCGTGCCGACCCGGCGTCTGCTGACCGCGTCGCTGGAAACCGCGCTGCGCGAAGTGATGGTGCGACGCGTCGTGGCTGTTCCGGCGAAGGCGACAGTGCTCGACGCGTGCGAGTTCTTCGTGCTCTACAAATTTCTCGCCTTCCCGGTTGTAGACGAACAACGCCGCGTCGTTGGAATCATCGACGCCAACTTGTTCGCCGAAGAAATGTTGGAAGCAGGAGATACTCAGGATCAATCCCGCAGTCGCGAGACGGTGCCGGTCGGTGCAGAGTTTTTTGAGGCGCTCGGTTTTCACCTGGAACAAATCCGTGGTGCCTCAGCGTGGCGCACTTTCCGCTTCCGCTTCCCATGGCTGCTCGTGACGGTGACAGGCGGCACAGTCTCGGCCCTTCTGGCGGGCTTTTTCGAGGCGACACTGGCCGGCAGTCTGATCATTGCGTTTTTTCTCACGATGGTGCTGGGATTAAACGAAAGCGTCAGCATGCAAACGATGAGCGTAACGATTCATGCGTTGCGCTCAGTTAGCGTGACTCGGGATTGGCTCGCGTCTGCGTTTCGTCGCGAACTGGCCACGGCAGTGCTTCTGGGCGCTTCCTGCGGGGTCGTTGTCTGCCTGATCGCCTGGGCGTGGCGTCATGACATCCGCGCGGCAACTGTTATCGGCGGAAGCATTGCGTTCTCGCTGGTGACGGCATGCGCGTTTGGTTTGGCTGTGCCCTCGTTCCTGCATTGGTTGAAGCTCGACCCCAAAATTGCCGCGGGCCCTGTGACGCTAGTGCTGGCCGATTTTATAGCGCTGGCGATTTACTTCACGAGCGCGTCGCTCGTGTTGCGATGAGCAGAGTGTCCGTTGTCATTCCCGCGTTAAACGAGGAGGAACCGATCGCTGGCGTGGTTCGTGAATGCCTTGCAACCGCCGTTCCCGCCGAAGTGATCGTCGTTGATAACGGCAGCACCGATCGCACGGCCGAGCGAGCGCGTGAAGCGGGTGCGCGGGTCATAAATGCGCCGCGCGGTTACGGACGAGCCTGCGCTGCAGGGGCGCACGGGGTCTCGCAGGAATGTGACATCGTGGTGTTTCTCGATGGCGACGGCAGCGACATTCCAGCGTTCATGCCGCAACTCGTGGAGCCGATCGCAAGAGGAACTCACGATTTCGTGATTGGCTCGCGAACGCGCGGACAGCGCGAGCCAGGCAGCATGAATTGCGCGCAAATTTTATCGGGGCGAATTGCCGGCTGGATAATGCAACTACTCTACGGCGTTCGGTACACGGATATGTGCCCATTCCGCGCCATCGGACGTGATACGCTCGCAAAGCTTGATATGCGCGAAGAAACTTATGGTTGGAACTTGGAGATGCAGATGAAAGCCGCGCGGGCCGGGCTGCGCATTCTTGAAATCCCAGTGAATCATCGCAACCGGACGGGTGGCGAATCGAAAGTTTCAGGCACGTTACGTGGCACGTTCGTCGCCGGCACGCGCATCACTGCGACTCTTTTCCGCGTGGCATTCAGCCCCAGGGAGTGACGGCTTCCTAGCCGTCAACCTTCTCCGACGGCTTGGAAGCGGTCACTCCTTGATGTAGCGTCGCCCATGATTTCGATGCTGGATTTGGAAAGATTCCGCGCCACGCCCCTTACCCGCGAGCCGTTCGAATTCTTGATTGTTCCGGAATTTGTAAAGGCCGATGCCCGCACGGCCATACACAACGACTACCCGGGAGTTGACCGGCCCGGCAGCTTTCCCCTGCGTGAGGTCACTTACGGATCTGCATTTGCAAAGCTGGTCGACGAGATGCGTAGCGACGAATTTCGCAAAACCTTCGAAGAAAAGTTCAGCATCGACCTGACGAATCGCCCCGACATGATCACGGTGCGCGGCCGTTGCAGCGAAAAAGATGGCAAAATTCACACTGACTCGGAGACGAAAATTATCACGATCCTGATTTATATGAACGCCGGCTGGGAATCCTCTGGTGGCCAGCTTCGGTTGCTTCGATCCGGACACGATCTCGACGACATGATTCTCGAAGTCCCGCCAACGGAAGGGACGCTGTTAGCGTTCCGACGCAGCAATAATTCCTGGCACGGCCACAAACCATTCGCAGGTCCGCGTCGCGTGATTCAGTTTAACTGGGTCACCAGCGACGCCGTGGTGCGGCGCGAGCAAAATCGCCATCGATTTTCAGCTTGGATGAAAAAAATCCGCGGTGCGTTATCGGGCGAGAAAAAGGCGGCGTAAGTACGAAAGCCCGATCGCTTCTCACGAATAGCATGGAGACGAGACGCCCTCGTCGCGTATGAAACCAGCATGGCTTCGCTCCGCAGGGAGGAAGCGGCCCGAGGGCGGGCCGTCTCCAGGAGATCTTCTCTATTTATTGAAACAGAACCCCAAGCGAACAGGAAGCCGCGTCCGCAATTTTAGCGGCAGCGACACTTGTGTTGATTTATCTTCTGTAAAATTGAATCAGCAGGTCGAAATAACCGAAACAAAGACTTCGCACAGCTCGGATCTGCAAACTGCGGAGTTCTCGCGCATTTTGTTGATCAAACCTTCAGCGCTAGGCGACGTTATTCATACGATCCCAGTGTTGGTGAAGCTGCGTGCGCGTTATCCGCGTG
>DASYSX010000265.1:0-9179 GCA_036002955.1 Candidatus Udaeobacter sp. | reverse complement strand
CTTTTGGCGAATCGTTTCATCAAACAAAATCACGCCGCTGATGAATTCGCCGGCACCGTTCGTGGTGAACAAAATCTCGCGATACATCCTCCGGTTCTCCTCGTTCGAAGGCACATTGATGCTTTTCAATCGCTTCTCGATCGTTCCCGAACTTTCATCGGCCGCCAGAATCCCTTTTCCCGGCGCGACCAGTTTTCTTGCTACAGATTCTAAATTGTCAGTTTTCATGCGTCTTCTCCTTATCCACGGGTTTTGTTGCCCTCCATAATTGCCAGTAACAAATTCGTAGCAAGTTTGAAAGCTTTGGCTTTGCGTCTGATCGAACGGCAGCCTCTCTGTATTGTAGGGGACGACGTTGTCGTCCCGGGGAAGCTGTCAGCTTCCCCTACAGCGCTACAGCGCGGAAATCGGTGGGAAAGAACCGCACGCACTGCGCCGTTATGTCGGAGACGTTCACTGCACCGCCTTCGTGACAGGCAACTGGCAATCCCGCCACGTGGGGGAGTCAGGCGCATTCAAAGGACTCATCGGTGCGGGAACCGGGGCCGTCGGATCAATGATTCCGATGCGTTTGTTGACCCAAAGTACCTGGTAAGCCCACGCCGGGAGCGGCGCTGCTTTCGATGTGCACGACCAGTTGTTGAAGTGAAGATTCACGAGATAGAAGTTCTGCCTCAGTTTGCGGAGCGCTTCGAGAATTCTGGGATCGTCGAAGCCGTGCATTTCCATCGCGAGCTGCGGAATCGACGCGAGCAATTCATCTGGCGCTGCGAGAAGCGATTCCCATTCTCCGCCTTCGATGTCCATCTTGATGACCACGCGCTTGCCGGCATCGCCGTTTTTGCTGATCTGATTTTCCAGCGTGTCGAAGAAGTGCGATTCCCTGTTGCTCGTTCGATTTCCGACGCATTCGTTGTGAAAAATAAACCTGCCGCCGTTACAGGTCGGCCGCGCGGGATCGAAGCAATCGTATTCGTGCACCGTAACGTGATACCGGCGCGACACCTCGCATCCCCAATCGTCGTTCCTGCCAACGCCGTACGAGTATCCTGCATCGAGCGGTTCAATCAGATTCTCGCACATCAGATAACCGCCATCATTGGCGCTGCCGAATCGCTTGAGCGTACAATTTTTCAAAAGGACTGGCTGAAGCTCCGCAAGAATCGCCTCACGCAGCTTACGTTCGGCAGCGCCGTGAACGATCCCGCCTGTAACGCCAGCAGTGACTGCCGCGAGCGCAATGAGGACCAATGCGATTCGAATCCACGATTGTTTCCTGAAAGAGTCTTGCATAGGTGACGATCTATTAAGAGCACTCTCGCGGTCCCGATTACAACAAAGCTTTTTGATTAGTTAATGGTAAAGCCATTTCGAAGTCAGCCAGTGATGCAGCCGTTCCACCGTTCTCTGAATAATGCTGTGGTTTGACACTTCCGACTAAGGACAGTAAGAGGTCGGACTAGTGAATGTGCTCGGAATATCGCGACTCCGTCTGCTGACAGGCCTTGTTGTTCTGTTCGCATTCGGCGGCGACATTGTTGCGGATTCGATTGTCGATTCGCTCGGGGAACATTGTGCTGCACAAACATGCCCATCAGATTCTCACCACGAGAAGACACCTTGTTCTCACTGCTCATGCGCCGTTCACAACGGCAGTGTCATCGCTGCTAATAATGGCGTGCACGTTAGCGCCGACGTCCAACCATCCGTTTTCATCTTGATAGGCGATGAGCTTGCGCAGGTGGGTCCACCTGCGGCAATTGATCATCCGCCTCAGCTCGCCTAACAACTGAGCGCAGGCGCGGTGTCTCCGCGCATTTTCTGCTCAGGCGTTTTCCGTCGGCACAACGCAAACGCGTTGTGGGTGTCGCCCCTTTTTTTGCCAAACAATGTCCAATTACACACATACCAAATCATTTGTAGCGAGTGCCATTGTGCTTGTGTGCGCGAGCGTGCTTGCCGAAACGCCGGAGGCGCTGGTCAAACAGGCGCTCCTGCGAAATCCAGAGTTAAATTTCTTCGTCGCTGAGATCGCTGGCGCTAAAGGCGCGGCGCGAACTGCCAGAACCGTTCGCAACCCCGAGTTAAGCAGCGAGGTTGGCTACAAGAATTCGCGGGAGAGCTCAGGAGGAACGAGCGGCGATGGCGCGATCGTGGCTCTCTCAATCAGCCAAGCGTTCGAGTATCCCGGTCGAATTGCGTTACGCAAAGCGATTGCGAATCACGATCTAGCGCTTGCGGAATTACATCTGCAACAGTTTCGCGTCACATTAGCCGCGCGAGTACGGACGCTGGCATTTGGCATTTCGAGCGCGCAACAAAGGTCAGTCGCAGCGCGTGAAGTCGCCAGCCGTTTTCAGGCGCTAAGCGATGTTTTGGCACAGCGGCCGACAGCAGGTATTACGCCGCAGTTGGAAGCACGAATCATCGACGCAAACACGCTCGCATTTCGCCGTCAGGAACGCGATGCAGCATTGGCAATAGCAACAGCCTTAGCGGAGCTGAATCAACTTTGCGGGCGACCAGCAGACGCGCCGCTCACAATGGCCGCATCCAAAGTACAGTTCAGTGCGGCATCGCTTCCCAGACTTCTGGCTGCTGCCCGCGCGAACGCATTCGATGTTCGCATCCGGCAAGTCGAGTTTGCTCAGCAAGGCTTCAAGGTCGCCTTATCGAAAAACGAACGATTTCCAGCCATTTCCATCGGGCCGTTCTACTCGATGGAAAATGCAATCGAGCGGGAGCAGCGAGCAGGGCTCGGTATCTCATTGCCCCTGCCACTGTGGGATCGCAATGTTGGGAACATTGCGACTAGCAAAGCACGTCAGCAACAGGCTGAGGCTTCACTGGCCATGGCGCAGCGCGACGTCGAACGACGTGTCGCACAAAGCGCAGCCATCTTTACAGCCAAGCGCGCCGAGATCGACAATCTGAAAGGGGATGAGTTGGCGAAGTTTCGCGATGCCGCGGAAACAGCAGATCGCAATTACCGACTCGGCGCTGTTCCGCTGACCATCTACGTCGAAACACAGAAGCAATATCTCGACCTCGTCGGCACTCTCACCGAGTTGCAAAAAGACGCGCTACAGGCCGCGCAAGAGTTGGAGATCTTGACCGGGTTCAAGCTGTACGGCGACGAGGCGCCGCGATGATCGACAAAATTCTGGAGTTCTCCGTTCGCCAGCGAGTTCTCGTTTTGATGGGCGCTTTCGCGCTTCTTCTCTGCGGGATTTGGTCGGCAACCAAACTTCCGATGGACGCGATTCCCGACATCACTGGAGTGCAAGTCCAGGTGAATACGACAGTGCCGGCGCTCGCGCCAGATGAAGTGGAAAAACTCGTCACCGTGCCGCTGGAAATGGCGCTCGGTGGGGTGGCTGGTGTAACCGAAATGCGTTCGCTATCGCGCTTCGGTCTGTCTCAGATCACACTTCAATTCACCGACAAGAGCGACATTTACCGTGCACGTCAGCTCGTAACCGAGCGTTTGCAGAGCGCGTCCGATTCTTTGCCACCCGGGCTCACACCCAAGCTCATTCCGATTACAACAGGACTGGGCGAAGTATTTTATTACACCGTCGACTACGCGCCGAACTCGCCGAATGCTCCGCCCACGCGCGAGGCGCAGTTGATGGCGCTCTGGGAAATGCAGGAATATATAATCAAGCCGCAACTGCGTGCGGTTCCCGGTGTCGCTGAAGTCAACGCTTATGGCGGCTACGTTAAGCAGATTGTCGTGCAGCCGAACATCGCGAAACTTCGCGATGCGGGCCTCACAGTTAGCGACCTCGCAAAAGTCGTTGGCGAAAACGTTGAGAACGCAGGCGGCGGCATCGTCAACGCGGGAAGCGAACAACTTGTCATTCGAGGCGTTGGCCGGGTTGCGTCGCGGGAGGAAATTGCAGAGCTACCGGTAAAATTTGCCGCCGGTGTCATGCCGCTGCGGGTGAAAGATTTCGCGGAAGTTCAAATTGGTCATGCCTTTCGCATCGGCGCTGCGACACACAGCGGACAAGAGGCAGTGCTCGGCGTGGCCATGATGCTGATGGGCGAGAATAGTCACGCCGTCGCGGAGCGCGTTGCGGAAAAGATAGCGGAAATTCAAAAGAGGCTGCCATCGGGCGTAATCATCAGTCCGGAATACAACAGGAAAAACCTGGTGCACCGAACGATCCGCACGGTGACAACGAATTTGTTCGAAGGCGCGTTGCTCGTCATCGCGGTGTTGCTCTTCCTTCTTGGGAACTGGCGCGCGGCGCTCATCGTCGCGGCTGCAATTCCACTGGCGCTCCTTTTCGCCATCACTGGCATGACGCGGTTCGGAATTTCGGGAAACCTGATGAGCCTTGGAGCTATCGATTTTGGGCTCATCATCGACGGCGCTGTCGTCATCGTAGAAAACGTTGTTCGACAGCTTGGCACAAAACAGCACCAGCTTGGGCGACGCCTGACAAGCGACGAGCGGCTGCACACCGTTATGACCGCCAGCAAACAAGTCGGCACGCCGATGTTCTTTGGTGTGCTGATCATCGCCGTTGTTTATCTGCCGATTCTCGCGCTGTCGGGCATCGAAGGAAAAATGTTCCACCCGATGGCGCTGACGGTGATGCTAGCCCTAGGCGGATCATTGATTTTGGCGCTTACTTTAATGCCGGCGCTGTGCTCATTTTTGCTCGGAGGACGAATCGCCGAACGCGACAATTTGATCGTCCGCCTCATCAAGAAGGTTTATTCCCCCACCCTTCGCTGGGTGTTGCAACTACGTTGGTTGGTTGTGCTCGGTGCGATCGCGCTATTCGCACTGGCGATATTCATCTTCCGTGATCTCGGAGCGGATTTCATTCCGAAGCTCGATGAAGGTACTTTCACCATGATGATTTTTAGAACGAGCAGCATCAACATTGATCAAAGCATCGAAGAGCAACGGAAAACCGAGCGAGAAATCCCCAAGCGTATCCCGGAGGTCACGCACGTTTTTTCGCGAATCGGCAGCGCTGAGATTGCCACTGACCCGATGCCGCCGAGCGATACCGACTTTTACATCTACTACAAGCCTCGCGAAGAATGGCGAAAGATCGACAATCGCCCGATCAGCAAGGAAGACCTGGCGAAAATCATCACGGCTGAGATCGTGGCCTTAAACCCCGGTGCTCGCGTGATGGTCGCGCAGCCCGTCGAAATGCGGTTCAATGAAATGCTGGAAGGTATCCGCGCGGATATCGCCGTGAAAATTTTCGGCAACGACTACGACGTGCTGGAGCGTCTCGGCTCCGAAGTGAAAGAAGTGCTGGAACGAATTCCCGGTACACGCGAAGGCGAAGGAGAGGTCGAATACGAAACGACCGGCCGCGCCCCGATGTTGGAGATTCGAATCAAGCGCGACGTGCTGGCAAAGTACAATCTTCACGCCGGCGAAGTAAACCAAACGATCGCTGCTGCGCTGGGCGGGCAGACCGTCGGAACAATGATCGAACAGAATCGCCGCTTCGACATTGTAGTCCGGCTTGCTGAAGCCGATCGCGAGAATCTGGAAGCGATTCGCTCAGTGCCAGTCCGCGTTGGAGACTCTGGTCTTCTGCCGCTCGGTGATCTCGCCGATATCCAACGTGTCAAAACGGTGTCGCCAATTCTGCGTGATTCAGCTCAACGCCGCGCGGCGCTAATGGTGAACCTGCGAAACCGCGACGTGGAAAGCTGGGTGCGAGAGGCTGACGCAAAAGTGCGCGAGCACGTCAAATTGCCGGAAGGCTATACGGTCGAATTTGGTGGACAGTTCGAGAATCTTCGCGAAGCCAGGACGCGACTGGCCGTTGTTGTGCCCGCAGCGCTTATGTTCATCTTCGTCCTGATCTTCATGGCCTTTGGCAGCGTGCGCCAGGCGCTGCTTGTTTATTCTGGCGTTCCCCTGGCTGTGACAGGTGGCGTTTTTGCTCTATGGCTGCGCGATATGCCATTTAGCATTTCCGCGGCGGTGGGTTTTATCGCGCTGAGCGGAGTCGCCGTTCTCAACGGAGTCGTGATGATCAGCTATTTCAATCAACTGCGCGCCGAGGGTCGTGATGTTCGCACTACTGTGATCGAAGGATCTCTCACGCGATTGCGCCCCGTACTCATGACCGCAGCCGTCGCAGCGTTCGGTTTTATTCCGATGGCGCTATCGACAAGCGCAGGTGCGGAGGTGCAACGGCCGTTGGCGACTGTCGTTATTGGAGGCATTATCAGCTCGACGTTTCTCACGCTCATCGTCCTGCCTGTCTTATATGAATGGGTGGAACGAAAACGCGTGCTGAAAACACAAGAATTGCGTGCTCAATAGTCCGGCAATGACACAATCACTGCGCACTGCTGTGAAGTGAGCCTCGTGAAAATTAGTAAGCCGGCCGAAGTATTGCGGCCTGACTTGCGCAAGTGGTGACTCGATCTTAATACCCGAAGCTGAAGCTCACGGACGGCCAGTATCCGTAGAGGTAAGGGTAGTATCCCCAATTTCCGTAGTACGGATAATACCCACCATAACGGTAACCGTAGTAGCCACCTCCATAGTATGGGTAGCCATAGCCCAAGCCGTAATAGCCGACCCGAGAATATCCATAGGACGGATACCGGTAATTGCCTCCCCAGTGACGGCCGCCATTCCAATTATATGCGCGCGCTGCATAGCGGCCGTTCCCGCGTGCGGCCCGCGCAAATTGGTGACCACGTCCACCGCGAGCACGGAATCCAGCGTGTCCACCCCTGACATGGCCGGCCGCGGCATGTCCTTTGAAAGCATGCCCTCCAGCGTGACCGCGATTTCCGCCATGTCCGCCGCCATGACCTCCACGGGCAAACGTTGGCGACGCAACTGCCAAAAAAGCTGCCACCACGAGCGTTCCAATTGTTGAACGAAGTAACTTCTTCATTTTAAACAGCCTCCTATATTTACTTCGTTCACCGAGGCGACACTGGCTGTCCTACGCTTCTCGCCCGCTGCTGTTGCGGCATGAAATGGTTAAACGCAAACAGCGATAGAAAAAACAATTGCGAGCTTTCCGCAGCAACATTGACATCAAACTGGGCGGTGATTAGCCTCGCAAGCATGTTTCGCTGTGCTGGTCGCATTGCTACGATTAGCGCACTTTGTCTGTCGATCGGTTTGCATTGGATTGCTTTGCAATCACTCGCCTGGACCACGATGGTCATTGACTATTCCAAGCGCGCGCCATTGTGCCGCGCGATTGCTCAGACGTTTGATGGCAAACATCCTTGCTCGCTTTGTCATGTTGTAAACAAGGGGAAAGATTCGGAGAAAAAACAGGATGTGCAGTCCTCCACACTCAAGATCGACATGATCTGTGCAGCTTTCGCTCACCGAACTAAACGTCCCTTCGTTTCTTACGAATACCCTCTAACTGCTTGCTTCTCATCCGAAGCAGGACATTCGCCGCCCGTTCCGCCACCGCGCTCGTTCGCAAGTTAGTTCGCGCTGGAGTCGGCTGCACCGTGCGTGTGCACGATCTGCAGCTTCCCTTTCGCAATCAGGGAACCGTCGCGCCTTAACGCGGACGTTTTCTCATCATACTGGAGGAATATTCATGAGACGCTTGCATTTGGTTTTTTGGTTTGTTTGCGCAGTCTGCGCAACGAACCGTATCTATGGCCATGGCTTTGCCGGAGCGCGATTCTTTCCGGCGACGCTTTCGACGGACGATCCATTTGTCGCCGATGAACTTTCGCTTCCAACCGTCAGCACAATTAGAACGCCGGATGATGGCGGCACGCGCGAGACCGATATCTCGGTGGAAATCGCTAAACGCATTACGCCCGAGTTCGGGATTGAAATCGGCGAGAGTTTGGCCGTGGTCAATCCGCACGAAGAGCACTCAATGAATGGTTTCGGCAATCTAGAACTCGCCGGAAAATATCAGTTGGTGAAGAATGCCGCGCATGAAACGATTCTCTCTGTCGGGCTTGGCGTCGAGATTGGCGGCACTGGCTCCCAATCAATTGGCGCAGATTCATTCAGCACATGGGAGCCGGCGATTTTTTTTGGTAAAGGCTTCGGGGATTTACCCGAAGCATTGCGATTTTTGAAGCCACTCGCCCTAACGGGTGTAGCAGGCATCGCCATTCCAAGCAGCGCCAGCACCCGCACGATCACAGTGAATGAGCGAACGGCTGAACGCGACGTTGACATCGAGCCACATCCTGACGTCCTCGAGTGGGGTTTTGCTCTCGAGTACAGCGTTATTTATCTGCAGTCGCAGGTGGAAGACATGCATTTTCCGGAGCCGATCAATCGATTGATTCCGCTAGTGGAATTCGCAATGGAAACTCCGCTGAACCGCGGCCCAACCGGGCCAACCACCGGCACCATCAATCCGGGTGTGATCTGGGCGGGAAATTATTTTCAGGTTGGTGTGGAGGCGGTGATTCCGATCAACGAACACACGGGAAATAACGTCGGCGTGATTGCACAACTGCATTTCTTTCTGGACGATCTCTTTCCGCACACGATCGGCCGGCCACTACTCGGAGGAAACAAATGAAACTTCTGTGCCGTATTCTCACCCTCTCCCTTTTACTATCTCTTTTGGCCGCGCGAATCAACGCGCATGGTTTTTTGGAGCACTCCGATCCATCTGTGGGAAGCAAAGTGCATTCTGCGCCAGCCGCCGTGCGCATTTGGTTCACCGAAGCAATCGAACCCCGGTTTAGCAGTATCCAAGTCTTCGACGCGACTGGAAAACAGATCGATAAAAAAGATACCCGCTCGGATCCTTCCAATCGTTCGCTGTTGCAGGTCTCATTGCCTCGGCTCGGACCGGGACGCTACAAGGTGGTCTGGCGCATTGTGTCAGTGGATACGCATCGAACCAACGGCGATTTCACGTTTCAGATTCTCCCGTAAAGCAAAGCTAAAGCTAACGGGCTGGAATATGTTGCTAATTATCACACGCGCTGTGCACATCGGCGCGTGCATGATTCTTCTGGCGTTGTTCGCATTTGAAAATCTCCTCGCAAGACCTGCATGGAAGGAGACGGACCGAACCGCTTCGCCGCACGTCGAAATGCTGCGCGAGCAGTTCCAATTGCTGGCGATGTGGGGTGGTCTTGCCGCGATTGCTTCTGGTATTGTGTGGTTTTGGATCGTTGTCGCACGAATAACCGGCGGCAGTTTGTGGGAGGTGCCAGGCATC
>DASYSX010000264.1:0-6439 GCA_036002955.1 Candidatus Udaeobacter sp. | reverse complement strand
TTGGGAAATTTATCGTGACACCCTCATCGAACAGGCGGAGCAGGGGGTCGATTACTTCACCGTCCACGCCGGAGTCCTTTTACGCTTCATTCCTTTAACGGCTAAACGTGCGACCGGAATTGTATCCAGGGGAGGGAGCATCATGGCCAAGTGGTGTCTCGCGCATCATCGAGAAAGTTTTCTCTACACGCATTGGGATGAGATCTGCGAGATCATGGCTGCGTACGATGTCAGTTTTTCCATCGGCGATGGCTTGAGACCAGGCAGTATTGCTGACGCAAACGATGAAGCGCAGTTCGCCGAGCTGTACACGCAAGGCGAGCTGACTCAGCGCGCCTGGAAACATCATGTGCAGGTGATGAACGAAGGTCCGGGCCACATCCCCATGCACATGATCAAGGAGAACATGGAGAAACAACTCGAGTGGTGCGACGAAGCGCCCTTCTACACGCTCGGCCCGCTCACCACTGATATTGCTCCAGGTTACGATCACATCACCAGCGCGATCGGCGCGGCGATGATCGGCTGGTACGGCTGCGCCATGCTTTGCTACGTCACGCCGAAAGAGCATCTCGGCCTGCCTAACAAGAAGGACGTCAAAGATGGCGTGATCGCCTATAAGATCGCCGCGCACGCCGCCGATCTCGCCAAAGGCCATCCCGGCGCGCAATATCGCGATAACGCGATTTCCAAAGCCAGGTTCGAATTTCGTTGGGAAGATCAATTTAATCTCGCGCTCGATCCCGAAACCGCTCGCGAGTTTCATGACGAAACGTTGCCGCAAGAAGGAGCAAAAACCGCTCACTTTTGCAGCATGTGCGGTCCGCATTTCTGTAGCATGAAAATCACAGAAGACGTACGCAAATATGCAGCTGAACATGGCCTAACGAGCGAAGAAGCCATCGAATCAGGAATGCAGGAAAAGAGAAAAGAATTCCTGGAGCAAGACGCCGAAGTTTACGCGAAGACGTAATATCCGGGGAGCGCACGCTTTTAGCGTGCTGGTTTGAAAGCCCGGCCGCTCCTTCACCCGCGTTACGGCGGCCTGGTGCCGAAACGAACTTTTAGCCTTACCAATGGAGAAACCTTACCAATGGAGAAATAGCGCCAAGTGTTCAACCCAATTTTCGAAAAGGATATGCCGAAATGGGCGCGTGTTGTATCCCACGCCCATCGTCGCGTCACGCGAAAAAAACGCATCGAACTTCGTCGCCAAAGCTTGCCGATGATCATCTGGAAAGACGGCAAAGTCCGCGAAGTTCCGGCGTAATTATTTAGCCGCCTCGATCTGTCGACGCGTTTCGTTGTAGCGGCGGCCATGTCGACCCGCAACCTCTGGGGAGCGCACGCTTCTAGCGTGCTGGTTTCGGCGGCTCGCCGAAATGAACTTAAAATCCGATTGAGCCGCCGAAAACGAACTTGAATCCAAGTTAGTCCGCGAAACACGCGAGCGAAACTGCGTTATGTTTCAATTCTTTAGAATCGGCGAGTGATGTTGTTGACCGACATGCCTGCGGTAAGGTTTGGGGATGATTCGCGCACGCTTGTCTGAACGCGTCGCTCGCACACGCGCCGTGACAATTTCCGATATAGATCGTCTGGAGATTGTTTGGATTGATCAAGCACCGCTGCGAGCCAATGCCGCCGCCGAATGCACCGACATGATGGTGCGTCTGGAGCGAGCGCGACTTGGCTGGCATCAGTTTGAACGACAGGACAAGCCCGCGTTCGTTCGGTGGCGGGCCCGTGAGTTTGGCTCGTTGCTTAGCACCGCGCGGGATGTCGAGGATAAGATTCGGGACGCGCAAAACCTGATTCATGAGGTGGAGATTGAAATGCGGCGCCACATCCAGGATCCGCACAGCGCCTATCGGCGCGTGTTGTTTCGACGCGAAAATCCGGGGGTCGCCGATGAGCGGAAGACCTTCTCATATGGATCGCAATCGACACCTCATCTGAGCGAATTCGAGCAGGAAACTCTGTTTCAAGAATGGGTGCGAACATTTC
This sequence comes from Candidatus Udaeobacter sp., assembly GCA_036002955.1. Classification (GTDB taxonomy): domain Bacteria; phylum Verrucomicrobiota; class Verrucomicrobiia; order Chthoniobacterales; family UBA10450; genus Udaeobacter. Next base: position 4,432 of record DASYSX010000264.1, on the reverse strand, counting down.
TTGGCACGAACCCGATCAAGATGGATGACGACTTTTATTCGCGCAGCTTTGAAGTTTTTAAGTCGCATATGTTCGTTAGGCCCGAAAGCGCTCCGAGTCGATCTGATCCCCGGCCGGCGGGTGTTCGGCGTTCTGCGGTTGATGAGGCGTCGGCGGGTGCGACTGAACCGATGACCATTGATCCCCGGGTAAAGGAAATCTATCGACGGCTGGTGCGCCGATTACATCCCGACTTGCGCGCCGATGGAGATGCGACGGTCTCGTCGCTCTGGCATGAAGTCCAGGAGGCGTATCTGGCCGGTGACGTTGCTCGCATGGAACTTCTGCTGGCGCTCAGTGATTTGTCGGACGCGCCCGGCGCTGGCACAACCTTATCGCAGATGCGCTCGGTCCTTGGCGAATTGACGCGATCTGTGCGCGCGTTGGAGTTAAGCCTGGTCGAAGCCGGGCGGGAAGATTCATGGAACTTCGCCCGAAGAGGTCCATCGGAGGATCTGCGGCTGCGCGTGGAGCGGCAATTGAAGCATGAACTCGCGCTACGACAACAGCGCCTGGAGCTGCTCACGAAAACGATTGCCGGATGGGCTGAGCGACCGCAGTTCAGTAGAGAGAGGTTGAGGGCAACTGGTTAAAACTTTTCCGGCTGCTTCAGCGCACGTGAAGATCTTGCGCGACGAAGGCGCGAACGTCCACGCGAAGACGCAACCTCTGGGGAGCGCACGCTTGTAGCGTGCTGGTTTCGGCATCCTGCCGAAACGAACTTTTAGCTAACGAATGAAGAAACAGTGCCGAGTGTTGAAACTAATTCCGAAAGCAAGATGTCGCCGGAAGCTCGCGTCGCATCGGAAGCGCATCGACGCGCCACTCGCAAAAAGCGGATCGAGCTTCGTCGCCGCGGTTTGCCGATGATCATCTGGAAAGATGGCAACGTCCGTGAAGTTCCGGCGTGAGTGGCGAAGAAGTTGCGTCTTGGCGCTAATAGCGAGTGTCATTGGCCCGCGGCTTTTTCGCAGCGCTCGAGCAGCCGCGGCGCTTCCATCCGATCCGCCCAGGCCGCGAATGCCGGCGTCGCACCGCGCCAGCGCAACGTCTCGACCTTCTTGAAGAGCGGCGCATCGGTGCGCAGCGTCGCGAGTTTCTTGAAGAGCAGCGCGAGATGGCGCTGTTCGCCGAGAATGTTTGACGGAAACTTTTCGATCTGACAGTACCGGTTCAAAAGCTGGGCGGCTGTCCTCGCGCCGATCCCAGCAATGCCGGGATAGCCGTCGGCCGCATCGCCCACGAGCGCGAGCAGATCCGGAATGAGTGGCGGATCGACGCCGAATTTTTCGCGAATCCCAGCCGCATCACGAATCGTTTTACGCCGGCCGTCGATCTGCACCACGCGCGTACTTCGCACGCATTGCGCCAGATCCTTATCGGGCGTCCAGATCGCGACGCGTTCGACCTTCTTGTCCTTCGACGCGAGATGCGCGGCCGAAGCGAGTGCATCATCGGCTTCGAGCTCGATCATCGGCCAGACGACAACGCCCATCGCCGCGAGCGCCTCTTCGAGCGGATGAAATTGCGCGAGCAGCGCGGGCTCGATGCCGGCGCCGGTCTTGTAGTCCGCCCAAAGCCGATTGCGAAACGACTCGATCACGTGATCGGTGGCGACGCCGAGGTACGTGTCGCCGCTCTCCTTTTCGATCAATTGGAGCACGGTCTGCAACACCCCGACGACGGCGCCGTAGGGCCGATCGACTCCCTTAGTGAACCGGCGCAAGCCGTAGAAGTGACGGAACAGCTCGTAGGTCCCGTCAACCAAGTGGATGATCACCTCTCAGGATAGAACATTGAGACCGCGTGAGGCGAAGCCTTTTACGCGGTCTCTCCGGAGATGCTTTCTGAGTGACCTATTCATCGCTCTCCGATATGTTGTTAGAAAATGGCAACTCCTGATAAAAAGCTTACAGACAAAGTCGCAATCGTTACCGGCGCGTCCGGCGGAATCGGGCGCGTGGTTGCGAAAAGGCTGGCGACCGACGGCTTCGCTATCGTGGTGCATTATGCTGGCAACTCAGCGAAAGCGGAGTCAGTTGTAACCGAGATTAAAGACGCCGGCAGAAACGCCATCGCAGTGCAAGCGGATGTGGCGAAGGCCGCGGACGTCGAGCATCTGTTCAAACAGGCGCTTGCAGCTTTTGGAAAGGTCGACGTGGTCGTCCATTCTGCCGGCATTATGCCGATGCTTCCCATCTCCGGCGGTGACGTCGAAACTTTTGATAAAGTGATTGCGACCAATTTGCGCGGCAGTTTTTTGGTGTTGGGACAAGCTGCACAACACGTTTCCGCAGGCGGCCGTATCATCGCCTTCTCAACCAGCGTCATTGCGAAATCTTTTCCGAATTATGGTCCCTACATCGCTTCCAAAGCAGGCGTGGAAGGCTTGGTGCGAGTTCTTGCCAATGAATTGCGTGGCCGAAACATAACTGTAAACGCGGTAGCCCCTGGCCCAATCCCGACGGAGTTGTTTTTGAAAGGGAAGACTCAGGCGCAGATCGAAGAATTTAGAAAAATGCCTCCGCTCGAACGACTGGGTCAAGCGGAAGACATCGCCGGCGTAGTGTCCTTCCTGGCCGGACCGGATGGCGGATGGATCAACGCGCAGGTATTGCGCGCCAATGGAGGCTTTGCCTGACCTTTTCGGGCGGTCTTTGCCTTTGGTAAGTCGGCGCAGCTCGTAGAAGTGACGAAAAACTTCGTAAGTGCCGTCAACGAGGTGCACGATGATTTTGGGTAGACGCAATGCTGTAGCGTCCGCTGTCCCAGCGGAAAATTCCGGGGGAACGGTCGCCGCGGCGACCTGGCGATGGCGCCCTCGCCATCGCGAACTTTAAGATCTTGATTCAAACAACTACTTGTTAGGCACGGAATGACGCTGGCCGCGATTAGTGTTGTCGCCGTCTTGATGCTGCCTCAGTCGCGCACGTAACGGTTGAATCGCATCATGGTTGGCGACGCCCCGATACGTGTTTCTCCGACCGCGTGAGGCGAAGTCTTTTACGCGGTTCTCCGCGGCCTTTCACGGCAAAAAAACAGCAACGGAGCAACAGGATTCTTTGTATTGACAGTCTATAGGACGGTGAAGATTCTCCTACAGAATGTCTATACGAAGATACAAATCGACGGAATTACTCCAAGGCACGCTGGATCTGTTAATCCTGAAGACGCTTGTTCATGGAGAGTTTCACGGTCTTGCCATTGCTCATCGCGTCGAACAGATCACTAACGGCGCGTTTGAGGTAAAACCCGGTTCGCTCTTTCCGGCGTTGCACAGCATGGAGGAGGCTGGTTGGCTCGCCTCGTCATGGGGAGAATCGGAGAACCGCCGTAAAGCAAAGTTCTATCGGCTGACCAAGCTTGGTCGCCGTCAGCTCCAAACTGAAACGAACGATTGGCGCAAAGTTTCGGGCGCAATCACGGCCGCGCTCCGCGCGACCTGAAATCCTCCATGAGCGTTCTCAATCGAATTGCCGCTTTCTGGCGGAACCTGTTTCGCAAGGGAGATGTAGAACAGGAGCTCTCTGACGAACTTGCTTATGCCTTGGACGCTCTTGTGGAAAAGAAAATCACGGAAGGATTGTCCGAAGTCGAGGCGCGCCGACAAGCTGCGATCGAGCTGGGCGGGATAGAGCAATTGAAGGAAAAGGTCAGAGAAGCTAAGGCCGGTTATTATATGGAAGGCGTGGTGCGCGATCTGCGGTACGCCGTGCGGATGTTTTTCAAAAATCGCGGCTTCACCGCCGTCGCTGTGACAGCTCTTGCTCTGGGGATCGGCGCGAACACCGCCATCTTCAGCCTGGTCAACGGCGTTCTCCTTCGTCCGCTTCCGTTTCCGAATTCGGATCGCATCATCTATTTCGACGGAAAAAATCCTGCGGCTGGCATTACCGACAGCAACATTTCGTATCTCGACTTCACCGATTGGTCGCAACGAACCGATCTCTTCGCGAGCACCGCGGCCTACTGGATCGGGAACGCCGACCTCAGTGGCGACGGAGCGGAACCGGAGGCCGTGCCCCGCGCAGGCGTTACGACCGGATTCTTCTCGGTGCTAGGTGTCCAGCCTGTTCTTGGCCGCGCGATCCTTCCCGAAGACGACAAACCAGCCTCATTCAGCGGCGGCCGGGGTACCGTCGCGATCATCAGCCACGGCTTGTGGAAGCGCCGGTTCGGATCCGACCCAGCCATTATCGGGAGGGTGGTCCAGATGAAGTCGCGGCCTCTCACGGTTATCGGTGTAATGCCCCCGGGATTTGAATACCCGGAGCAAACCCAGATTTGGGTAAACAGCGCGGTCAATCTCTCAGAAGAACCACGCGATAACCGCGCGTGGTCGGCGATCGCCCGTCTCAATCCCAACATCGATCTGAAGCAAGCGCAGACTCGC
>DASYSX010000263.1:0-7160 GCA_036002955.1 Candidatus Udaeobacter sp. | reverse complement strand
GGCAATCAAGACCCTGCTCTTCGTTATCGGAGTTAAGAGCTACCCGATGCTTTGGGACAAATACGCACCAACCCCGAATCGATGGTTCGCGCTATGGGATCAGTGGGACTTTGGCTATTACCAAAAGATCGCAGAATTTGGATACGAGGCGAAGGACGGCTCGCTTGCATTTTACCCGCTGTTTCCTTGGCTCCTTCGGTTAGTCGCTTACATCACTGGAAGTTATCTTGCTGCGGCGCTTATCCTCTCCGGCATCGCTTCGATTGCCGCGGCGGTACTGTTGCGCAGGTTGGTACAACTCGATTATGACAGCGCAGTAGCGCTGCGCAGTGTGTGGTTCTTTCTTATTTTTCCGACAGGTTATTTTCTTCACGTGGGATATAGCGAAAGCCTGTTTCTTGCTTTGGCACTCGGTTCTGTGCTAGCTGCGCGCACTGGTGGATGGGGACTAGCAGGTGTGCTAGGAGCCTTTTGCTGGCTGACACGCGCAACTGGCGCTGTTATTATTCCCACGCTGGCCGTTGAGGCAGCACAAAAGTATTCAACCAATCGCCGGTGGAATCCGCGGTGGTTGTGGATCGCACTAGTCTTTACCGGCTTTGCAGCATACCTGCTACTGAATTGGCACATCACTGGAGACGCATTGGCATTTTTGCAAACGCGAAAGGTATCGTTCGAGCAATCGTTTGCCTTGCCGTGGACCGGGATCTGGAAAATGGTGCGAGCGCATTACCCGACGCCGAATGAAGCCGAAATGGTAGGCGAACAGGAGTTGGCTTTCCTCGCTCTGGGACTGATGTGCACGATCGTTAGCTGGATCAAGTTGCGCCCGATGTACGCCATGTGGATGACTGGAAACTTGATTTTATTCACCAGTGTTAATTACTTCCGCAGCATTCCGCGCTATACGCTGACGATGTTCCCAATCTTCATACTCTTCGGCTTGCTCAGTCAAAACCGCTTTTGGGCTGGTGTTCTCACGGTCTGGTCGCTTTTGTTCTTCGCCTTGTTTGCCGTTTTGTTTGCTCGCGGCGAGTGGGCGTTCTAACCGGACGGCCACGCCATCTTCGGCAGGCTAGGAAAAATTTGTCGGCTGCAATTCGTCGTTTCTTGTTTCTTTGGAAATTTCCTTGCCACAAGATTCAGGAGCGACGTATCAATGATGACTCGGTGAAGGCAATGCTGCCAGCGAGGCGTCATCTTCTCCGTCTCACGCGAGTCGGATCTTGCGTTGCTATGTGCGCGCTCCTCGTATTTGCCAGCTGCAAAAAAGACGAGCCGATCGACGAAGCCAAAGCGGCGGGAAAAAGCACGGCCGATTTCCCGCAAATCACCGCAGACGTTTTCAAGCCGATGGATGGCGGCATTGATCTTTCGCCCGAGGCAATCATGGGCCGCAACACCTGGAACCTTTGGAGCGGGGGCAACGAACATTTTTGGAATCACGTCGCGCAGGACAGTTTCGGTCTGATGGATCTGCTCAAGATGCTCGATAACCGCAAATTTCCGCGCGGCGAACGCTTCAAAGTGCTCGGCTTGGTGAACGAGCCGGGATTTCGCGCAGCCACCAAGCCGGATGAATTCGGTTTGTGGCTCGACGAAGAGGCGGAGCCCGAACCGGCAGGCATTGATCGAACAGTTTACGGCAAGCCTTCGGGTGTGCTCGGTTTTCGACTCTTTCCGAATCCGGATTTCAATGAGGACGCGCGCAAGAAATGGAATGGCGATCGTTTTGTGAACGATCCCGCTTACTACAACGACAACAAACTCATCCGTCCGTATCGGGTCGGTGTGGCGTGCGGCTCCTGCCACATCGCACCAAATCCCAGTAATCCTCCGCTCGATCCAGAAAACCCGCGATGGGAGAATTTGGCCTCAGCGATCGGCAATCAATACATTAACGAGGGAAAAGTGTTCGCCTGCAACGTCGAGCAGGGCGGCTTCTTTTACGAAATGCTTCTCGCACAGCCTCGCGGTACTTCCGATACCTCGCGCATCGCCACGGATCACATCAACAACCCAAACGCGATCAATCCGATCTTTTTGCTTGCGGAGCGGGAGCGCATCGCGGTGCCGGAGAAGATGGCGGGCGGAACATTTGCGTTACCCGGAGAAAAAGAGGAGATGCCCGTGCCGCACATTCTAAAAGACGGCGCCGATTCCATCGGTGTTCCAGGCGCAACGATTCGCGTTTACGTGAACATCGGCATGTTTTCTGAGTATTGGCTTACACGCCACAATCGCCTGATCGGACTCACTCCCCAGAAACCGTTCGAGATCGCTTATGCACGCGAGCATTCCGTTTTCTGGCGCGCGACAGAAGAGCGTCTGGCAAATATCGCCGCCTTTTTTCGCCGGCTTCAACCGTTCCATTTGACCGATGCTCCTGGTGGACAGGCTTACATCACCGCGGACGCCGCTGTAATGATGCGCGGAAAAGAAGTTTTCGCCGAAAGCTGCGCGGCGTGTCATTCCAGCAAACAACCGGCAACAAACATGGATCCACACTCGGGCGAAGGAAAAGCGTGGTTCCGCGCTTCGGTAATGGCGCCCGATTTTCTGGAAAATAATTTTCTCTCGAACGACAGGCGTTATCCACTGACGAAAATTGAAACGAATTCAGCGCGCGCGTTCGGAACGAACGCGAAAGCTGGTCACGTCTGGGACAATTTCTCTTCGCTTACCTACAAAGAGCTTTCGCCAGTCGACGAACTCGAATTTTTCAATCCCTTTGATGAGACGCATCCGATCAAGTTCAAACCCAAAGAAAAAAATGTGGCAGCCGGCTATTACCGCGTGCCGTCGCTGGTGAGCGTGTGGAGTTCCGCGCCGCTATTGCACAACAACACGCTGGGAAAATTTACTGGTGATCCTTCGATCGCGGGCCGAATCGACGCATTTAACGACGCGATCGAAAAATTGCTCTGGCCGGAAAAGCGGCTCAACAACGATTCGATCTGGCGAACCCAAAACGAATGCACACTGCATTTGCGGAAAGAGTTCGTGCCGAGACCGCTTCAGCGTTTAGCCGGCAGCGATGGATATATCAGCATTGGTCCGATCCCGAAAGGCGTGCCGATTAATCTAATCGGGAACCTCGAACCCGATCTCGGACAATTGGTCGTGTTGCAGGCCAAAATTGCAAAAGCGTTGGTTAAGATTCACACAATGAATCTTTCATCGAAAGACGCCACAGCGGAGTTGGCAAAAGCGGTTCCCGAACTCCTCGCAGCAAACAAATGTCCCGACTTCGTAGAAGACAAAGGACATTATTTCGGCACGGACCTGCCGGATTCAGATAAACGAGCGCTGATCGAATATTTGAAAACTTTTTAGCGCGTTCAAAAGAAAGGAAAAGAATGGCAGTCACAGTTCCAGAAATGTTAAAGATGTCACAGACTCAGCTGGACGATCTGTTCACGCAAAGTCCTGTCGGCGAAATCCCAAGCGGTGAGGCCAACGGCACGGCGATTATCGCACCCGGAACCACCTACTCGCAGGACATGGCCAACTTCATAAATCATTTTGCGTGGCAGGGAAAAAATTTCGATCCAGCAAAGGGAATTTTGCGAAACAGGATTTCGCCTTTTGGGCTCAACGCGATCATTGCCAAGGTTTACAAAGGCTCAAGCTGGATGGACAACAAAGAGTGTATTGTTCTCGACTATTCGGATACTTCTTTGGTCGCGCACTGGGTCCGTGACGAGATCCGGGAAGTCGCCCCACACATTTACCTGGGCAAAGTCTATTTGGGCAAAAAGCGATTGATTGATTTCGCTTTGGAATTTCCGGCGAACACGTAATCAAAGCGTGCGGCCATCGGAGGTGCCGTGAATTCAAACGTCAGCCGTCCAATACCGCGAGCCAATACTGGTTCGCGATTTCTGAACTGGGTCAGCGACACCACGATGTTCCTTCTGCAAATGGAACGCCGAATCGATCCGTGGCTGCGGCCGATATTCGACGTCACGCTGCGCGATCCAGTAGCGAACATCGTCACCGCATTGATGAACAAGCAGCGCAAGGACGAAGGCTTGAAAATCGCCGAGGAAAAGCTGTTGCCTAACGAGGAGGAATTTCTCAACTCCGTCATCGAAAGCTTCACCACACAAATGCGGGGACTCTGGAAACCTGGCGGATTCGAGCGCGGCGGTAACACCAAAACCCAGGGAATAGTCCGCGGCGAGTTTATCGTTCACGACAATCTGCCGCCGCAGTTTCGCTACGGCATCTATGCCAGGCCGCAAACGTTCCGTTGCTGGGTCCGTTTTTCCGGCCCCGGTCCTTACATCACTCCAGACATCGATGACGTCGGTTTCATGAGCATCAGCATCAAGCTGATGGGTGTGCCCGGGCCGAAATTGATGGATGAGGAGAAATTTACCGTAGACATGTTCGGCGTCTCCACGCCCACATTTGTCACGCAAGACATAAAATCGAATGCGCACCTGCAAAAATGGAGCGTGAAAAATGCGCAGATTTTTCATTTCGTGAATTTCGAGCAACCTCACATCGCCGACATGATCATGCAGGGGTTGTGGGTGAAGACACAGAGCAGTCCGTTTGAAGCTCCGTACTTTAGCTGCGTGCCGTATCTGCTGGGCGAAGGCCAGGCGATGCAATATTCCGTCTGGCCGAAGACGAACAAGAAAACGCCGATCCCGCGGCTACCGCTCCGTCCGCCAGATGATTATCTGCGCAATGCGATGATCAAAGCGCTGGATGAAGGGGACGTGGAACTCGACTTTCGGTTGCAATTGCAAACTGATCCTTTCCTCATGCCGATCGAGAACAATGGTGTGCTCTGGCCGGAGAAACTTTCGCCACGGGTATCGGTAGCGACACTTCGGCTGCCCAAGCAAAAATTCGATTCGCCAGCGCAAATGGAATTTGCCAGGAAGCTCTCCTACAACCCGTGGCATACCATCGCCGAGCATCGTCCGCTGGGTAATCAAAGCCGTGCCCGGCGACGAATGTATTTCGAGTTATCACAACTGCGTCATAACATGAATAACGTCCCTCACTACGAGCCCACAGGTGATGAGGTATTCGAATAGAACCGCTGTCGTTCTGAGCGAAGCAAAGAACCTCTGATCATTCATAAAATGATCCTGCATGTCAAAAATCAGAGATGTTTCGATTCGCTCAACATGACAACCCGATCTGAGATGAGGTCTGGAAGATCATGACTCCTCAGTCGAACTTCATGGTGCTCGCGCCGATCGTTCCGGAGCGGGAGACCGAGCTTCGGCAGTTGCTTGATTCGATAAACCGGGGACCCGGACAGGTGGATCCGAATAATGCTCTGTTGCCTTTTGCCGAATTCGAGACGCTTCACTTCGCGCGATTCGTTATTCTTGACGACAAAACAACTGAAGATATCCGCGTTTACGGATTAACACCGCGCACTTATCCGCTGTATCTATCATTCCTGGGCGACGTCGATGGCGATGTAAGCGCGTTTCTGGGCAAGTTGATTAAGCGTGCCGGTAAAGGCTTGGGAAAAATTTTCTCATGCTGTCAGGGATTCGGGCCTAACACGGATCTCTTTGATTGGATGAAACAACACGAAGCCCCACCTATTGCTGCCTACGTGAATTGGCGTGGGCGAACCGTTCGCCAAATTCGCGAAGAAGCCGCGGTTTCCGATGCGCTTGAGAACTATCTGAACCGAAATCATGCAACTCTGCAGGGTCTGCGAGCGATCGAGCTTCATGACAAATTGCGGGCTTTCGTCAACGCGGAGCAATCGGCGCGACGCGTGACGTTATCGAAAGAAGCTCCAACACCGATTGGATGGCAGATCAAAAATCTGCTGCACATGATCGGATTTCCATTGCTGGCTTTGCTGCTATCTCCCCTCCTTCTCTTCCTCGCGCCATTTTATATCTTTGCGCTTCGCCGTTTGGAAAAGAGCGATCCCGTAGTTTGTCCTACCGCAGATCAGAAATACGCTGAGAACCTCTCAAGCTTCGAGGACCACGACATTACGAATCAATTCAGCGCCATGGGGAGTTTGAAACCAGGTCTTGTGCGACTGTTGACGACCAGCATTGTGCTCAAGACGGTCAACTACGGCGCGCGCCATCTCACCCGCCCCGGCCGGCTCGGTCGGATACGGTCAATTCACTTCGCGCGATGGGTGTTTGTTGCTGGCACAGAGCGAATGATCTTTTGCAGCAACTACGACGGCAGCGTTGAGAGCTACATGGATGATTTCATTAACAAAACAGGCTTTGGGCTGAACGCGTCCTTTAGCAATGGCATCGGTTATCCCAGAACGAACTGGCTTGTGCGCGAAGGTTGCATCGACGAGCGAAATTATAAGGAATACCTCCGGCGCCATACGTTGCCGAGCCAGGTTTGGTACAAAGCCTATCCCGGACTCAGCGCCGTCGACTTGGAGAAAAACACTCGGATTCGGCAGGGATTAGAGATGTCGTCGATGACTGATGAGCAAGCCCGCGACTGGGTCGCGCTGCTATGAGCGAAGTCGATTACGCCGACGTGCAAGGCCTTGTCCGCTTCGGATACGGTTCCATGACGAGTGCGTCGTATGCGCTCGTGCGCGTAAAGAACGCAGATGCGGCAAGAGCGTGGATCCGCTCGGCTCCGGTAACCACAGCTGTTACGCAAAAGCCACCTCCGACGACTGCGATGAACATCGCTGTCACGGCGCCTGGTCTGAGAGCGCTCGGCGTTTCGCAGTCAATCATTGCTGGTTTTTCGCATGAATTTCGCGGAGGGATGGGACAAGAAAGCCGCGCACGACAACTGGGCGATGTGGGAAAAAACGCGACGTCAGATTGGGTTTGGGGTAGCTACGGACGTGAGCCCCACATGGTGGTAATGCTCTTTGCAGAGCCGGGCCAGCTAGATCCCTTTATTCAAAGAGCCAAAAATGCGAACTGGAGTGAGGCATTCGAGGAGATCACTTCGCTTGGCACCAGCAATCTCGACGGAGTCGAACCATTCGGGTTTTCCGATGGCATCAGCCAGCCGCAGATCGATTGGGATGAGCAGCTGGAAAGGCCGTGCACCCAGTTAGAATACACGAATGTTGTCGCCTTGGGCGAGTTCCTGCTCGGTTATCCTAACGAGTACGGAAAGCGAACCGATCGGCCGTTGCTCGAGCCCGATAGTGCCACCACAGGTTTGCT
>DASYSX010000262.1:0-26834 GCA_036002955.1 Candidatus Udaeobacter sp. | reverse complement strand
CTTGGAAAGAATTGATCCACATACAAGAAATCAGGCCCGCTGAACATGTAAAACACCACAGGTTTTGGTTGAGCTGATTCGGGGAGATATGTTGCCTGCCATTCGTGCAATTTCTGGAGCTGTCTGACGTTTACTTTTGAGAATTGCTCTTCAAAGAATGCGGAATGCGCCTGCCAAGCTGGATCGCGCGTCAGCGGAGCGAGCGGTGAATTCTCCGACACCGGCATTCCGGCGAGAAAATGCGCAATCTCATTTGGACCGACGTTGATCGGGATGGCTCGTGGCGCAACTTCAGGATTTTCCTGCGCGCAAACCGTGAGCGCGCTCATAAGGCTGAGAGCTATCGCTAGAGCGGTGCAATTTGTTTTCATGGTGAGCGATTACGACGTTTTTGCGCGCAGAAATAGAGCAACAGACCCGATAGCGCAGTTGCCAAACCAGCCAACGATTCCGCAGTATGCCAGCGCAATAGATAAAACATCATCCAAATCGTGATTATTGAAAAAACAACAGGAGGAATGGGGTAAAGCCAAACCCGGTAGGGCCGCCTAATTTCTGGACGTTTGAAACGAAGCACGATCACGCCCAGCACGGCAAGCAACGAGCAAAGCAGCAAACTAAATTGCGTGTAGCGGACCACGTTTTGGAAGCTTCGAGTCAGGAGAAGCAGATTCACGAAGAACAGTTGCAAGAAGACGGCATTCGCAGGGATACCATTTTCATTTTTGACGCCGAGCCATCGCAACAACCAATGATCTTCGCCCATGGACATGGTCACGCGGGGCCCTATCCATGTCATCGAACTGATGGCGGCAACTAGACCGAGACAAATGATAGCGCCGGCAAATCGTCCGCCGCTCACGCCGAAAATGTGTTTACCTGCGATTAATGCAACGTCGAGCTGGCCCTTCAATTCTTCAGCGGGTGTGGCCACGAGAAACATGGCGTTAAGCAGTACATAAATCACGATCACCAAGCCGGTGCCGGTGAGCAGGGAACGCGGCACGTTTTTCTCAGGTCGCTTGATCTCGCTACTGATGTACGCTGACGCATTCCAGCCGGAATAGGAATACATCACGTAAACAAGTGCCACCGCGAATGTTCCGCTGAATATCGCAGCTTTGTCTCCATGGGCAGGCAAGAAAGTGATCGGCTGCTTTAACGGAACAAAGAAGCCCGCCACGATCATCGCGCCGATAAGAAGCAATTTCACGAGCGTCGAAACATTCTGGAACGCGCTCCCGACTCGCAGATTTCCCACATGGAAAATGGTGACTATCCAAACAATCACGAACGACAGGACCACCGGCGAACCGACGCCGAAAACTCCGTTGAAATATTGCCCAAACGCCATTGCAGCGAGTGCGATGGGCGCTGCAAATCCAACCGTAGCAGAGACGAATCCCGCCATGAATCCCAGCGATGGATGATAGATTTTCGAAAGAAAATGATATTCGCCACCGGAACGCGGCATTGCCGCGGCGAGTTCCCCGTAACAGAGGGCGCCGCAGAGAGCGGCAATTCCACCGATGACCCAGAGCATCAGCAGCGCGAATCCAGACTGAATATCTTTTAATTGAAAGCCGAGGCTGGTGAAGATCCCGGTGCCAATGATATTGGCGATTACTATCGAGCACGCAGTTACGAAGCCGATGGTCCGCCTGGGCGGTGCAGACCTTATAGCAGCACGCTGGGTAAGTGTGGTCATTCGCGGCAAATTCTATGTTTCTTACTCCAGAATGCCGAACATCCAAGGTTCAGCGCCAAGATCGTTTTCATGCTCCGCCAGAGCAGTTTCGTCAGTTGTCAGAAGCACTGCCAAGGCATCAGTGTGCCGCAGCATGAACGCACATCCCAAGCTCGCCATTGAAACAGCCCCGCAGTTGGCAGTTTGCCTTGCTAATCGTCCTGGCGCGCCAGCGCGCGTGTGTGAGGCGCTGGCCAATGCCGGGATTAACATTTTACGCGTTGAATACACCATCTCGCGAGTGGTCGCCCACGGAAAAGGTCTGATCATCCTGCGACCATCAGGTATGGAAAAACGCGACGTGTGCTCGAAGAGCTTTAGGAAAATCGTTTACCTGCCTGGCCGGCTATGGGCGGATTTCAATTGTCGTTCCGTCCGGCGTAATCCGCGATAGTTCCTCGATCTCTTCGTCCGTCACTGCGATGCAACCGGCGGTCCAATCGCTCCAGCGATGAAACGCGCCAATCCAGCCGCGTCCGTTTTGAATTCCGTGAATCATGATGTCATAACCCGCCGAAACTCCGCGTGCAGCCGCGCGCTGGTCGTCTTCATCTGAGGGGTAAGAAATGTGCAGCGCAAGATGAAAACTGCTTTGCGGATTTCGGCCATCGATCTTGTAAATCCCTTCCGGCGTTTTCATGTCGCCTTCTTCCTGCTTTGCGCCGAGCGGGCGCCGACCCAAAGCTATTCGATAGATCTTTATCCGATTACCATTTCGAAACACCGACAATTGCCTCGCTGATTTTTTCACGCCGATGCGATCGATTGTGGTTCCGGAGGGCAACGTGTTCCAATTGTGATGGGCATAGAGGTAAATCGCAAAAGCACAGATCAGAATTAGGGCAGCGCATATTGATGTGAGTTTCACGTTGTGAGGTTTCGATTTGGGTTTCAAGCAAACACAACTACGTCACAATTTATCCCGCGCGCCGTTCCTCATTGCTAACATGGGACCAATGCCGGATAAATGCGCCGCCTCATTTATGAGTCAATTACGAACGTTTCTCGGTCAGCCGTATCCGCGGGGCGCAACCTGGATGGGCAACGGCGTGAACTTTGCGATTTTTTCCGAACACGCCAGCGGAGTTGAGCTTTGTCTGTTCGACACGATGGAAGACACGCGAGAATACCTCCGCATCCCGCTCAAAGAGTGTACCGACCAGGTGTGGCATGTCTTTTTGCCCGATGCGCGCCCGGGGCAGTTGTACGGTTTTCGCGTATCCGGCCCTTACGAACCAGAGAGAGGCATGCGTTTCAACAGCTCGAAGCTCCTCCTGGATCCGTACGCGAAAGCCATCGTCGGAGCAGTGAATTGGGCAGATGAAATGTTCGGTTATGTCATCGGCGGTGAACAGGAAGATTTGACTCAGGATTTGCGAGACGATGCGGCGAGCGTTCCGAAATCACTCGTGATCGATTCCGGATTCGACTGGCAGAATGACAAGAGGCCGGCGATTCCTCTGCACGAATCCGTGATCTATGAAGTGCACGTGAAAGGTTTCAGCAAACTTTGGCGGGACTTGCCTGAGAATTTGCGCGGCACCTATGCGGGCCTCGGTAGCCCGCCTGCTGTCGATTATTTTAAAAACCTTGGCGTGACTGCAGTGGAACTGCTCCCCGTCCACGCCCACATCAATGAAAAACTTTTGGTTGAAAACGGCCTAACGAACTACTGGGGCTACAACACAATCGGCTTTTTCGCTCCGCACGCAGAATATTCCAGTAGCGGACAAATGGGGCAACAGGTCGCCGAGTTCAAAGCGATGGTGCGCAGCCTGCACGCTGCCGGCATCGAAGTGATTCTCGATGTGGTTTATAATCATACCGCGGAAGGAAATCATCTCGGACCAACGCTTTGTTTTCGCGGGATCGATAATCTCTCCTACTACTGGTTGCACCCTGGGAATCCTCGGTTCTACCTCGATTTCGCAGGCACTGGCAACAGTTTGAATCTGCTTCATCCCCGGACGCTACAATTGGTGGCCGACAGTTTGCGGTACTGGGTGGAAGAGATGCATGTGGACGGATTTCGATTCGATCTTGCAACGGAACTAGCCCGCAATCATTCGGGATTCACGACGCTGCATCCTTTCTTCCAAGTAATTCAGCAGGACCCGGTGCTCTCGCAGGTGAAGTTGATCGCAGAACCGTGGGACGTCGGCGAAGGCGGCTATCAGGTGGGCAACTTTCCCACGCCATGGTCGGAATGGAACGGCAAATATCGCGACTCCGTCCGCTGTTTTTGGAAAGGCGATGAAGGCCGAATTGGCGACATGGCGTTTCGACTCACCGGAAGCCCGGATCTCTATGAACATCACGGCCGGCGGCCTTACGCCAGTGTCAACTTCGTTACAGTCCATGATGGATTCACACTGACCGATTTGGTAAGCTACAACGAAAAACACAACGAGCCGAACAACGACGAGAACCGCGATGGCGAAAACAATAATCAATCGTGGAATTGTGGCGTAGAAGGTCCGACGAACGATCCACAGATCAATGCGTTGCGCGATCGGCAGCGTCGCAATTTTCTCACGACATTGTTTCTTTCCCAAGGCGTGCCGATGCTCTGCGGCGGAGATGAGTGGGGTCGGACCCAGAACGGCAACAACAATGCTTATTGTCAGGACAACGAGATCAGTTGGTTTAACTGGGAACGCGACGAAAAGCAGAATCAGTTTTTTGAGTTCACGCGCAGATTGATACAGCTCCGAAAACAACATCCGGTTTTTCGGCGCCCGAAGTTTCTAAAAGGTCGCCGCATCGGCGGCTCGGAGACTCGAGATGTGATGTGGTTCAATCCCGGTGGCAGCCAGATGACGGAGGAAGAATGGACGTCGCCGTTCGTGCGGTGTCTCGGCATGCTGTTGAGTGGCGATGCCACCGATGTGCTCAACTTCGAGGGAGAAGCAGTGCGTGACGACACGTTTCTTCTATTGATCAACGCACATTACGAGCCCATCGCATTTGTCTTACCTGGCCAGGAACATCTTGAATGGCAATTGATTCTCGACACGACTAACGCCGCGGGTTTTTTGGCGGAGCCGAAAAGATTTGCCTCCGGTGATGATGCTGCTCTCGGTGGGCGAGCTTGTTGTTTGCTGCAACTTGTCCGCGGCACGCAAGCTAAGGCGCGCGAAGAATCCTGGAAAAAGCGGCATGTCGAATTTCCCCGGTCCAGCGCCGAGGAAGAACGTGAGAGACGCAGTGTTTAACCGTTGCCCGCGGACGGAACAGGGAAGTTTGAGGCAGCGCGATGTTGCAACGAACAACGATTTTATTTATAGGATAGCAGACATGTGCGCGGTCCCGTGCCGCCGCCAGTGATTTGACATGACACCCAGTTCTCTTGTGATCGTGACTGATCGCGGCAGCTTGAAAGCCTATCGGGTAAACGAAACACCGACGCGCGGGCCGAGTCTGCAGCTCGTGCAAGCATTCGACATCACTGACGCACACGGAAGACTCATCGATAAGGTGAGCGACTCGGCTGGGCGATTTCCTGTAACTGAAGGCGCGGGCGCACACCGCGGGCCGGCTTCAATTGCTGAGCGCACACACTTGGCCACGGAAACGGATCGACGAATTCAAAAAGAGTTGGCCGAGCAAATCGTAAAAATTGTTTCGCAAAATGGAAAGGACGGCTGGTCGTTTGCAGCGCCTGCGGAAATTCATGCGGCGATCGTAGATTTGTTGCCTGGCGATGTGCGACAGCGAATTGTCGAACATGTAAAATCGGATTTGGTAAAGGTCGAACCGGCCAGGCTGATCAGCCATTTCCGATCGTTGCGGCAAATTTAAGTCGAATGGTGGAACTGCGATTTTTTGTTCCCTCAACGGCGACTAGCGCCCTAATATCTAATTAATTATGCAACTGCCTGTTAAGATCTCGTATCGGGGTCTGGAAAAATCTGACCAGATCGACAATGTTATCTTGGATTATGCAGAAAGACTCGAGAGATTTTGTGATCACATTAACCGCTGCGATGTCGCAATCGAGCAAACCAATCACAACCATCACAAAGGCAATCCATACCGGTGCCGTATCGACGTGACCGTGGCGCCACGCCACGAGCTTGTGGCCGATGAAAAGCAGATGGATAACGGCACTCACGAACCGCTCAAAAAAGTTATCCACGACGCATTTAAAACCATGGAGCGCGAACTGCGTCGCGTTGTGGACAAGCAAAGGCGCGACATTAAAACCCACGCGAATACGCGTTCGCCGAAATAATCCTGGCCGCCAGACGGAACGCATTGTGCGAGAGATGTCGGCAGCGGGCCAAGCTGGACGCCGGCAGCACGTCAGTAGCGTGCTGCTGGAGACGTTTTGCCGTCGCGAACAAATCAATCCACGACCGGCCTCGCTTGTTTTCACCTGTGACGTCAGGCCTTCCAAGCTTTGCCATCGCGCGCAATGAAACTATGACGATTTCAAATTCTCTTTGGCAGTGGCGGCGGCTGTAGCGCGGTGTCGCATTTCGCGATGATTTGACCGAAAGTCGCGGGTGGAACGAACATAAGCGCTGACTCATGCATATCACCGAAATCATGCGGGGACGTTCTCCTACATTTTCGTTCGAGTTCTTTCCACCAAAGACGCCTCATGCGGCTGAGACGCTCTATCAGACGATTCGCGATCTCGAGTCATACATGCCCGATTTTGTCAGCGTGACGTATGGCGCGGGTGGCTCGACACGTGAGTTGACCCACGATCTCGTGGAGCGCATTCAACACACGACAAAACTAGACCCCATCCCGCATCTTACCTGTGTGTGTCACAACGAAGAGGAAATCAAAACGATTCTCGGCCGATACGCAAAGTCAGTCATTGGAAACGTTCTGGCGCTTGGCGGCGATCGACCGGCTGGAACGACTTACGATAAATCGCGCGACTCGTTCCAACACGCGATCGATCTGGTAAAATTTGTTCGCCGGTTCAACGAATCCGGTGCTCATCCTCACCGCCGTGGTTTCGGGATTGGAGTTGCGGGTTTCCCCGAAGGGCATCCCGGCACGCCAAATAGATTGGTTGAGATGGATTATTTCAAAGCAAAGGTCGATGCCGGCGCTGATTACATTGTCACACAATTGTTTTTCGATAATCGCGACTTTCTCGATTTCAGGGAACGCTGCGCGCTCGCGGGTGTTCACATCCCCATCATCGCGGGAATCATGCCGATTACCTCTATCACCGGATTGAAACGCATGGCCGATCTGGCTGGCGGGGCACGCTTTCCTGCGAAGCTACTACGTGCTCTGCAGCCTTGCCAGGATGATCCCGAGATGGTCAGGCGCGCTGGCATCCAATACGCGTTGGATCAGTGCCATGATCTTATCGCTAATAATGTTGCCGGTATTCATTTCTACACGCTCAACCAGTCGGACGCTACTCGAATGATCTTCGACAGTCTCGGCATTGAGCATCATCGGAATCTGCAAGCTTCGAGCGTGTAGCTGGGGCAGGCGATTGGCAGTACGTCACTGGTGTACTGCCTTTTATGCCTAGTTCGAGCCGTTTACACACAGCCGGTAATATTTGCGCAGATTGCGGCGCGTGCGAACACTCTCAGGGTGCTGACTGTCCGCCGCATTGTTTTCTGGCAAGGTGCAGCAATCGTGGCTGCGATTTCCCTCGCGGTAACGCTTTCCCACTTCTTTCCTGTTGTCAGTTTTGTTGGCGCCTTGCAGGAGGGTGTGATCAGTTGGGGCGCTTGGGCCTGGCTTTGCTACCCGTTGCTGTTTGCAGCTTGTAATATTCTTTTGCTGCCCGGAGGCGTGCTCGCTGTGGGAAGCGGTTTCTTCTTCGGACTATGGTGGGGATTTTTGATTGTGTTTGTGGGCAACATTGTTTCGACGGCAATTTCTTTTTCGCTGAGTCGCTTCGTGGCCAGGCGGTGGTTCCAGCGAAAGCTCTTAGCTAACCCGACATTGAAGGCACTTGGTCCCGCTGTTGAAAGCGAGAGCTGGAAGATCATTCTCTTGAGCCAGTTGCATCCGCTATTTCCAACCAGCCTACTGAACTACTTTTATGGGCTCACGCGAATTCGCTTTCGTACCTACATGCTTTGGGCTTCGATCGGCCGGCTGCCGGGCCTTTTCTTTTACGCATACGTAGGCACGCTGGGGCAGCTTGCGGTGCGCATCATGCGCGGCAAAAGTTATCCGAAAACCCTTGAATACTGGATTTGGGGCGGAGCCTTTATCACAACCGTGTTGCTCTTGTTTGTTTTAGGCCGTATAGCGCGTCAAGCGATTCAAACGCCATTGACCCGAGACGTCCAAAGAACCTCGCATCATCACCTGAAGCCCAGTGTATTATCATGATAAAGCCGTTATAATAAGAGCTTTATGCGAATAGAAAACACAGGTTACGACGTAATTGTCGTAGGGAGCGGGCACGCTGGAATCGAAGCGGCACTGGCAGCCGCCCGAATGGGCTGCCGTACACTAATGGTGACGCAGAACTTAGATACTATCGGGCAAATGTCCTGCAACCCCGCCATCGGCGGATTGGCAAAAGGCCACATTGTTCGCGAGATCGATGCCATGGGAGGAGCGATGGGGCTTAACGCTGATGCGACCGGAATTCACTTTCGAATGCTAAACCAGAGAAAAGGTCCATCGGTTCGTGCTCCGCGAGTTCAATGCGACAAGAAGGCGTATCAATTTCGGATGAAGGCAATTTTGGAGCAGGCGCAGAACCTTGATATTAAACAAGGGACGGTATCGCGCGTTATTCATGATGCCGGAGCGGTGATGGGTGTCGAGACTGATATGGGATTGACGGTTTCAGCTCGGGCGGTCGTAATCACCTCCGGAACATTTTTGCGCGGGCTTTTGCACGTCGGCGAAAATAGTAAAGCCGGTGGACGGATGGCAGACGCCAGTTCGAGCCTCAGCGAAAATTTATACGAGATGGGTTTTCAAGTGGGCAGATTTAAAACCGGCACGCCTTGTCGCCTGAATGGGCGATCGGTTGATTTTACACGTTGTTCGATTCAGCTCGGGGATGAGCCGCCCTGCGGCTTCACTTTCAATCCTCAGGAGATCGGGGATGGCTTCGGCGAAATTTTCACTTTGAATCCCGTTCGGGATGGCCAGTTCCACGTGGAACAATTGCCCTGCTGGATTACTCACACTACGGCGAAGACGCATGAAATCATCCGCGCGAATCTCCACAGATCCCCTCTGTACAGCGGACGAATTGAAGGCGTGGGTCCGCGATATTGTCCCTCGATTGAAGACAAGGTCGTGAAATTCGCCGATAAAGTTTCACATCAGCTCTTTCTCGAACCCGAAGGGCGGCACACCAACGAGTACTATGTAAATGGAATCTCCACCAGTCTGCCATATGAAGTTCAGGTCCGATTTGTCCATTCGATCCCGGGATTAGAGGACGCTGAGATCATGCGGCCTGGTTACGCCGTCGAATACGATTACTTTCCCCCGACACAACTTCTGCCGACGCTCGAAACGAAGATTGCCAAGGGACTTTACCTTGCCGGTCAGGTCAACGGTACCTCGGGATATGAAGAGGCAGCAGCCCAAGGACTGATTGCCGGGGCTAATGCCGCATTAAAGATCCAAAGCCGTCCGCCCCTTGTCTTAAGCAGGAGCGAAGCTTACACTGGCGTACTCATCGATGACCTAATCAGCAAAGGGACAGAAGAACCCTACCGAATGTTTACCAGCCGCGCGGAAGATCGATTGTCGTTGCGACACGACAATGCCGATCAACGTCTTACGTATCGCGCTTTTGACAACGACCTCGTTAGTAGGACAAGATTTCATAGCTTCAAAGAGAAGATGCACCTTCTAGGCGAAGCCCGCACGCTAGCTGTAAAAACCAAGCTAAACGGGATTCCTGTTTCTCGGCTGCTCAAGCAGCCCGATTTTTCTGTGCGGGACCTGCCCAGTGAAGTGCTATCATGTGTATCGCTGCCGATCTGGGAACTCCTTCAAGTAGATTTGAAATACGAAGGATACGCCGCACGCCAAACTGAGCTGAACCAACGGCTTGATCGCAAAAGAAATCAAAAGATACCGGACGGTCTCAATTATAATAAGATTGCCGGGCTGAGATCAGAAACCAGACAGAAGCTTGCAAATTTGAGACCAACTTCCCTCGGCCAAGCGTCACGTATCAGCGGAATCACACCAAGTGATATCTCTATTTTACATATCTGGTTGAATAGGAATGTATTGCGAGACGAATTCGCGGCTGCGTCAGAGTTAGAATAGGTGTGCGGCGATGGTCATTTTGGCAGCCGTTTTGATTGGCAGCTATCTATTGGGATCAATCCCTTTCGGCTTTCTCGCTGGTCGACTCGCAGGAATCGATATCCGAAAGACCGGCAGTGGTAACGTTGGCGCCACCAACGTGGTGCGTGTCTTGGGGAAGCGATTTGGTTACCCAGTATTTGCGCTAGACGTTTTGAAGGGATTTGCGGCGGTAAAGATCTCGATGTCGATCGCGCCTAGAGGGTCACTGGGGTGGAATTCACCCGAGATATTCGGAATTCTCGCGGCGATGTCCAGCGTCCTCGGACATTTGCATCCGCCATGGCTGAAGTTCAAGGGAGGAAAAGGCGTTGCTACTTCCGCGGGAGCACTCCTGGCTTTGACGCCCGTGGCAACGCTGATAGGCGTTGCTATTTGGATAATTGTGTTCTGGCTGACCGGGTACGTTTCATTGGCTTCCGTGACAGCTGCGGTCGTCCTACCCATCGTCATTCTCGTGCTCAGGCCGCATGATCAAAATGACGGAAAACCGTTAATTTATTCTTCCGTCTGCGTCGCAGCGGTTATCATCTGGCGCCATCGTTCAAATCTTTCGCGACTGATGCGCGGCACCGAACCGCGCTTTACTCGAAAACAGAAATTGTGAACACAGTAATCATAGGTGCTGGTGGTTGGGGAACGGCGTTGGCTGGTTTGTGGGCAAAACACGCTGGAACAATTGTTCTCTGGGGCCACAACGCGGATCGGGTGGCGCGAATGCAAAAGACTCGCGAAAACAGCGATTATCTTCCCGGGCTCCGGCTTCCCGAGGCGGTGCATATTACCTCAGACATGGGTAATTGCGCCGATGCCGATCTGATTGTACTTGCGACGCCCTCAACTGCATTGCGCAACATCGCAGCGCATTTGAAAAAAGTCATTGGCCCAACCCGTGCGGCATTATTGAGCTGCACAAAAGGCATAGAACATCGCAGCGGGATGAGGATGACAGAGATCCTGCGCGAGATTTTTCCGGAGAGTGAAATCGCGGTGTTGTCCGGTCCAAATCTCGCGACCGAAGTCGCCAAAGATCTTCCCACCGCGACTGTGATTGCCTGTGACGACGGCGATAGCGCTGCTAGGCTGCAAACCGCGTTGGGAAGCCCACGCTTTCGCATTTACACGAGCTTGGATGTGGTCTCGGTTGAGCTGGGCGGTGCACTGAAAAACGTGTTCGCCATCGCCGCAGGAATCAGTGACGGTCTGGGACTTGGCGATAACGCCAAAGCAGCACTGGTCACTCGGTCATTGGCTGAGCTGGTTCGATTCGGGGTAGCCATGGGAGGGACAGCGACTGCCTTTTATGGCTTAAGCGGCGCCGGTGACCTGATACTGACGTGCTATAGCGAACATAGCCGCAACCACACCCTCGGGTACCGGCTCGGCCAAGGTGAATCATTGCCAGTAATCTTGAACTCAACGAAAACGGTCGCGGAAGGCATTCCGACATCGCAAAGCGCTTGGGAATGCGCACGTCGTTTGAATATCACTACGCCTATTACCGATGAAGTATATGCGATCTTGTATAAACAGAAAAAGCCGGCCGTTGCCTTGGAAGAACTCCTGAAGCGCGAGCAGAAGCCCGAACAGGCGTAGTTCACGGAGCTAAAGGACCTATTTGTCTGGCCAGCCTCCATTTTGCTGGCTTGCTTCATTATATCTTTTGCAGAAGTCGGCGATAACCGCCGGGTATAGTTCGTGCTCCAGAATTTGAATTCGAGCATGGAGGCTTTCCGCTGTGTCGTTAGGCAAAATCGTCACCTCTTTCTGTGCGAGTATTCGCCCATGATCAATTTGTTCCTCGACGTAGTGCACCGTGCATCCGGTCACGGTTTCCCCTGCGACGAAAGCTTGCTTCCACGATTCAATTCCTGGAAATTTAGGCAGAAGCGATGGATGAATATTGATGATGCGACGGGGAAACGCTTTCAGCGTGGGTTCATGCAAGACCCGCATGAAACCGGCGAGAACGACAAGTTCGACACCGGCATCGCGCAACATTTTCACGAGCTGCTCTTCTATAGCGGGCTCCAAGCGGGTCCGGAATCTGCCGGGCGGCAAATACACATTCGCCACACCAAATTCTCGGGCGATATCAAGGATCGGCGCATCCAGTGCATCTGAAACGACGAGGCGCGTTTCCGCAGCGAGATCGCCTGATCGGATACGCTCGAGGATCGCGCGGCAGTTACTTCCCTTCCCCGACCCGAGAATTGCAATTGGCAGGTGTTTCATCTGATTCACGTGGTTTTCCCGCTTCTACCTTTGCAAATTCGCTCGATCAATCCGGAAGTTGAATAGCCCGCCTCAAACGGGATGAGGCGAATCGCGACGTCACCTTCCTTTAATGTTGCAAGCTCTTCTTCATCTAGCGTCCTCGGGGTATAGTCGCCACCTTTGACATAAACGGCGGGGCGGACCGCAGCGAGAAATCTTGCGGCGCGGAGTTCTGGAAAAACCGTGACCAAATCCACGCATTCCAACGCGGCGAGAATCTCCGCGCGATCGTGTTGGGTTGTGATCGGGCGCCCTACTCCTTTTAACTCAACGACCGAACGGTCAGCGTTCAAGCCCACAACCAGAAGATCGCCGAGTGCTCGGGCCGCCTGCAAATACCGCACGTGCCCAACATGTAGCAGATCAAAACATCCGTTCGTGGCTACAATCTTCTTTCCGGCGTACCGCAGCTTCTCGCAGCGATTGGAAAGCTCCTCAAGCTCGACGATTTTTGAACTCATTCCTTCTCGCTGATTTTCAGATTGCGCGTTAATCGCAGTTGGCTTTTAACTGATTTGCGCACGTTCTAACAAGAATGGTCAAAAGGAAAACAAAACGCAACGGGGGAAGATCACTCGCCCATTCCGGCTTCAAAGTTCGCCAGGATGCTACGGTGCATTCCTCCGAACCATCACCGCCTGATGTCGATGCTCTCATCGACGCGGCGCGTACATGCGGGCAGCCATTTCTGTTCGCAATCGCACGTGATCCACGCACAATCTTCGTCAGTTGGAATATCAATTGGCGATCTGTGTTCGAAAAGGCGATGCCAGCGCATCGAGAAGTGCATCTTCGAGTAATAGGTGGGAAAGGTGTCATAGAAACCCGGGTTGCCGTCGAACCAATGAGCGCGATGCATTTCGTGACAACATCTGCTTCCCACAACTCATATCATGTTGAGATCGGTTATTTTCAGCCACTCGACACGTGGCATTCGGTCGCGACGTCTGGTGACTTTGAAATGCCGACGCAGGGAAGCGTTGCGATTGCTGATGTGGATTTAGCAACCATGCCGTTTCATCTCAGTTTTCAACGGCTCGCGAACTTGTTCGGAGCGGCTAACGACACTTCGGTAGCGAAGGTAGTTTCGAAATTTCAAAAGCGAATATTAGCCTCCGACCAGCCTAACGAGGCAACACCATTCGACACACGAATTCTCCGTGGCTTGAGCGTCTCGCTGCCTGAAATAGCAACCGCAGAGCGCCATTTTAAAAAGATCGATACCGAAAAGCTCGTGCGACGCGCTCGCGCAATGCTTTCGATTCGCCGCGGCCATTCCAGCGCGTCGATTCAAGCTGAGACCAGCTGCAGTTAAGCTTCTGCTCTGGCTCAGCGCGTCAGTTGAATGCCTTCGGGCATTTCCGGTGGTGGCGCGCCGATGCGGCTGTGCCGTTTGCCGTAGCTGAAATAGAAGATCAGCCCAATTACCAGCCAAACAAGCAACCGCATCCAATTCGTCCAGCCAAGACCATAAATCATGGCGCCGCAAACAATGATTCCGAGCGTGGAAACAATCGGCACCGCCGGTACGCGAAATGCGCGTTCGAGATCTGGACGTGAAGCACGCAAGATCCAAACTCCGGCACAAACGAGAATAAAGGCAAAAAGCGTTCCAATACTGGTCATCTCGCCGACGATGTCCTCTGGAATGAACGCGGCGAAGATTCCCGTGAACAAAAAGAAAAGAAGGTTCGACTTGTACGGCGTTCTAAATTTCGGGTGTACGTCGGAAAAGGCTTTCGGTACAAGTCCGTCGCGGCTCATCGAATAGAAAACGCGCGATTGGCCAAGCAACATCACGAGAATTACCGAGGAAAAGCCGGCCAGGATCGCGACTGTGACTGACTTCGACAACCACTCGTAGCCGGTCATGTATTTCGTGATCGCGAATGCGACGGATGCTTCCCGGCCATGGCTGCGGAAATCCTGCACGGTAGCGACGCCGCTCAAGACGTAAGAGAAGAGCACATAAAGAACGGTGCAGATTACCAGAGAACCCAGGATGCCGATCGGCATGTCCCGCTTGGGATTTCGCGCCTCTTGGGCCGCCGTACTAACGGCATCAAATCCGATGTATGCGAAAAATACAACGCCCGCGGCGCCGAGGATGCCCAGGATTCCTCCGTACGCGTGGCTGATTCCTTGCGGTGTGACGTACGTGGTTGGCGTTGGAATGAGCGGCGTGTGGTTCGCAGGATTCACAAAGCGCCACCCGATGCCGATCACGAGCAACACGATGCTTACCTTCAAAATCACGATGATGCCGTTTACGAATGCCGATTCTTTCGTGCCGCGAATCAGCAGCAGGGTCAGTAAAAGTAGGATGAACACGGCCGGCATGTTCATAACGCCATGAACACCGGTATTGATGTCGTGTTCAAAGGGCGAGTGCGACCACTGGTAGGGTATGCGCATGCCAAACCACTCGAGGACGCGATTTGCATATTCGCTCCACGCGATGGCCACGGTCGCCGCGCCGACCGCATACTCGAGGATCAAGTCCCATCCAATGATCCATGCTACGAGTTCGCCCATCGTTGCGTAAGAATACGTATAGGCGCTGCCGGCAACTGGGATCATCGACGCAAATTCGGCGTAACACAGGCCGGCAAATGCGCAGCCGATTCCTGCGACGACGAACGCGAGCACGACGGAAGGGCCCGCACGATCGGCGATCGCCGCGGCAGTTCGCACAAACAGACCCGCGCCGATGATTGCTCCAATGCCCAACATGACCAAGTTAACGGGACCGAGAGAGCGCTTGAGGCTGTGTTCCCCAACCTCCTGCCCTTCGGCGAGCAGCCGCTCCAATGGTTTTTTTGCGAATAAACCTGCCATGCGTTGTGTGCTCCTTCGCTAATTAGCGTGCGGCCCGGCGGCTTCGCTTCGGGTTCGATTTGCTTTTTTCCACAGAAAATAAATTGGCACGCCGGTTAACACGATGATCAGCCCTGGCCACGTTGTCGCAGTTTGGTAAACGAAGAGCACGACAAGAATGACGGTGGCGCCAAGGATGTATAGAGCGGGGACTATTGGATAGCCGAATGCTTTATACGGTCGTTCCGCATGCGGCTGTTTTTTACGCAATAGAAAGATGCCAATAATTGTTAGGACGTAGAAGATCAGTGCGGCTGAAATAACGTAGTCGAGCAAATTGCCGTAGAGATTGCCGTAGCCGATCACGTTGCCGGCTGCGTCTGTTTTGACCGTGCGTGGCAGAACGAGTGCACCGGCCCAAATGCCTTGGAACACTAAGGCCCACGCGGGGACGCGGAATTTGTTTAACTCGCCCACCCGTCGAAAGAACAAACCGTCTTTGGCCATGGCATAATACGCGCGAGCGCCGGCAAGGATCAGTCCGTTATTGCAACCGAATGTCGAGATCATGATGGCAATCGCCATAATTGTAGCGCCAGCGCCGGGAAAAATTACGTTCGCCGTTTCCGAGGCGACGCGATCGCTCGGCGCATTCTGTATGGCGCTGAATGGCAGCGTCGCGAGATAAGCGACATTCGCGAGCAAATAAAGTCCGATCACCAGAAACGTGCCCAATGCAAGGGAAAGCGGCACGTTACGCCGCGGATTAACAACCTCACCGGCGGTGAAAGTGATGTTGTTCCACGCATCAGCAGAGAACAAAGAATTTGTCTGCGCCACACAAATGCCGACGAAGAGCCCGAATGCGGCCGCTGCGGTTAAACCTGCGCCCACGTCTTGCAGATCCCCGCGCACGGTCCAGAAGTCCCGGAAGTTGTCCGCGCCTGCACCAGACTTTAACCCGATTATGATTCCGAGCACGATTAGCGCGAGCAGCGCGCCAGTTTTTGCAGTCGTAAAAACATTTTGGATAAGCTTGCCGATTTCCAATCCGCGCGTGTTCGTGAATGTCAGAAATCCAATGAGCGCCAGCCCGATTAGCTGCGCCGTCGAAAGCGACAAGGCATATCCGCCAAAGCGGATCGGTGAGATAATATAATTGCTTTCCGACACCCACGGCAAGAGCACGCCGCTATAGCGTGCAAATCCAACTGCGACAGCTGCAATCGTGCCGGTCTGAATCACAAGAAAAAGCGTCCAGCCATAAAGGAATCCCCACAGCGGCGAGAACGCTTCGCGGAGATACACGTATTGGCCACCGGCCTTCGGCATCATCGCCGCAAGTTCGCCGTACGACAGTGCGGCTGTGAGCGTCAACAATCCCGTCACAACCCAAACCACGAGTAACCATCCTGGGGAGCCGACCTGGCGGGCAATGATCGACGAGACAATGAAAATTCCCGAGCCGATCATTGAACCGGCCACGAGCATCGTGGAATCCAACAACCCGAGTCCCCTAACGAGTTTCTCTTCGGGTACAGGTGCTGCAGTAACTACGCTTGCCATTTCGAATCCTCGGGGGTTGGCGGCGAGTTAATCATCAACCGCGTGTCTGACGCAATGCCAAAAAGCTGCTCAAATCATTTTGCGGAAAAAAAGGAAACGTGTAATCTCCCCGCCACCGATGATCTCCAATCATCTGCCACATGCACGACGGTTGCTGTGGGTTTGGGGCGCAACCCTGGGTTTGGTCATCGAATTGGCTGCTACCGTGCATGGCGCTGTAGCGCGGGCAGCGCCGCAGTTTGAAGCATTGCCGCTCGTCCGCTCGCGACAAAATCATTTATTGCTGCGTGCATTCATTAACGGCAAGCCCGCTTGGTTGACGGTCGATAGTGGTGCGCCGGTGAGCGCGATCGCCCTGAATCGTCGTCAATATTTTAAGCTCAAACCGATCACCTCCGAATCAAGTTTGCCCGCACGGGTCCAAATCAATGGCGCGTTCAACAATGTGGCGATCGCGCGGGAACTGCGAATCGGCGGCCTGAGTCTCGTCGATGAGCCTGTTGTCACCGTGGATCTCGGCGGTTCTGCGCGCGCTGCACGAATGGCGCACGAGCCGCAAATCGATGGGATTATTGGAGCAGACATTCTTTTCCCGACGCAAGCTGTTCTGGACTGCGAAAGGCAGTTACTGATCCTGAAGACCGACCCAAATGTCCTCGGAAGCTTCCCCGGTTTCAGTCGGCGCGGCTTACGCGCTGTTCCGATCCAGGTCAGCGAGGGTTACAACCTTTATGTAAACGGAGCGGTGAACGGAACAGCGGCGAAACTCATGGTTGATACGGGCTCATTCACAACGCTATTGCACCGTTCGTTCGTTCGGCGCATGCGAATTGCTACTCGCGAAACACCATACAGTTCGTCAGCCGTGAATTTGAAAGAGCGCGGCGTGCGTGTGGCAAATATTCGCAAGCTCACCGTCGGTTCGGTCAATATCATGGGCAAAGACGTGGGCGTGATAGACCTCGAAGGACTAATTCACGACGGGTTGTTGGAAGGATCCCCGCCGGTCGCTGGGTTGCTCGGTGCAGAAACGCTGCGACGGCACCATGGCATCATCGACTTCGGCACGCGGACGCTTTACCTGAGATAGGAAGCGTACATCGCCCTGTCTCTTTGATCGTGAATAGAGTCGCCTGCACGCCGTAGCTTTAGCGTAGGCCAGAGTATCTCTCGATTTTTGCTCGTGAACCAAATCACTCAGGCATTCGTTTTGGCAGCGGGTCTGGGCACTCGCTTGCGTCCATTAACCGACGAACTTCCGAAGCCTCTCATTCCGATTTTTCAAAAACCGCTCATCACTTTCGCGCTCGATCATTTGATAGGGGTGGGAGTGAACAGATTCGTCATTAACACGCACCGGCATCCGGATTTGTTTCAAACCTTCTTTGCCACGGGCCAGTACGCCGGCCTTCCCACGATGCTTGTTCACGAGCCGGATCTGCTCGAAACCGGCGGCGGGATCAAAAACGCCGAAAGTCATTTTGGTAACGAACCATTCCTGACCTACAGCGGCGATATTTTGACCGACATCGAACTCCAACCTTTGATCGACGAACACTTTCGGCGCGGAAACGACGTGACGCTCGCGTTGCGTCATACCGGTTTGGCTGCAGCTGTCGCTTTACAGAATCACCGTGTCGTCGACATCAGCAACCGGTACGGCTTCCCGGGAAATTTTGATTTTGCCAATATCGCGGTTTGGAATCCGTCGATTTTCGAGGTGATTCCGCCGCTCAAAAAGATTTCGTTTATTCCGATCATTGCCGATTGGATAGACCGGGGCGCAAAAATCGGCGGCGTGGTAATGAACGACGGAAAATGGTTCAACATCGGATCGCGCACTGAATATCTCGAAGTGCACCGCACGATCTTACGAGAAAATTGGAAACCGAATTTCGTCAAAACGCGTGAATGGCCTCAACCCAAAGCGAACAGCGCAACCGTCGATGCGAGCGCACAATTGCGCGGCTGCACAGTCGTGGGACGAAACTGCCGTGTCGGCGCGGATGCAATCCTGGAAGACACAATTTTGTGGCCGGATGCAGAAATTGCTTCCCAAAGCCACTTGGAGGCTTGTATTGTCCGCTCCCGAAAACAGGTCACTGGCAAACATCACGACTTAGATATCTGATTTATGAGAACGGACCTGCTTGTTCGACGAACGCGGAAGCACTTTCCACTGTTGGATGTCGGCAAGATAAAAATCGCACCAATTCAAAAAGGCGGATCGGACCGCAAATTCTATCGGATCCGGTGCTCAGCGGAGCAGGCGCTCATTTTGGCAAAATACAATCTGGAGCGGGAAGAAAACCGCCACTACGTAACGATCGCGAATTTTCTTACCGAACACCGAATTCGTGTCCCGGAGATTTACTTTCACGATGCTAACGAAGGTTTGATCTGGCTGGAAGACCTTGGCGAGCGCGATCTCTACAGTTATCGCGACGAAGGCTGGCTGGTGCGCCGGGCCTTCTATGAATCGGCGCTCGATCAAGTCGGGGCGCTGCACGCGTTGCCCGAATCAGTTTGCGTCGAGATGAAGCAGTATTTGCCGGCCGAGTTCAATTCTGAGCTTTACCTTTGGGAACAAAATTACTTTTTCGAAAACTGCCTGGGCCGTTTATTCAAAATCGAGAAAGAACAGCTCTCGGAGTTGGCGTCCCTGCCTGCGCTGCAGGAAATCGCAGACCATCTGGCATCATTTCCAAGAGTCTTGGTGCACCGCGATTTTCAATCGCAAAACATTATTATCCGAAACGGTCAGGCCTTCCTCATCGATTTTCAGGGAATGCGACCCGGTCTTGCCGAATACGATCTCGCGTCGCTCCTGTATGATCCTTATGTCGATGTCGCGGAAAACGAACGCACAGAGTTGACCGCATACTATCGAGGGCGTCAGCTCGAAAACGGTATTGCGTTTAATGGCGATTTCGATCTCAAATTGCGGCTCTGCGCCATGCAACGCCTGATGCAGGCGTTAGGTGCTTACGGATTTCTCGGCTTGGTCAAGGATCACAAACATTTCCTGAAACACGTCGCTTCCGCAATGCAGTCGTTGCAGCGTGTCGTAGCGGAAATCGACGGGCTGACCGAACTCCAGCAAACGTTGCGGCAACTGACGTAACGAGTTGGAATTAATTTCTCCGTAATCCGCCTTAACCCAGATTGGGCAGGAGCCGTAGACGCGGTGTGAGGCGGCGGCCGATCATTTCGAACGCCGAAGCGAGGAAAGGAAACTAACGAACATCTACTTTTAACAGTATGCCCATTCCCCCGAAGAGCCTGCGTCCGCCGAGATCAGCCGTGCGAAGCGTCGCCTATTCCCCTTCGTCTGCATCTGCCAGGGGCGAGGCGTCTAATTCACGCACGACTTTTCAAACACCCAACCACGCGACTGGCAATTCACGAACATTAGTATGCCATCTTGGCGCGTCGTTTTGCATTGCAAGTCGTTCATGATAACCTTTTCCCTACGTAAATTGGTTTATGCCTCAACTTGATCGCAACTCGCAAAGAGAGAACAAACAGCGCGGGAACGAACCGAACTTTAATTGGCGCGGCGTTGTTCTCATTGTTATCGCCTTCAGTTTGATCGCGATGGCGATGCTCTTCTATCGCGGCGGGATGCAGCCGGTTGAAGACGTGCCGTATAACCGTTTTCTCGAGCTGCTGGAGAATAAGCAGATCGTTACCGACAAAAATTATCCTCTCCAGTTGGTCGTGGAGGATGGCCGGCCCACGCAGACGCTTAGGGGCGCGTACATCCGGCAGGGCGCAGGCGCCGCGCCATCACAACCGATGCCCTTCCGCACAACCGTCTATTTGAATTTCACCAACGATCTTCAGAAAAAGCTCGCTGACGCCGGCATGCAGCCCGCCATTAAAACAGAATCAAACATGCTGGCGCAGACGCTGGTGGGTTTCCTGCCGATCGCGCTTTTCCTTTTGGTCCTTTATTTCCTGTTCCGCCAACAGATCCGCATGGCCGGCAAGGGAGCGCTCAATTTCGGCAAGTCCAAGGCACGGATGCTCGCTCGTGACAAAAACAAGATCACGTTTCGCGACGTGGCCGGCGTAGAGGAAGCCAAGGACGAAGTGCAGGAATTAGTCGAATTCTTGCGCGATCCGAAAAAATTTCAGAAACTTGGGGGCCGCATTCCCAAAGGCGTGTTAATGGTCGGCCCCCCGGGCACTGGAAAGACCCTGTTGGCGCGCGCCATCGCAGGTGAAGCTGACGTGCCGTTTTTCTCCATCAGCGGCTCGGATTTCGTGGAGATGTTCGTCGGCGTCGGCGCCTCGCGCGTCCGCGACATGTTTGAGCAAGGAAAGAAGTCAGCGCCGTGTATCATTTTCATCGACGAAATTGACGCGGTAGGCCGTCACCGTGGCCATGGCGTGGGCGGCGGACACGACGAGCGCGAGCAGACGTTAAATGCGCTGCTAGTTGAAATGGATGGCTTCGACACGCAGGAAGGCGTGATCATCATTGCAGCCACGAATCGGCCTGTCGTACTCGACCCGGCGTTGCTGCGACCGGGTCGCTTCGATCGGCAGATCACCGTCAATTTGCCAGACGTCAAAGGCCGCGAAGAAATCCTGCGCGTGCACGCAAAGAAAGTGAAGCTCGCCGAGGGCGTCGATCTTGCTGTGATCGCACGCGGCACACCCGGTTATTCTGGCGCGGAGCTGGCCAATGTCATCAATGAAGCGGCATTGCTCGCCGCGCGCCGTGGATTAAAAGGAATCACGCTCGCGGAGCTGGAGGAAGCGCGCGATAAAGTTCGCTGGGGCAAAGAACGCCGCAGTCTTGCTTTAAGCGAGAAAGAAAAACAGAACACCGCGTATCACGAAGCTGGCCATGCGCTATTGCTCGTCCTTCTTCCCCACACTGAACCATTGCACAAGGTTACCATCATCCCGCGCGGACCGTCGCTTGGCTCAACAATGTGGTTGCCGGAAGAAGATAAATATACGAACCGCAAAAACGAATTGCTGGCGAGTCTCGGAGTGGCCATGGGCGGCCGCGTCGCGGAAGAAATTATCTTCGGCGACATCACCAACGGTGCGCGCGGCGATATCAGAGGCGCCACAGCCATCGCGCGTCGCATGGTTTGCGAGTGGGGCATGAGCGAGAAAATGGGCATGGTCGAATACGGCGAACACGAAGATTACGTTTTTCTCGGACGCGACATTTCTCGAGCGCGCGATTACAGCGAAGCAACTGCGGAGCAAATCGATCAGGAAGTGCGCAGACTCATCGACGACGCCTATCAACTGGCCAAGCACACGCTCATCACCAATCGGGACACACTCGAAACCATCGCAAAAGCCCTGCTCGAGTACGAGACCTTGGACGGTTCGCAAATCAATGAGATCATCGAGCATGGACGGCTGATTAATCCGCCACCTGGCATCGGCGGGACGCCCAGTAAGAAACCAGCCCCGGAGAAACCGCCCAAACAAGTCGTCGCTCCCGACGTCGCCCCGCCCCTGCCCGGCGCTCTCGGCGGCGCACCAGCGTAACGTTGGGCGTTGGATGTTGAGCGTTCAGCTGCCTCATAATGAAGCCGTATCAGGAACAGTTTCCTGTTGGCAAGACTGTCCGTATTGCTGAGCGTGCTGAGTTGTTTCGATTCCGACGCTGAGTTTGAGCTATTTGTGGTCTCGGCTGAATGTCATCGCGCATTGAACACCCAGCCTATGGATGACTGAACGAAGCATCGCGGCTTACGACGTATCACAGCGGGTCAAAACGTACGACGTCGATATGGATCTGATGCATCCGAATCGATCAAAGATGGTCCACGTCGCTCTTGAGGTGTTGCCGTTTCCTAAGACAGCAGCTCTTCGAGCGATCGATTTGGGAATCGGCACCGGCTACTTCACAGAGCGCTTTCTCAATAACTTTCCGAACAGCCATGTTCTTGGCATTGACGGAGCTCAGTCGATGATTGAGCTGGCTAAGGCGCGCCTAACGACATTAAGGTCGCGAGTCGAATTCGTCCTCGGCGATTTTCGACAAATGCAAGAGTTCGCTCCGGTCGCCGGCTCGATTGATGTCGTATTTTCTGCGTACGCGCTTCATCACCTTAGTCGCCCTGACAAGGAGACGGTGCTAAGCCAGATCATTCACCTTCTTGTGCCGGGCGGTTGGTTCGTTAACGCTGATCTGATTGTGGCCAATTCACCTGAACTGGAGATCCGTTTACAGGAACTTCGTGTAAGTGGAATTGTGGAACGCGCCCGTGACTCGGACGACCGATTCGCAGATTTGGCATCGACGCGCCGTTTCCTCGCTGATCTGGAAAAGAACGAGCGTGATCAACCACTCACTTTGGCTGAGGATTTAGAGGTCCTTGGGAGTTCTGGTCTGAAGAACGTCTCGGCGTTCTGGCTCGATACCGCGAGCTGGTAAGCGGCGGACAAAAATGACGTTTGCCATCAAGGCGGCAGTTGTCGATCCGCGGGCGAGAACATTTGCGTTCACCACTCAGAAGACAATGTACGGCGGGAAGCACATCGCCGAGGGCGACATCATCTTTGTCTTCGGGAGCGAGAACGAAGGCGGGCCAGGTCTTATTGCGAGCGGCGTCGTCACTTCGGCCAAAGCGATCGCCAAGAAACGCGGGGTCGCCCGGCAAACGCCGCGAGTCAGCATCACTGTTAGACGCACTGCGCTGGCCAAGCGGCGCCTCGGGCGCAGCGAGCTGAAACGTTTTTGCGACTGGAATGACGATCGCCCGGAAACCGAACTCAATTTCAAATTCTATCGCCAGGCAACGAACAAAATCGTCGGCCTCTCGGATAAAGCGGCAGCATTCCTCCGCAAATTCTTTTAGGCGGCGGATCTCGGACACGATTCGCCAACTGTGGCGGCTTATGCATAATCCCGCTGTACCCGATGGGAACAAGAACGATTGCTGTGCTCATCACGATTGCCTTCAGCGTGATCGGTGTATTGGGGGATTACTTCCTCAAGCTCGCCAGCGGGCGCGAGCAGCCGCTACGAACGAGTTGGTTTTATCTTGGCTTCGCTCTCTACGCCTCGACTGCCTTCGGCTGGGTGTTCGTAATGAAATATCTCAAGCTGGCTACCATCAGCGTCCTTTACTCTGTTTCACTTGTGCTGCTGCTTACGGCGATCGGAGTGCTGTTGTTCCAGGAGTCACTGAATTATTTTGAAGTGATCGGAATTGTGTTGGCAGTAACGTCGCTGGTGCTATTGATGCGTTTCGCTTAGCCCACCTCTCACATTGGGCGCATGACACGAAACTATCGCTTACTCTTTGGACCTCTGGCCGGAGTCATTCTTGGTTTCGGAGTAGCTGGCCTGGCGCTGCTGATTTCCGACTATAGTCACGTTCGTCAGACGGTGAGCGAGATTGGAGAAATTGGCTCTCCGGCCAGAGTTCCCTTCGCCATCATGTTAGGTTGCGTTGCGGCCTGCATTTTGGTTTTCGCCTCCGCGGTTCGGGACGTATCAGTTGCCGCCGACCACTCTCGATTTACCGCATATCTAATAGGATTCATGGCGTTGCCGGCTGCAGGAATAGGAGTGTTCGCCTACCCACACCCGGCTCACAACTTCTTCGGTATGTCGGAACTGATCGGATACCAGGCACCGCTCGTCTTTGCCCTCACATGGAGACGGGACCCACATGCTAAAACCCTTGTCACGCTCTCGTGGATTTTCTTTGCACTCATTTGGGGTGCAATCGCGTTGAACTTAAGCGCACTTGTCGCACCGGTTTGGGCTTACGTGAAGCCCGTTCACGGGCTTGCACAAAGAGCCCTTTTCGTTGCCTGGTTCGGATGGTGTGCCGTGTTAGGGATATTATTGTTTGGGCAAAACTGGCGGATTCCGCCGGATTGAAATGCTTCGTTACGGATTACGCGAGCGTGTCTGGCAATTTTGGCGATGATCTTATTCGCCAATTCCGCAGGCTGTGCGGATGTTGACTGCGAGCCGCCCAATGACCTTTTCCTGCGAAGTTACATGACCGGAGTTTAAGATCTCATCGGTTCCCCGCCGCGGTTCGCAAATCCCCCGAACTGAGGTATAGTTTGGGTCCGACTTTATGAACGAATTGAGAGTAGAAAATCTACGAGTCGCCGTCGGCGATCAGGAAATCGTGCGCGGCCTTACGCTCCATGTTCCGCGCGGCGAAGTACACGCATTGATGGGTCCTAACGGCTCGGGCAAAAGCACCCTGGCGAAGGTTTTAGCGGGACATCCCGATTACCGCGTAATCTCGGGAAGGATTTTGATGGATGGCGAAAATCTTCTGGAACTTGAGCCGGACGAACGAGCGCGACGCGGTCTGTTTCTGGCGTTCCAGTATCCAAGCGAGATTCCGGGCGTCACCATCGCCAATTTTCTCAGGGCAGCGTTGCAAGCGCGTCTGCCGGAAGGCGAAGAGCTGGAGGCCACTGATTATTACGCCAGACTTTACGAGAAGATGGAATTGTTGGGGATGGATCGTTCATTTACTTCGCGCTCAGTCAATGAAGGCTTCTCCGGCGGCGAAAAAAAGCGCACGGAAATTCTGCAGATGGCCATGCTCGAACCGCAATACGCAGTGCTCGATGAGACCGATAGCGGTCTTGACATCGACGCGCTGAAGACGGTCGCGCACGGGGTCAATTCATTGCGCGGCCCAAACCTTGGGATACTGTTAATCACGCACTATCAGCGGCTCCTTAACTACATCGTTCCCGACCATGTCCATGTGATGGTGGCAGGACGAATAGTGAGAAGCGGGCGAAAGGAACTCGCTCTGGAGCTCGAGGAAAGAGGTTACGATTGGGCACGCGAGCAAGCTGCCGAACCCGTATTGACCAGGTAACAACAAAATGAAAACCGAAACGACAGCCATCAATATCGATCGCGGCAAGGGCGATTTCTTTTATCCGGAAGCTCACGTGCGCGACGCGGGCACGGGCTTGAGCGAGCGGACGATCCATTACATCGCCGATGTAAAGGAGGATCCGGATTGGGTGCGCGATTTTCGTCTGCGCGCTTTGAAGACATTTTGGGAGAAACCGCTCCCGACGCACTGGGCGAGCAAAGAACTCGAAGCCATCGACTTTGATAAGATCCGTTATTATCTCTCGCCGGGCACCGAGACGAAACGGACTTGGGAAGAAGTACCGGAGGACATTAAACGCACCTTCGAGCGACTCGGCATTCCCGAGCAGGAACGAAAATTCCTCGCGGGCGTCGAAGCGCAGTTCGACAGCGAAGCGGTTTACTCAAATATCAAGAAAGCAGTGGGCGAACAAGGCGTGATCTTTGTGGGGTCGCGAGAAGGCCTCAAGAATTATCCGGAAATTTTCCGCCGCTGGTTCAGCAAAGTCATTCCGGTTGGCGACAACAAATTCAGCGCGCTGAATTCCGCTGTCTTTAGCGGCGGCTCATTCATCTATGTCCCCCCCGGGGTGAAAGTGAAACATCCGCTTCAGGCGTACTTCCGGATTAACGCGGAAAACTTCGGCCAGTTCGAGCGCACCCTCATCATCGCGGACGAGGGTTCGGAAGTTACTTACATGGAAGGCTGCACTGCGCCGAAATTTAATACGCCAACGCTTCACAGCGCCGTCGTCGAACTCGTGGCACTCAAGGGTGCGAAGATTCAATACATCACGGTGCAAAATTGGGCTTCAAACGTTTTCAATCTGGTGACAAAACGCGGGCTGGCTGAGGAAAACGCGGAGGTGAAATGGATCGATTGCAACATTGGTTCGCGCCTCACGATGAAGTATCCGGGTGTTATTATGAAAGGTCGCAAGGCGCGCGGCGAAGTCTTGTCCATCGCTCTCGCCAATGACGGCCAGCATCAGGACACCGGCGCGAAAATGATTCATGCCGCCGATGAAACCACGAGCAACATTATTTCCAAATCGATCTCGATCGGGAAAGGACGCGCCACTTATCGCGGCTTGGTGCACGTGCCGAAGCACCTAAAGAATTGCAAGAACAATACCGAGTGTGACGCGCTTCTGATCAACTCGACCTCGCGGACAGATACGTATCCGGCGATCACCGTGCGCGGCACTGGTAACGCCGTGCAACACGAGGCCAGCGTCAGCCAGGTCAGTTCGGAGCAAATTTTCTACATGCAACAGCGCGGTTTGAGCGAGGCGC
>DASYSX010000261.1:0-5743 GCA_036002955.1 Candidatus Udaeobacter sp. | reverse complement strand
AGCGAAATGATCGTCTGGGGTGGATATAATGGCAGCAACAATCTGAACACCGGCGGGAGATACAATCCCAGCACCGATAGTTGGACAGCCACTAGCACCGCCAACGCGCCGGGTGGCCGACAGGACTGTACGGCGGTGTGGACTGGCAGTGAAATGATCGTCTGGGGTGGATTCAACGGAGCCTATTTGAACACCGGCGCGCGATACAATCCGAGCATGGATACTTGGACCGCGACCAGCACTACCAACGCGCCCCAGGTCCGATACGAGCACACGGCAGTCTGGTCCGGTAGCGAGATGATCGTCTGGGGCGGATTTTTCCGTGGTGATGCCTTGAATAACGGCGGGAAATACAATCCTGGCACCGATAGCTGGACAGCTACCACCACAACCGGCGCGCCGGCCGGTCGAGGCTTTCCTTCATCAGTCTGGACCGGCGGCGAAATGATCATCTGGGGTGGATGGGATGACCACGATTTTCTGAATACCGGCGGGCGTTACAAGCCTGGCACGGACACTTGGA
This sequence comes from Candidatus Udaeobacter sp., assembly GCA_036002955.1. GTDB lineage: Bacteria > Verrucomicrobiota > Verrucomicrobiia > Chthoniobacterales > UBA10450 > Udaeobacter. Next base: position 5,220 of record DASYSX010000261.1, on the reverse strand, counting down.
CAGCCACCAGCACCACCGATGCGCCCACTAACCGATTTCAGCACACGGCGGTGTGGACTGGCAGTGAAATGATCGTCTGGGGTGGATGGGACCCGCCAAATATTTTCAATACCGGCGGCAAATACAATCCAGGCACAGACAGTTGGACAGCTACCAGCATCACCGACGCGCCTACTGCCCGATACGTTCCCACGGCAGTTTGGACCGGCAGCGAAATGATCGCCTGGGGAGGCTACAACGGCAGCTATTTTAACACCGGCGGGAGATACTGCGCACCGTCTGGTTCACCTACTCCGACCGCAACTGCAACACCCACCGCGACGGTTACTGCAACGTCGACACCCACGGCAACACCTACCGCGACGGCTAGTACAACGCCGACACCTACTGCAACAACAACACCGAGATTTACACCGGTTCCGCGATTGAGGCCTACTCCGCTAGCGCGCCCGTAGCAGATATCCTCATAAATGGGAGATTGATGATCTGGTAGGGTGCGACCGCCGGGCGCGCTGGATAGTTAACCAACCGCGCGGACGGCTCCGCGAGCCGTCCTGCCATTTTGTGGGGAGACATGATTTCGTTTCTCGCTAAGGAGTTGCCCCTTTCGGCTTTGCCGTTATCTTTCATTGCGCGTTTTGAAACGCGCGTTTTCTATTTATGCAAAAAATTGGATTCGCCGAAGCTCTCGAGTCGGTTGTGGCCAGCGACCCTCGCTATCAGCGGGACGGATATATCTTTTTGCGCGACGCTCTAGACTTCACGACCAAGCAACACAAGAAAGTTAAGGGCGTCAGCGTGCGTCATGTGAGCGGCCCGGAATTGCTCGATGGCGTTCGGCAGTACGCGCTCAAAGAATTCGGTCCGATGGTGATGACGGTTTTCGATAGCTGGGGCATCCGTTCCTGCGAAGACATGGGGCACATGGTTTTTAATCTGATCGGCGCGGGCGTTTTCGGAAAAACCGAGCAGGATTCGATAGAGGATTTTAAAAACGTTTACGATTTCGAGGAAGCGTTTGTGAAACCGTTCGCACCGGCGAAACCGGCGATCATCAAACCGCCGGCGCAATTGCCCGCGTCAAAACCAGCCCCGTCGAACCGGTGAATTCTGCCAGGTGAATTGAACGAACGTTTCACTCTGGCTGTCGGTCATCAGTTATCTGATCACCCCCCGGGTAATCACGCAACGGCGCTTATTAATCGAATGTCTCAGTAATGTATCGCAACCCAGTAGCGAGTTTTCTCGCAGCGGCTCTATTATTTACCATGGTCAATTTGAAAGCTGCGCCACCTGAATCCTCGGCAGTGATTTCGTTTCCGCCGAGCACGGCGCAAAAATGGATTTTGCCAAACGGCCTGACCGTCATCGTGCAGGAAGATCACAGCGCCCCGGTGGCGAGCGTGCAGGCGTGGTGCGCGACCGGAAGTACCGATGAAGATCAGCATCTCGGTGCAGGGTTGTCCCACATTCTGGAACACATGCTGTTCAAAGGAACAAAAACGCAGTCTGCGAATGAGATCGCGCAAAGCATCCAAGACGTCGGGGGTTACATCAACGCCTATACCTCTTTTGACCGGACGGTTTTTTGGATTGACGTGCCCAAAGATGGGGTAAGCAGGGCGCTAGAAGTTTTGAGCGACGCCATGATGAATTCCACCCTCCCGCCGGAGGAATACAACAAAGAGCAGGAAGTTATCCGGCGCGAGTTCGCTATGGGCATGGATGATCCGGATCGAATGGCGAGTCTGTTACTTTTTGGGACGGCGTATCAGCGGCATCCATATCGATTTCCAGTCATCGGCGAGCTGGAGATTTATAACCAGCTTACGCAAGAGCAGGTGATGCAATATTACAAAACGCGTTACGTGCCGAACAATCTCACCTTCGTGGTTGTTGGCGATGTGGATGCGGAAAAAGTGCGGCAACAGCTGGGCAACTTGTTTAAATCTTATCCCGGCAAATCGCTGAAGCCGGTTTTCATTCCTTCAGAACCGCCACAACTTGGCCGGCGAGAAGTCCACCGGGAATTTTCCACAGAGTTAACACATCTCGCGATGGCCTGGCATATTCCGGAAGTTACAAGCCCGGACGTTCCCGCCCTCGATTTACTTTCGACTATTCTCGGCGAAGGGCGCAGCTCGCGGCTTTATCGGCGCATGCGCGAAGAAGCCGGTCTCGCATTTAGCGTATCAGCTTTTTCCTACACGCCGGGCGATCCTGGCTTGTTTGGCATCGACGCCACGCTCGACCCGAAGAAGCGCGAAGCTGCCGAGCAATTGGCGTTGCAAATCGTTGACGAAGTGAAACAGAGCGGCGTGACCGCGGACGAATTGGAAAAGGCGAAGAAGATTACGCTTGGTCAGCATCTCGGTGCACTGACTACGATGCGCGGTCAGGCTTCGGATACTGGTTCAAACTGGATGCTCACGCGCGATCTGAATTTTAGTCGCGAATACCTGGATGCGGTTCAGAAAGTGACGCTCGATGACGTCAAGCGCGTCGCCGGCACTTATCTGAACGAGAACAACCTCACGGTGGTTTCGTTAAATCCGAAAGGCTCCCTGAGCGGCAAAGCTGAGCCCGTGAAACCGGTAGCCGCGGGTGAGATTCAAAAATTCGAACTCTCAAACGGCTTGCGATTGCTCGTGCGCGAAGATCATCGGCTGCCGCTCGTGGGTATGGGCGTCGTGTTTCGTGGTGGCTTGCTCGCCGAAAATCCAGAGGACAACGGCATTACACGATTAATGGCGAAAGTGCTGTTGAAGGGAACGAAGACGCGCACGGCCGAGCAAATTGCGAATGAGCTCGAATCCGTGGGCGGTTCCATTTCGAGCGACGCCGGCAACAATTCTTTCAGCGTATCGGTCGATGTCATGAAGCCCGATTTGAAATTGGGTCTGAACATGCTCTCGGACGTGTTGCTCAACGCCACGTTCCCGGAGAAAGCGGTTGCGCGCGAAAAAGAAATCCAGATTGCCTCGATCCACCAGGAGGACGAACAATTGACCAGCGTTGCGCGCAACATCATGCGACAAGCGCTTTTTCCGCAGCACCCATACGCCTTGCGTTCGAACGGCTCGATCGAAGCTGTGCAGCACCTGACGCAAAAGGATTTGGCCGATTTTCGCGATCGTTACGTAGTGGCGAAGAACGGTGTGCTTTATGTTTTCGGCGACGTTAAAGCAGCCGAGGTAAAACAACTCGTCGAGGAAGCGCTTGGAAAGATGCAGCCCGGCACGCTTGCTCTGACAGACGCAAAGCCGTCCATGCCGCTGACTAAATCGGAGACGGTCGAGAGCCGTAAAGACAAGGCACAAAGCGTACTCATGGTCGGCTTCCGTGGCGCGAGCTTGTCCAGCCCTGATCGCTACGCGCTGGAATTAATTGATGAAGCAAGCAGCGATCTCGGGTCGCGATTCTTCGTTCGCATTCGCGAGAAAATGGGTTTGGCCTACTACGTGGGAGCCGCTCAAATGCAGGGCCTCGTGCCCGGACTGTTCGCGTTTTATCTCGGAACCGATCCGCAAAAAATCGAACCGGTGAAGGCCGCTTTTCTTGACGAAATTCACAAGCTGGCAAACGAAGGTCTTACTCCTGTAGAGTTACAGCGTGCGAAAAAGAAATTGATCGGCCAACAGGAGATCGCCAATCAAAGCAACGACGCTTTCGGTTATCACTGCGCGCTCGACGAAGTTTACGGCCTCGGCTTCGATTTCTATAAGCGACTCGAGCATGATGTGAACGCCGTGACCCTCGACGACATCAAAAAAGTGGCTGCCAAATATTTTCGCGATCAACCTTACGTTTTGGCCACCGTGCAACCGCCGGAAAAGAAGTGACCCGCTTTCGCCGAGGCTACAGCGGGCAGGCAAGTGACGAAAGAACCCGTTCGTGATACACTAGGCGACCTGATCACTCGTCACCCACCACTCATCACTTTCCTTTATGGCTGAAGTCCAAAAAACTGTTCAGACCGGTGAGATGACCCAGCGGTTCATCGAATTCGTGATGATGCATGCGCAAAACGCGGCGCTATTCCTCGGTCAAATTCCAAATCCAAAGACCGGCGAAGCCGAAATCAATCTGGATCTGGCCAGGATGTTCATCGATCAACTGGAAATGATTCAGGAAAAAACGCGTGGCAATCTCACAAACGAAGAAACGATGGTCCTGCGCAATGCCGTTTCCAATTTGCAGATGGCATTTGTGGAAGTCTCTGGTGGGTCGCGACCCGATCTAGCTCGCGGCGGCGAGGGTGCGCCGGACACTGCCGCACAACCTGAACCGTTTCCGCCCACGTCCACACAACCGGCGGAACAATCAACCTCAGGCGCGGTAGAGCAAAAACCGCCGATCTCATCAGGCGAGCCGGAGACAGAATCGCGAAAGAAATTCACAAAAAGCTACGGGCCGTAGCTCAATTCAGCTCCAGAAAACTATTTTAGTAGTGCGCGTCCGCGGTCCGAAGAAAGTTCACTGAGCTTGTGACGAAGCCCTGCCGTGGCTTATCTGTTTCTCGTTAGGCTTTCGGTATGCCAGCTACCGCGATGTCTCAGGAAGCAATCTACAGCACCCTCTACGCGGTGCTTGCTCTCACTGATTCGATCTTTCAGATCTGGATCACTCTGACTTTCGCTGTTCTCGTCGCTACTTACGTCGCCGAGCGACACTTCGACCGTGGGATGTATCGATTGGTCTCCGCCCTCTATGCGTTCGCCTCGGCGATTCTCTTCGTACGGTTCTGTAGTGCGGCCTACCAGGCGTTCTACTACAAGAACCTCTTGACTGCGCGCGGCTTCGAGCCATGGCCGGTTCCAAATATTGTCTCACTCGTCATCGGCGGTGGAACTCTTCTTTTTCTCTTTGCCGGCACGCTCGGCACGCTTTGGTTTGTGCGCAGCACATGGAAGCGAGGCCGCGCGTCTAAAGGCAGCAAAGCCTGACCAATTGCTGGCCGCAGCACTGAAAACTGAAGAATGTTTTATGAAGGCTGATGTGACACTAAACCTCGCCTGCACCTATTCTGGTCGATTCGTTAGGCGTTTGAAAATCGTGTTTCGCTCGACGTTCGTCGCACTGATTTTGCCGACGATGTTGCTTTCAGCCGGATGTGAGAAAAAGGCTGCCGCTATAGATCCCACTGATCAAAGCACAGCTGGAAACACAAAGCCCCTGCAGGCGGCAGATCTCGTTGGCTACGATGGTAAAAGACTCAGG
>DASYSX010000260.1:0-3115 GCA_036002955.1 Candidatus Udaeobacter sp. | reverse complement strand
AACCGGCCACCGAGGGACCAATTAAACGCGATCCATGGAACACTGATCTATCGAGAGCAACGGCTGCCGCGATCTCATCGCGCTTCACCAACTCCGGCACGAGCGCACTAATAGCCGGCATTTCATATGCGAAAGCAATCCCCAGCAGTAACGCAAAGAAAACAATGTGCCAGATGCGCACATGACCACTCATTACCAAAAATCCCAACGCCACAGCAAAGATGATTTGCGCAATTTGCGTGGCCACCAGGATCTTGCGTTTGTCCAAGCGGTCAGCCAACGAGCCTGCCACCGGAGCAAGTATCAGCGCCGGTAATCCCGCAGCGAAGTTAACCAGCCCAAGCAGAATCGCCTTGTTCGTGAGTCCGCTCATCACCCAGCTTTGGGCCATCATCTGCATCCACGTGCCACTGTCGGAAATGAGAGAACCGATGATGTATCGGCGAAACGGCCCCTGACGCAGTAGCGCCAGTGACTTCGATCCAACCGATTTTTCCTGCGGATTCATCGCAGACACTCATAGCCGAATGCTTCTCAACCGCAATGAAGGCGATCGAATCCGCGGCGAACTTGCGCTGCGCGCAAAGTGTTTGAGCGCAGGTTACCGTGGTCTTTTGACCTGCTGCTGGCGTGGCAGCCCATCGGGATACCACCACTGAGCATTGTCGATCTTCCAGTCGCCGGCAGTTCCAACGATCTGCATGCGTAGAATAACGTGCCCCCGTGCACCGACTCCTTCAGATTGCACTTCAGTCTCAGCAAAAAGGTTGAATGGAAAGCCATAGCGAACGGCGATTCGCTCGGTAGTTCTTTGGATTTGTTGCACGTCGCCCGCGAAAATCGTGGCGTCCTGCAAAAACTTCGTCAGATAACCACGCCCAAACGGCGGCTCAAGCAAGCGTGCCGTTACGTTATCAAGGAGAAAATATGTGTCGTGTTCTGTGAAAATGCGCCCGAAGGCAAAGTCGGCAAAATTCACTGCGTCCTCTTGGATCCGAATCTTATATCGAAACAGTCCGAGCACGCCTGCAGTCAAGGTCAATAAAAGGATTCCGAACACCGCCGCGATAAGCAGCGACTCCCTCCAACTCCGCTTTGCTTGCTGCCGTTTAGCGAAGAAGTACACCGAAGGCGCGAACGCTAGATAAATGCCAGTGCCCATCATGAACATGCCAAATGTCATGACCGCTCCGGATTCGTTCTGCAGGCTCCAAAAGAACAGCACGAAACCATGGGCCACGTTGAACATTCCCTGCAACCAGCGCACCCAATGGACACCGATCCAGATGAAGTAAAACTGGATCCAAAACACAATCCGTATCGCGGCAAAGAGAAAAACTGATTCAATTTGACCGCCCAAAATGAAAACACCGCAGGCAAAAAGGTCGCTGATGGCGGTGAGTGTCCCGAGCCAGATCAGAAACGCGCGCCCACGCCGCCACGGCTCTACTTCTGAATCGTACTGTTCCCACAGGGAACGCGTATCCTCGCGCATCGCGTGCGATCATAACCGTCAGTCCGTACCCGCCGGAAGCCGAAAGGATGTTCACAGTTCAAAAAACGGCGGATTGGAAACCGCCGTGCGTTTAGTATTTTGAACCATGCGCATCGACCGATACACGCAGAAAATGCAGGAAGCGCTGCAGGCGGCGCAGGACCTCGCGTCGCAACTGAACAATTCCGAAATCACCAACGAACATTTTCTTTCTGCTCTTCTGAATCAGAGCGAGGGAATAGCACGTCCGCTCCTCGAGAAGATTGGGACAAATGTTGATCAGTTACAGGAACGGCTTCGTTCGGAGTTGGAGGGCCGGCCCAAAATCCACGGCAGCGCGGCCGATCTGCGCATTTCGAACGAACTGCGCACCGTGCTGGACAGCGCTGAGAAGGAGATGTCCAAGCTCAAGGATGAATTCACCAGTGCTGAGCATTATCTGCTCGCATTAGCCGGCGCGAACGTTCGTGCGGCAAAATTGCTGAAGGATCTGGGCGGCACCCGGGACAAGTTGATGCAGGGGCTTCAGCAGGTGCGCGGTTCGCAGCGGGTCACCGATCAAAATCCCGAGGGGAAATTTCAGGCATTGGAAAAGTACGGGCGCGACCTAACGGAGTTAGCGCGGCGCGGCAAGATCGATCCGGTGATCGGACGCGACAACGAGATCCGGCGCGTCATGCAAGTGCTTTCGCGTCGAACAAAAAACAATCCGGTGCTCATCGGCGATCCGGGTGTTGGCAAGACCGCAATTGTCGAAGGTCTGGCGCGCCGCATCATCAGCGGCGACGTGCCTGATTCGCTAAAGAACAAACGAATCATCGCAATGGACATCGGCGCCATGGTCGCGGGCGCAAAGTTCCGTGGCGAATTCGAAGACCGCCTGAAGGCGTTCTTGAAAGAAGTAACCGATGCGCAGGGCCAGATCATTCTCTTCATCGATGAATTGCACACGATCGTCGGCGCGGGCGCAGCCGAAGGTTCGGTCGACGCGTCGAATATGCTCAAGCCGATGCTGGCGCGCGGCGAACTGCGCACGGTCGGCGCGACTACGATCGATGAGTATCGCAAATACATCGAGAAAGACGCGGCGTTGGAGCGACGCTTCCAGCCGGTGCTCGTGAACGAGCCGACTGTTGAAGATACAATTGCTATCCTCCGCGGCTTAAAGGAGCGCTACGAAGTGCACCATGGCGTGCGGATCACCGACGGGGCAATAGTCGCAGCAGCGGTGCTGTCGCAGCGCTACATCACTGATCGGTTCTTGCCAGACAAGGCGATCGACTTGGTCGATGAAGCAGCGTCGCGTCTGAAAATAGAGCTCGATTCGATGCCCACAGAAATCGACGTGATCGAGCGCCAGGTCATGCAGCATGAAATGGAACGCCAGGCGCTCAAGAAAGAGAAAGATCCGGCGAGCAAAGAACGTCTGAAAAAGCTCGAAAAAGAACTGGCTGAGCTAAAAGAAAAATCGAATGCGCTTAAAGCCGAGTGGCAAAAGGAAAAAGCGGTTATCGACGAGCAACGGAAAGTAAAGGAAGAGATCGATCGATTCCGGACTGAATTAGAACGCGCGCAGCGCCGCGGTGAATTGGGCAATGCGAGCGAAATTCAATACGGCCG
>DASYSX010000259.1:0-10159 GCA_036002955.1 Candidatus Udaeobacter sp. | reverse complement strand
GTCGTATCAGGATTTTCGAATGATGTGCCGCGCGCGTCGTGCAGCATCTGTTCCAGCTCGGCTTTCCGTCGCATCAACACGCTTTGCATTTGCTTCGCCGCTTTGAATTCAAAGTTCTCGCTCAGATCGCCGTAAGACCGGGCGATGGCGATTTCCTTGGTGTTCTCAGGAATTTTTACTTTCACGATCTCTTCGTATTCTGCCCGGCGTTTTTCTAAACTGCTCCAGGAGACAATGAGCGCGGCCTTTTCCTGCGGTTCTGCGCCGGCGATCATGCTTTCGAGTTCCGGATAAACTTTAACCATCCGTGCCAGGAGCGATCGTTTGGTCAGCTCATCGAACAGTGGCGTGACTTGGAGACGTCGCATCGCATCGCGCGCCAAACCGACATCGACCTTTTTGAACATCTCCCCAAGCAGTTCCCGGTCATCAACCAACGCCTTCAACAATCTGCTGGCGCGAGGGGTAGCATAATGCTGTTCGCGCTCTAGCGCCGCGAGGATCGCCCAGAGCAAATCCGGATTAATCAGGTCGTCCCAATTCTTCTTTTCCCCGCACAACCAAATGAGCATCTCGCTCGTGGCCGAATGTTCGCGAATGCTTCGTTCCAGCATCGTTCGAAGTTCAGCGTGTTGCCCTGTTTCGTTCAAGATACGCGGAATCTGCGCCACCATTCGGCCGTGCCTCGCTTCCATGAGACGCAAAGCCCGCTCTGTCCAGCCTGTTCCCAGCGCGGCCGGCAGCGCTTGCAAAACGCGTTTCTCTTTTGCTGCCGGCAAATTTGGCAGGATCGAGCTCAGACGCTTTTCTTCGTCCACAATCATTTTGTGAAGAGTCAAACCAATGTGTGTGGTGTGCAGTGAAGGAACACCCGCGAGCAAATCATCCCGCGCAATGATGAGTTGGAATGCCAGTTCGGGATGCAATTTCTGGTTGCGCGCCGCTGCGTTCTCGATCGCCACGACGATCGGCTGAAGTTGTTTTTCAGGTTCCTTGAATTGCTCGTAAGAATTTATGATCTGTTCGACTGCCGCGATTTGTTGCTTTGGCTGCTTGGCCTTATGGAATGCTGCCAGTAGCTCATCGGTGTGCGACACTCCTTCGCCGCGAATTTGGATCGGGTCCGTCTTTTTTGCAGGAATCGAAAATCCGCCGCTTGCTCTAAGCGCTTTTCTCGTTGATTCCCACCAGCGTTTCCACTCTGCTTCGGTAAAGATATCGCCAATCAGCCAGTCTCCGATCTGCTGTGCGCTGGCGCTGCCGTCGAGGCTTTCCAAAATGTTTTGCACCAGAGCCACCGGATTCTCCCGGGCCAGTTTTTTCATCGATGCAATGTCCGTTGACTTGCGGACTAGAAAATGTTCCGGCGCCAGCGGCATCACATTCTCTGCCGCGTATTGCGCCTGCATCGGATGAGACTTTTTCGTTGCGAAATCAATGACGATCTGATTTAGCAAGAGGTTCCATTCGCGGACGCGACCGAACCCCCAACTTTTGTGCAGGCAAAATGTACCCGGTGTTAACTTTTCCAGTTGGCCGGCAGATTTCGTAGTGAGCTTGCCAGCTTCGACGAGTTTTTCTAATTCAGCATCCATTGGTGGGGACAAATGCGCCCCTGTGACGTATAGGTCCCTTCGGCTCGTCGCGCAATTTGCGATTGCCGCACGGCTTTGCGCATGAAACCCTCCCCCGCGTGACGACGAGCATCTGGTTCTGGATCGCCTTTCACGTCGGTGTGTTCATTGCCATTGGGATCGATCTGTTCACTTTCCGCGTACGCGGCCGCGAATTGAGCATGGGCGCAGCGGCGAGGCGCAGCATTCTTTGGGTGATCGTTTCGCTGGCGTTTAACGCCGTCGTCTGGCGTGTGAAAGGGCCGCATCATGGACTGGATTTTCTTACCGGCTACCTGATCGAGTACTCCCTGAGCATGGACAACATTTTTGTGTTCGTGCTCATCTTCACGCATTTTCGGGTTCCACCCCGTGCACAACACCGGGTATTGGTCTGGGGAATTATTGGCGCTCTCATCATGCGCGGCACCATGATCCTGTTCGGCATCGCTTTGGTGCGACGGTTTCATTTCGTCCTGTACATCTTCGGTCTTTTCCTGCTGATCACGGCAGCGCGCATGCTTTTCGGGAAGCATCTTGGCGAAGATTTTCGCGAAACGCGCGTGATGCGGTTTTGTCGCCGAATTCTTCCGATCACAAATGAATTTCACAACCAAGATTTCAGAGTGCGCATGGATGGACGCTGGATGTTCACGCCGCTTGCTCTGACCATGATCGTGATTGAAATCACGGACCTGGCGTTCGCAGTGGATTCCATCCCGGCTATCTTCGCGATCAGTCAAGATCCATTCATTGTCTATACGTCCAACATCTGCGCGATCCTTGGCTTGCGATCGCTTTACTTCCTGCTGGCAGGTCTGATGAACCGTTTCATTTATCTCAGAGCCGGACTGGCGCTGGTGCTCGGATTCGTGGGCCTCAAAATGATTACTGCGGAATATCTGCCGTTTCCCCGGATCATCTCACTAGGAATCATTGTGCTTATTCTGGGAATTACTATCTGGCTTTCCATGTTGAAAACGAAAAACGACGCTGCATCAGAACACCAAAAATAAAGTATTGCCTTTGCCGTTCTGAATCATTTAACTGCTAACCAACCCCTATGAAAATTGTTCTTGCCTCAGTTGCGATCGTTAGCCTTGCCATCGGAGCGTTCGCTGATATCCAAGACCCGCCCGGGAACGATTATGGCCCGACGCGAAAACTCGGCCGCGGTATCTCGAACCTCATCATCGCTCCCACTGAGTTCTTTACGACTGTTAACCAAATCAACCAAACCGAAGGTAATTCCGCCGGAGCCGGCTACGGCGTTTGGAAGGGAGCGGGCCGCACCGCGGCGCGCCAAGTGGCCGGTCTTGTTGAGATCCTTACCTTTCCGTTTCCAATCTGGCGCGACAGCTATCAGCCTTTGCTGCCCTCCGACATTCCTTATATCCATGGCGGTTACGCGGAATTTCCCCCTGAAGTCGGTAACGAGTCGAAATACCCGTACGTGCGCGATACGCACCACGATTTTAACTAGCGTCCGTTCCGGGGAAAAATCGCCGTGGCGTCGGCGTCAAAGTGATGGAGCCTAAAGGGATTGGGACCATGCAATCGCGACGTTTTTCGGGGCTGCCGCTCATCGTCGTATTCGCGATCATTTATCTCATCGCCGGGAAGATTGGCTTACACCTGGCGTCATTACATGCGAGTGCATCACCCGTGTGGCCGCCGGCAGGAATCGCGCTGGCTGCAATGCTCTTGCTCGGGTATCGAGCGTGGCCGGCGATCTTTATCGGTGCATTCGTGGTAAACCTAACGACAGCGGGAACGGTCGCCACATCGCTTGCCATCGCAACCGGTAATACACTTGAAGCTGTAGCCGGCGCATGGCTGGTGAACCGCTTCGCCGGCGGCAGGAATGTATTTGATCGGCCACAGGGTGTTTTCAAATTTGCGCTCGCCGTAGCGATCAGCGCTGTGCTAAGCCCGGCGTTTGGTGTTACCAGCCTGGCGCTGGAAGGCTTTGCGGATTGGACGAAATACGGCGCGATTTGGTTTACCTGGTGGCTTGGCGATGTCACGGGCGACCTGATTTTTACTCCGCTGGTTCTTCTTTGGGGCATTAGGTGGAAAATAACCTGGAAAGAAGAGGAGGCGATAGAAGTTGGCGTCCTGCTTCTGTCGTTAACGTTATTGAGCGCAGTTGTCTTTGGTGGCTGGCTGCAGATCTCTACCAAAAATTATCCCATCGCTTTCATTTGTGGTCCGATTGTCATTTGGACGGCGTTCCGCTTCACTCAACGCGAAACTGCTACGGGTATTTTCATTCTGTCCGTAATAGCGGTGTGGGGAACAGTCCACGGATTCGGGCCATTCGCCGGTCAAAGTGAGAATCAGTCGCTGCTCACTGTGCAATCGTGGACAGCAGTGCTGGCCATAACGGCGATGGCACTTTCCGCTGGCATGGCTGAGCGACGGCGTATCGAGGAAAAGCTTCAGCAGCAAAAAAGTATCGTCCAAGCGGCGAATCGCACCAAAGACCATTTTCTGGCGATGCTTTCACATGAACTGCGCACGCCACTTACTCCAGTCATTTCTGCGCTGGACTCGCTCGAAGCAGAGGCGTCACAAACTCAAGATACAAAAGCATCGCTGGCGATGATCCGTCGCAATATCGAATTGGAAACGCAATTGATTGATGACCTGCTCGACTTCACGCGAATTGCCAGAGACAAAATGCAATTGCGTTTCGCTCCAATGGATGCGCACCAGGCGGTGTCGAACGTCGTCGAGATTTGTCGCGCCGAGGCGAGATCCAAAAAACTCAATGTGCATGTCAATTTACGGGCGAAGACTCATCTCGTGACTGCCGATACCGCAAAGTTTCAGCAGATCATTTGGAACTTGCTCAAGAACGCCATCAAATTCACACCCGAAGGTGGAGACATCACAATCTCCTCGGACAATCCATCCGAAACACTTTTCACCGTTAGCGTCCGCGACACGGGCATAGGCATCGAGCCTGAAGTTATGCAGCGCATTTTTGATCCATTCGAACAAGGCAACCGCTCGTTTGAGCATCGTTTTGGAGGGCTCGGTCTGGGCCTGGCCATTTCAAAATCTCTCGCGCAGGCCCACGACGGCAGGCTGACTGCACAAAGCGGCGGAGCCAATTGCGGCTCAACCTTTACATTATCGATGCAAACTCTTCCGCAAGATGAAGCCGCTGGCGTTGCTGCAGAAGCAGTCACCACTCATTTGGCGCGACAAGCTTTGAAGATTCTGCTGGTGGACGATCATCAGGACACCTGCGCTGCACTGGAAAAATTGCTGGCGCGTCGCGGGCATCTGGTTGCGGTGTCGCACGACGTCCGATCGGCCATGGAAGCTGCGGCACGCAACAAATTCGATCTGCTCATCAGTGATATTGCTCTTCCGGATGGAACCGGAATGGATCTGATGATGCAATTGCGCGCGATCGCCAACGTTCCGGGAATTGCGATTAGTGGCTTTGGTAATGACGTCGATATCGGACGAAGTTTGCAGGCTGGCTTTTCCGAGCATCTCATCAAACCGATCAAGCTCGACAACCTTGAAGCCGCAATCGAACGGGCGCTTGGCGCCGACGTAACACTTGGCTGAGGGAATCAACAGCGGCGTGTGTTGGATCGCTTGACCGCTGCACCTGTGTTTGTCCCAAAATAGTTCATCTAGCCCCTCATTAACACCGCGCTTCAGCGCGGTGTTCACTGCGCATGGTAATGTAACCGCTTCAGCGGTTTCTCTCAGAGCGGAAAACTGCTAAAGCAGTTACAGCCTCTCGTTGTCGAACACACCCAGCTGAAGCAGGGTGTTAATGATATGCGCGTTGTCGACCTGAAAATCGAAGACATTGCCTTTGGCGGGAAAGGCGTGGCGCGGGAGCAAGGCAAGGCGATTTTTGTTCCTTACACGATTGAGCAAGAGCTGATTTCCGCCGAAATCACCCGGGAAAAGAAGCAGTTCGCTGAGGCAGAACTGGTCGAAGTTAAGCAGAGTTCACCAAACCGCGTCGCGCCAAAGTGCCCGTATTTCGGCCGATGCGGCGGCTGCTCCTATCAGCATATCGCTTACGAACATCAGCTTGCTATCAAATGGCGCCAGGTACGCGACGCGCTCCAGAGAATCGGGAAACTGAAGGATATTCCGATGCGTCCGATAATCCCATCGCCGAGGCAATACGCATATCGCAATCGCATTACCGTGCACGCGCAAGACGATGTAATCGGTTTTTTTCGGCGCGATTCACATCATCTAATTGATATCGAGCGTTGCCCGATCTCTCGCGAGGAAGTCAATCACACCCTTGCCGAATTGCGTGAACAAAAACATGTGCGGGACGGACATTACACACTGCGGAGTGCGGCCGAGTCCCGCATTTTTTCGCAGGTAAACGACGAGATCGCACAGACGTTGCGGAATTTAATCGTGGATCTCGTTCCACCAAATCAGGAAGTGTTGATCGACGCCTACTGCGGTGCCGGATTTTTTGCGAAAGCGTTGCTCGACAAATTTGAGCGCGTAATTGGGATTGATTGGGACCGGTTCGCTATCGCTGCTGCGAATGAAAATGCGAATGAGAAAGAAACATACATCGCAGGTGATATCGAAGGTGAACTAACAAGGAGCGACGGCTTCTTAGCCCTCGAGGGTGAAACACGACGGCTGGGAAGCCGTCGTTCCTTGACAATTATCATCGATCCACCCGCAACGGGACTCACCGAAGGAGTTCGCAAGGCGATAACCGATCTTGCCCCGGAGACATTGATTTACGTGTCGTGCAATCCGCCAACGCTGGCGCGCGACTTGAAGAATTTGCACGAGAAATTTGCCATCGAATCGGTCACGCCGCTCGACATGTTTCCGCAGACTGCGGAAATCGAAGTTGTCGTTCATCTTCACGCATAGACCAACAGGTCGATTTCATCTGGCAACGAATTCGACACTTCGCGAATAACATTTCCTCGAAGCAGGTTAACCACGGCGCTACGTTGCGGCGCGCCTAGAATCACCCGCGAGGCACCGAGTGTTGCCGCAACATCGACAATCGTTTCTGCAGCGGAAGGACTAACGGCGTAAGCGAAGAGGGGTTGTTGGTCGCCGGCTTTTTGTTTCGCTTCGGCGAAAATTGCGCTCGCTTCGGGATCTTCCTGCCATTTGCGTTTTACATCTTGTTCGGTCATGAACGGCTGTTCGCGGACGAAGAGCAAATAGAGGCGAGCGCCCGCTTGATGCGCGTCGCGCAATGCGAAGTCGAGTGTCCGCCCGGCGCTTCGAATCGCGCACAGAATTGATTCGCCGCCTAACGGGTTGGCCTTCGCTTCGCCGGATGAGCGAGCCAGTTTAATTGGCAATCTCTCCGGCGCTAGCTGAGGCGCGCCTTCCTTCTTGATTCGACGTTCTTGAACGAGCCCGCGCAGTATTAATCCGACTGCAAGAATGGTAACCGCAAAATATCGCGCATTCGGTTTGTCGATCAGCAACGATATTTCAATCGCAGCCATAACTAGAAAAGTTCCGAACATCACCGTGCGCGGTAACCTCTTGATCGAAAGTTTCCGGTCGGTTGAAGTCGCGCCGAGGTTGGTTGCGATAGCCCCGACTACGCCAACAGCATACAGGTCGGCCAAGCCAGCCATGTCCTTGACGAGAAGCACCAGCAGCATGGGAACGACGGTAGCGAGCACCATACCCGCGCTTGGCACTCCCCATTTGTTCAGGCGCTGGAAAATTCTTGGTATCTCGCGATCACGCGACATCAGGAATTGGATCATGATTAGATCGACGACCGCGGTGTTGACCGCTGACAGTAGAAGCAGGGTAAAGACGATGCTTACAATGAAACCGAAGGCATGACCGAGAGCCGGGCCCAGGGTGCCGCCGACAAAAACCTGGCCCATGTAACGCAGCATGTAATCGCGCACGCCTTCCGCGCCGGGGGCGTTCACGTCTCCGTTTACAATCTGCAGGCCGTGCAGGGCGTTCATGGCTAGGCCGAGAAGTGCTGTGAAAACGCAGACTTCAATCATCACGACCAGAATTGCCGGTGTAGATGTTTTAACCACCGATGGACGCTCATCTGTGGTGCCAGGATCAAGTTTCATTACGCCGGTGGCGTTAGCTATTGCTTCCACCCCGGACAGCGCGAGCACAATTCCGACGAAGCCCGCCCAGTTTTGCGTAAGAGTTCCGTGCAGCGGTTGCACGTGAGCAAACGCTTGGCCGAGGTGCGGCAGACTGACAAGACCCAGCGTGATCACTACGAGCGCAGTCGGGATTGAAACGAGGAAGGCGAGCCCGCCAGTTTGTTTCGGCCCTAGCAGATTGAGCAAGCCGATAAGAAGGATCGCCACGGCGGCAAATTTTTCCGGGTGCGGCACTCCCAGGTATTGAAAGGCAGAAAGGGCGCTGATTGCCGCCGTTACTAAGTAATCGGCTATGAGCAGGAATGCTCCGATGATCGAGATAACTTCGCTACGATGGCGAACACTCGCGTAGACGCCGCCGCCGTCAGGGTACAGCCGGCAGATGATCATGTAGTTGATTCCGACGAGCGCAGTCAGCACGCACATGGCGGCGATCAACCAGAAGGAACTGTATCCGGCGACAGCGAATGCCAGCCCAATGACGTAGGCTTTACTCGTACCCCAATCGCCATAAAGGATCGCGGCCGCTCGCTTCCAATCCACATTACGAGGCCGCTTAAGGTTCGTCGGGATCATCAGTAGTGAATGATGACGTCCATCGACCCGACGAGCTGGTTTCTTCGCCCGCCGTTATCGAACGCGGCCGTATCGTAAGAGTGATCAAAGCGCAGCTCAGGCCGCAACGTAATGAT
Organism: Candidatus Udaeobacter sp.; assembly: GCA_036002955.1. Taxonomy (GTDB): domain Bacteria; phylum Verrucomicrobiota; class Verrucomicrobiia; order Chthoniobacterales; family UBA10450; genus Udaeobacter. Next base: position 1,723 of record DASYSX010000259.1, on the reverse strand, counting down.
TTTGCCCGGCCACCACGTCACGCCTAACGAATGCTCGGAGTATTTCGTTGCGTGGCCGGTACGGCTACCTACGACGTCATTGTAAAATTCATTGCGGAAAGTGAGAAACGCGCTCGGTGCGATTCGGAACATCGTGTAGTTGAGGATGCCCCATTCCGGCGCATAACCGGGCTTCACCGGGAACGAACCACTCTGAAAAGGCACATCCTTCGTAGGATGAGTGGTTGCATCGTTCATGTACATGTAGAGCGCTTCTGTCGCGGTATAGATTTTTTCGTTAAACTTGTGCGTCCATGTTCCGACAATCTGTTGCAGATTGTTGTATCCGAATTCGCCGTTGTTAAACGCATTGTCCCCGGCATAAATGGAATCGGTTTGAGTCGGCGAGATCCATTGAATCATCACCGTGCCGGTTGGTTGATTTCCGGGATCCTTTTGCCAGAGCGCCACGTCAGTGCCGTTCGACAAGCCAATTTGCAGTGTCCATTGACTATTGATTTTTGTAGTCGTGAAAATCCCTGTTTGTGTGTAGTTATCGAATCCGTAAACGAGCGAGTGGCTTGCCATTAAGTTGTTAGGCGCGAGCTGCGCTTCGATGTCCGGCTCTGAAATAATGCGGCCGATCCGGACATTCATTCCCTGGAAAATCTGCGGGAGATAGAGATCGACGTATATCATCGGCATATCGAAGCCGTAGTAATTGTTTTGCTTCAGGAGTTGATCGCTGAAGAGCCCGCGTGAAATCATGAAGCGATAGTCGAGGCCATAAACACTGGAGACGCGGAAGCCCCAGTCGATATGGTCCTTCTGGCACTCGTTAGGCACGCGCTCGACGTAGAGCACGAACTGATTTTGCTCGAATCGGTTCGGCCGCAGATCGTAGATGAGAGGAAAATTCGCGTTGGGCGTGCGCGACGTATTTGTCGAGGTGCTCACGTTCCAGGAAAAACATTCCCAACCGTAGATTTGGATTCTGCTCTTCTTCCACGCCTCGCCATTTGGCCCGGCATAGATCGCTTCCATCAGCGGCCACGGCGCGATATTATTCGCGTCGCCAATGATTGGTGTTCCACCAATTTGCCAATCAGCGGATGGGAACGGCGGCGAATCAAACGGCGCTGGCGGGATGCGCCGCTGCTGTGGCGATGCATTAGGCGCCGGTGCTTCATACGCCGGCGAGCGCAAATCATCCGCGAACGCATCGAACAATCGGTCGCCAAACCAGTCGGCATTTTCCGCGGCGGCCGCGGTCGAGATTACAATTCCAGCCGCAATTCCAACTGCTTTTAGCCTCAATTAAAATTCCTTCGACTCAACAAAGCGTCACTCGCGCGATGGAGGCATTAAACGAAACAAAGACTTCCCAAACGCTGGCATCTTTCCACAGACTGCTGAGACCGACGTCCTACTGCAGCTTCACGCCTGCCGAAATTGACCTCGAGCATTTGGTCGCGGGTTTTCGATAAACCAAGTCCAAAATGGCGATGCCGCCTCATTCGATTTAGTTGCGCCGTTTTTCTCGCCAGCACGTACAACGGCTCGAACGCGTCCGTTTATTGTGATCACTAGGGGTTCTTTTGCCGCCAAGTCCACATCGCGCGTCTGGACCGATATGACGATCGTTTGCATGCCTAAGCGTCACCCGACCTTCGCATGAACCGTTAATTAAAATGCTCCTCGGAAATGCTAAAAGATTGTTAACGTCCGCGAGCTCTGCGCGTCT
>DASYSX010000258.1:0-4789 GCA_036002955.1 Candidatus Udaeobacter sp. | reverse complement strand
CGATCTGTTCCGCCAGAGCACGCGCTTCGCCGATGAACGCGGCTTTGAGGCGGTGTGGATTCCGGAGCGGCATTTCCATGCCTTCGGCGGGATGTTCCCGAATCCGGCGCTCTCGGGCGTGGTGCTGGCGGAGACGACGCGCCGCATCCGCATCCGCGCCGGGAGCGTGGTGATGCCGCTGCATCATCCGGTGCGGGTGGCCGAGGAATGGGCCATGGTGGACAATCTGTCGCACGGGCGCGTGGACATTTCGTTCGCCGTGGGCTGGAACCCGAATGACTTTCTCTTCGCGCCGCAGGCTTACGCGGAGCGCGCGGCGATCACGTTCGAGGGCATCGAGGCGGTGCGGCGGATGTGGGCGGGCGAGCCTTACGCGGGAGTGAATGGCAAGGGCGAGCGCGTGAGCGTGACGGTGCATCCGTTGCCGGTGCAGAAGGTGTTGAATGTGTGGCTGACGTGTTCGGGCGGGCGGGAGCGTTTCGTGGAGACGGGGGACAAGGGTTTCAATGTGTTGACGGCGCTGTTGTTCCAGAGCGTCGAGGATCTCGCGGAGAAAATCGCGGCGTATCGCGCGGCGCGGGCGAAGGCGGGTCATGCGGGTCCGGGGCGGGTGACGTTGACGTTGCACACGTTCGTGGGGCGCGATGAGAAGTCGGTGAAGGAGACGGTTCGGGAGCCGTTCAAGCATTACCTGGAAAGCTCGGCGGATTTGTGGCAGGTGGTGAGCGAGTCGCCTCTCAAGGACATGCCGCCGCGCAAGATGGCGGACATGCTGGAATACGCGTTCGAGCGCTATTACCAGAGGACGGCGCTGATGGGCGCGCGGGAATCGACGGCGAAGATGGTGGAGGCTTGCGCGCGCGCGGGTGCGGACGAGATCGCGTGCCTGATCGACTTCGGCCTGCCGGCGAAGGTGATTATGGAGGGGATGGAGTGGCTGGATGAGTTGAGGAAAGGATGAGAAGTTCTAAGCTCAAGCACGCGTGTTGTTCCAAGTTTTGGATCGAATACACTGACATTGGCAGGAAGTGCTGCCAGGAATCCACAAAAATTCGCAACGCCATTGTATTTGAATGCTGCCTGACGCACGGCTTTTGCCGTGATCGGGCGGCGGACATTTGCTGTTCGTGAATCGCAATGTTGAGCAGCGGAGGGTAAGGGCGAGATTCGGAATACGGAAAGGAGCAGGCGACGGCAAAGGCGATGAGTCCGAAACGGGCGGCGGCACCGGTACTTGCACAGGTCTTGTCGAGTGACTTCTTTCGGCAGAGAAACCGAGCAAGATCGCTAGTCCTCCAGTGACTCCCAAAATTCCAATCAGCTTTGTAGCACGGTATTCTTTCATGCCAGCATAACGGCGATTGATTTGTTCTCGCGTATGGGTTTTGCAACAGGCATATGGTCTTTTGCGCTTCTTCAATTGAGTGCGGCCGCTAACGCACGAGGAAGCGTCGCGCCAACGCGAGCACACCGAGAGCGACACCGAGTAACATTACTGTAACGCCACCGTCCGGGACCCCGATACTGACTGCGGCAAAAAGCGTCCATCCGGTAAGGTGGTACCAGGCGCTTCGGAAAGGAATGGCTACTATTCCATTCAGATTACCGACGCACCAGACTTCGGTGCCGTAGCCGCTGTACGTCGCCAACAGGTAGGTGTATAATCCACCCGCTCCAAGGTTATCGCTCTGCCACCGCCTTTGTGTGCCCAGGCCGCAGTCGGCAAGGATTCAAAACCATGGTTTGAGCGAAAATAAACCTCGGGTGCTTAATTAACCTGTCTCTAAGCGAATCGCCCGTTCAAGGCGCGATCTGAAGGCCGAAGGGAACAATCGTAATATTTAAAAAAACCCAGAATTCCAAGGTTAACTACGAGGCTAACCACAAGCAGAAACTTCTTACGGCGACCGCTTGCAGTTTCCATCCAAATTCCAAGGAAATAGTCAACTACTGTCGAAGTCAGAATCAACACGATGAATCGCGGATCCCACCACATGTAAAAGATGTAGCTCGCACCTAGGAGTAAGAACTTTCCGATGCGAAATGGGACGCTGTAAAACAGCGCCGCCACGATGAAAAAAAGATCCAATACTGGAAGCTGTTAAATAGCATGCAGCTGTCGTTAGGTTAGCAACCTAGTTCGCATCATGAGTTGCCCGCGTTCCATTCACAGCCAGTTCCGCCTCAGAGGTACCTTGTGGTTTCCAATCAGCCGATCCAAGGCATCCCAGTAGCTCGGATACAAGCGTGTCCGTAAATTTCTGGCGACCCCTAGCGTTAAGGTGGAATGCATCAAAGTAGTATTCCGGTTGTTCCAGAAAATCGAATGTGTGTCCGGGCAGCGAAAACCTGGTTCTCTCAACGACAGAGCTTGGAAGAACGGATTCATGTCCCAGTGAAAATCCGGCAAGCTCTAGAAATGGACCGCGGGGAAGAGGCGTAAGGACGATCGGAGTCTGACTATACGAATAGCGATCCATTATTCGTGGGATCCACTCGCGTTGTAGTTTGAGGGAGTACTCCGTGTCCGACTGCGATGGTTGAATCAAGCTTTTCCGGAAAGCCAACCTCTGAGCTTCTGTTAATTTCGGCGCGAACGTTACCTGCCCTGTCGCTGCATCGTAGGATGTCCCCACAAGATCGTAATCCCGTCCTTTGTACTCTCGTCCGGAGTGCATTTTGTCGGCCTGTCGAATACTTCTCATTCGCGCCACGGGATGCGCAAGAAGATCGGCAACGTCGTCCTGGTACGCTGAGCCTCGTAGTATGCACGCGATAAATGCCCTGAACCGGCCGGACCATCGTTGAAAACCAGAGGCAAAATGGAAGCAGTCTACATATCGCAGTAGCGGAGCTGTCATAGAAATCCGGAGGGGATCGGCGCTGTTTGGTTCATAGCCGATGCCGTAAGGAACGACGATCGCCGCGTATCGTCGCATGGTCGGATCCACTTCCCGAACCATGTAATACCATGTGTTAGCAGATGCGGCGGGATCGGCGAGACTAACAAACTTGAGCCCAGCGGGCGAACCAAGCTCATTCGCCAGTGTGGTTGAAAATCCCTCGGCTATGCGTGAATCACCGAGAACCAGCACCTCTTTCAGACCTGATGGAACACGCTCCTTTTCAGCTTGCGTAATTCTCGAGACACGTCCCGCGTACGAACTTGGAGCCAGGATTGAGACATACAATCCGCTATGAAAGATGGCACCGTCGACGCAAATTAATCCAACGATTCCAAGCAGAAGGTTTCGGGAAACGTGGAGCCGCCGGGGCGACGTCGTCGGTTCGGTTGGAAACGTTGTTCGTACCGGCCCAGTCGAACTGAGATAAACTGCAAAATACGAAATAGCTGCTAAACCAATGATTAGCGCCCAGCGGCCGACAACTTGCCATGACACTGCCTGCTGCCACGACGCGCTCTTCGCAAATCCGAGAACAGTTACTTTAGCGAGCAATCTCTGCCGCTGATCATCGCCATAAAGTTCGAAGGCATAAGTATGTTTTCCGATCCACGGGACGACCTCTTTACCTCGCGAAGCATTCGCAAAAAGAACCGGCTTTCCGCCAACTTCAGTGACAAAGACAAAACCAATCGATCCGTTCCCTGTATCCCATTCAATCTCGGTGCTGCCACTTCCATCGCTGACTGGGACGCGCTCCGGTGTTGCTTTGATGATTGCCTGTTCTGAAATCCCATCTGAATCCCCGCCGGAGGCATCTCGTTGGGGAACGGCTCGCAAAGTCGGCGCTGTTGCCGAATAGAAACCAAGACAAATCGCAACAACAGCTATTGCTGAGCGAAGTCCCGGGAGCACCAAGCAGTTGCGCCGTTGTCGGTGAAAGCGCTTATACACTTCGCCTGTCATGCGAGCGTTAAAACTACGCATCAACAAACTCGTTATGCCTCGCAGGTCGGAATTTTCCAGGGTGATGGCGTGCGAAGTTCACAGCAATCAACAACCCGAGGAGTGCCCCGGCAACATCCAGAAGCACGTCACGACCTGACGCCGTACGCGATTTAACAAACGTCTGGTGAAATTCGTCGCTTGCTGCAAATAGTGTGGAACCAAGCAGAGCTGCGCCAAAAGCGATCAATGTGTGAGGGCGGAGAAGTGAAACGCTGCGAAGTGCTCTCCATAGCAGGAGAGCTAGAACTGTATATTCGATAACATGTGCGGATTTGCGAACAAAGACCAGACTTATCCAAATTGCCTGAGGCGACATGCCCGGCTTTAGCCAGAACAAGAACGGAAGAATGTGTCGCGAGGTATGCTCGGCGGACATGGCGCTGCTAGAGTTGACAAAGATCACGCCGAGCCAAATCAGCAAGGGCAGCCAGTATTTGAGGAAAGATTTCATCCACAGATCAGACGTCTGAAATCAGCACGGAACGCGAAACATCCAACATCGAACACTGAACGTCCAATGGCAGAAAGCTATACGGAGTCGCAATTCTGAATTGAGAATTGGACGTGCAAGGATGGACATTGGACGTTTGCCGACCATGTTCCGGAACGAAGTCACTGGTCCCCTCGCCTTCGTACCGATTTTCATCGAGCGAATGTGGGGCGGGCAGCGCCTCAAATCCGAATTTCACAAAAAGCTTCCACCGCAGAAGCATATCGGTGAGTCGTGGGAAATTGTAGATCGTTCCGAAGCGCAGAGCGCCGTGGTCGAGGGCTCGCTGCACGGAAAAACTTTGCACGAGTTGTGGACGCAACGGCGCAAGGAAATCTTTGGGGCTGTTACCGACACTCCACGGTTTCCGTTGCTCATCAAACTTCTC
>DASYSX010000257.1:0-18408 GCA_036002955.1 Candidatus Udaeobacter sp. | reverse complement strand
TTGCGCCGGCCAATCGTCTTCCGTCGGTGTGACGTAGTAATAAGCCTCGGTAGCGCGTTTCTCGAACGGACCGGGAGTGTCCATTGAGGCAAACGAGGTGGCGCGCAGATATTGAGGGGTTTCTTTTACTTTCGCGCGAACCTCTGACGGAATTCCGACTAACCGACGGCTCACAACATATTTGCGAAGCTTGTCCAAGTCTTTGGCAATGTCCGGGATCAATTTGTCCGACGCCGGATGTTCGCTCTGTATTTGCTTAAAAACCTCTGTCGCAGGTTTGTTCGGGTCGATCTTTTTTGCCGCCTCGGCGAACGCTTCCTGTTCGGCTTTTAATTGCGTCATGCCGATCTCCAGAACCTTTTGTGGCGGAAGATCGACCAGTTCCGTCTGCGCCAGGAAGCGCCCGAATTTTTCTTCGCCAAGAGCGAAATCAAGTGTGGCTTTGGGAAGTTTCTCTCGTTCCAGCCACATTGCGTAATCATTGAGCGCATTTGATGCCTTGCGGTTGGCTGCCTGAAAAGCAACGCGGAGCTGCTCGTCTTTGACTCCGCTCACAGCGGCGACGAGATCTTTTTTCAGAAAATCGGCTGAACCTCTTGCGATCTGGATCGCCAGTTCGACGAACGGTTTGGGGAGCTTTTCATCGAGGTTTGTTCGCGCCGCAATGAGGATGTTTGGAATTTGTGATTCTATGGCCACGAGGCTGCGAACGCGGTCCTCAAGCGGCGCAAAATTTCTTTTTATATAAATATTCACGTCACCCGCGCGTGCATAGACCATCGGGTTTCGTTCGAAGACCGACATGTCCTGCATTTCAAACAATTCTCGCTTCACCGCTGCCTGCAGAATCCGGAGGTCGATGGATTGCCGCGAACTCAGTTTCGATGGATCAAACTTGGCCAACCGATCATCGAATCGCCGGAGCCGGGAGAGTTCGGCGTCGAGAGCAAGGCGACTGTAATCGCTGATCTTGCCATCGTACTCGTGGAACCCGAGAGCGGTTCCCTGGAGGGGGTGAGCAGCCAGATACGTCTTCACGTATTCCTCGGCTACCCCTTCGAATTCCGCATCCTGTGTTTGCGCGGCGCGAACTGTACCGGCGAGCGCGAGTGCCAGCAGAAGTATGAATAGCCAAAAAACTTTCCAACTACCCTTCTCATTAACACTGGGCTTCAGTCCGGTGAAATCACACGAGGCCGAATGAAACCGTTTTAACGGTTTGTCCTCCGCAGCTAAGCCGTTAAAACGGCTGGTGCTTTCTTGGCGTTGTACACCCCGCTGAAGCCGGGTGTTAATGAGATTACAGATGGGGGTCCTCATCCTGCGAGTTGTAGCTACAGACACTGCCCCGCGTTGGGCGTTGCCAAAATTTGCTCATGAGCGATTGTCACATCGTTCTTGGAGGTTGGGCAAAACATGAGGCGGATCGTGCTAATCATTCCGTTGCTGGCTTGCGTCCTATTCGGCGCAATTCCTGGCGTTTTCGCGCAGGAGGTGCAGCCGCCAAAGACTGAAGAGGATAACGGCTACTCGCAGATTGCCATTTTCGCAAAAGCCCTGGAGCTGATCCGGCAGGATTACGTCGATGAGAACAAGACGAGCTATCACGATCTCGTCACCGCGGCAATGAAGGGAATGCTTTCCGCGCTGGATCCGCACAGCCAGTTCATGGACCCCAATGATTTTCGAGACATGCAGGATGATACGCGCAGCCGCTTCAATGGTCTTGGCATTGAGGTCTCGATGAAAAATGGCCTGCCTACAGTGGTCACGGCAATGGAAGACACGCCCGCCGCGAAGGCAGGAATTCTTTCAGGGGACCAAATTTTGCGGATCAATGGCGTGTCGACCGAGAGAATGGATCTTCAGGACGCGATCAACGTTTTGCGCGGGCCTGCGGGCGCAAAGCTTAGTCTGACCCTGCTGCGGCCGTCGACGAAGGAAATCAAGGAGTACACGCTCCAGCGCGCAGAAATAAAAATCCAAAGTGTTAAGGGAGAAAGATTGCTGCCGCAGGACCTGACCGGCCCATTCAGGATTGGTTACATCAGGCTGATCCAGTTCAACGAACCAACAGCCGAGGAATTATCGAAGGCAATCGATGATTTGCAGAAGCAAGGCATGCAGGCGCTGATACTCGATCTCCGAAATAATCCAGGTGGGTTATTGAACAGTGCCGTGGACGTGTGCGGTCAATTTTTGCCGCCCAATACGAAAGTCGTTTCGACGCAGGGCAGAGTTCCTTCTCAACAGCATGATTACGCCACTTCCGCGGTAAGTAAGGCCCGTCCGAATTTTCCGATGGTGTTACTTGTTAACGAAGGCAGCGCCAGCGGCGCGGAGATCGTTGCCGGCGCGCTTAAGGATCTGCGTCGGGCGGTCCTTGTTGGTGAAACCACTTTTGGAAAAGGTTCCGTGCAGAATGTGCTGCAATTGCCGGATGGGTCTGCGGTGCGTTTTACCACGGCCAAGTACTACACGCCCAGCCGACAAGTCATTCAAGGTAATGGCGTGACGCCGAATATTCGCGTCGGCATGACCGCTGAACAGGAGCGCGCCCTGTATGCGCTGCGCAATACAGGAAATGTTAAGGCAGAGGACGAGACCAACATCATCAAGACCAAGGATCCACAGATGTTGCGTGCTATCGACGCACTAAAAGGCGTAATGATTTACGCACAGCAAAGTGCGCCGAAAGCGGAAGCGGTAAAGAAATAGCAGTTCCTGTCATTCCGAGCTGAGTCGAGGAATCCCGCCGAATTGCCACTCGATCTCGCAATGGGATGTCCTCGACTTCACTCGACATGACAGCGAATTGTAGGGCAACCGCATCGTTTGCGGAGCTTGGCAGGCGAAGCGCCTGCCCTACAATCAGCTTGTGACAGTGCTGGCATTAGAAACCTCCTGCGACGAGACGGCAGTAGCGATATTGCGCGGGGACGGTTCCGGCCACGAATTGCTTGCGAGCGAAGTCGCTTCTCAGGTCGCAGCGCATGAGAAATACGGCGGGATCGTACCGGAGATCGCATCGCGTAAACATCTGATCTACGCACCGCGGTTACTCGATGGGGCTGCGAGCGCGGCGAAAATTCGCTTGGCAGAAATCGACGCGTTCGCTGCCACTAGCGGCCCCGGCCTGGCGAGTTCATTAATGATAGGTGCGTCAATTGCGAAAGGATTGGCAATCGGCTTCGGCAAACCCTACCTGGGGATCAATCATCTCGAGGGGCATTTGCTCTCGCCATTTTTTGATGCCAAAAAAGACGGCGACAACGACATTAAGCCAAATGTGTCGCTCATCGTTAGCGGCGGACACACGATGCTGGTCGTCGTTCGTGGCCTAACGAATTATCAGCTTATAGGTCACACAGTTGACGATGCTGCGGGCGAAGCATTCGACAAAGTAGCCAAAATGATCGGACTCGGTTATCCCGGCGGCCCGGAAATTGAAAGGCATGCGCGCGGCGGCGATCCGAAACGTTTTGATTTTCCCCGCAGCATGCTCGGTTCGGAGAATTTCAGCTTTAGCGGATTAAAGACTGCGGTGCGGTACTTGTTGCCAAAGATTGGTGTCATCCCGAGCGAAGCGAAGCGGAGTCGAGGGACCGCGTGGAATGACGGTGGCAGTGATGCCTCGGGATCCCTCGACTTCGCTCGCGATGACGTCTTGCGCGACCTTTGCGCATCGTTTCAGCAGGCGATCATTGACGTGCTCGTGACAAAGACAATCGCGGCAGCGCAAAAACATCGTGTGGATCTCGTGACGATAAGCGGCGGCGTCAGTTGCAATCAGGAGTTGCGCCGCCGAATGCGCGACGCGAGCAGCCGCAAAGGAATTGAATTCAAAAGCGCCGAGCCATGGTTGTGCACCGATAATGCCGCAATGATCGCATTTGCCGCTTTGTTGCGATCACGCGCAGGATTCGAATCGCAGGTGACCGAAGAGATTGATCCGAATTTGAAGGTAGCGTAAGCCTCTTCACTTGCGCCGCCAAACATTCGCAACCGCCACGGTCGCGCGACTTCAGTACTCCCGTTCGAGCAGATAATTCGCTAGCGCATGCAGCGCTTCAGCATCGCAATTATTAAAAATGGACAAAGCGTCGTGCGCTTCGCGCGTGAGCCGTTTGGCTTCGGCGCGTGATTTCTCCAAGCCAATGACCGCGGGATATGTCGCTTTTTTTGCCGCCACGTCTTTCCCGGCGCTTTTGCCGAGGATCTCCGAGGTCTGCGTTACGTCCAGAATGTCGTCGATAATTTGGAAAGCGAGCCCCAGCCGTTGCCCGAACCTTGTGATCGCGAAAAGCTTTCTGGCATCTGCGTTGGCGCTCATGGCGCCCAGACGCAGTGAAGTTCTCAAAATCGCAGCGGTTTTGTTGTCGTGAATAAACTGCAACTCGCGGCGTTTGACGTTTTTGCCTTCGGCCTCGAGATCCGCCACCTGGCCGGCGATCAGTTTTTGGCTTCCCGCCGCGACGGCAACTTCGCGCAACAGCGTTGACGTATCGTAACGTCGCCTCGGCTTCGCGTGTGAAACAATTTCGAACGCGATAGTTAATAAAGCATCACCCGCCAGTACAGCGATGCCTTCGCCGAAAACCTTGTGGCAGGTGGGACGGCCGCGTCGGAAATCATCGTTATCCATGCTCGGAAGATCATCGTGCACCAAGGAGTACGTGTGGATGCATTCAAGTGCGCATGCCAGCGGAAGCGCATCGTTGACCTTCCCGCGACAGGCTTCAGCCGCAGCCAGACACAGAATTGGCCGCAGCCGTTTACCGCCGGCAAACAAACTGTAGCGCATCGCCCTGTGAAGCGTCGTTGGCTTCCTGTTCGCCTTCGGCAAATAGCGGTCCAGCGCACGGTCGATTAGCTTCTGGCGTGTGACGAGGTAGTTCTTGAGATTCACGTGAGAAAACGCCTGCTGAATTGTTGGATTCTCAATACTCGATAATGCAATCCCACGCAGAGTGTCCAGTAGCATCAGAAGCAACGTAGTTCCTTGTTAACCACATTTGATGATTGCGGCCTAAGTTTCTTGAGAGTGGCGTGTCTTCCTCTTTGGAGGAATAGATGAATCCCCCAGTGCTTTACGGACAGAACGGCCGATCCATCTTTTGGATCGCATTTGTGAGCGCGCTTGCGATTCACCTCGGTGCCGTTGCGCTCGCGAAAACCAAATCACCGACTGCGAAGCTAGAAGATTTCAGCCCGCCGGGTGATGTCGAACTCGTTGTTACCGCCGAAAAGAAGCCTGCGTTGTTGGAAGAATCGGCCGTGCCTTCGCCTTTAGAGCACATTCGTCCGGATCAGGACAATTTTCAGGAGGAGAATGTCACGCCTCCACTAGTTCGCGCGCATCGGAACGCAAGGCCGGCGGCCCTTGTCAGAGGAACAACAACGGCGTCGTTGCGTTCCGTGAAAGCGATGGTGATGTATGCGCCGCGCCCGATTTATCCGTACGAAGCGCGCCGTCAACGCCTGACTGGATCTGGCGTTGCGTTGCTTACCGTCGATCAAACCTCGGGGACTGTGATTGAAGTCCTAATGGCGCAAAGTTGTGGCAACGCCATTCTGGACAAGTCAACGGTTGATGCACTTCGAAGATGGCGTTTTAAGCTTGGGAGCGTAAGCAACGTCCAAGTGCCGATCACGTACGCCCTTATGGGCGTTTCGTATTAGCGTTGACCATTGGTGGATGTGTTATCCTCTGCGCTCGTCGGAAAGACACCAGATCCGATGCGAAGCGGCAGAACAGCTAAACGGGAGGAATTCGAGGAAATCGTACATCGATTCGAGATTCCGCTGTTTCAATACGCTCAACGCATAACTGGTGACAGGGAACAGGCGAGAGATGTTGTTCAGGAGACATTCGTCAAGTTTCAACTTAACGGCGCGCGACGGCGCGAGGATGAACCGGCGACCTGGCTGTTTACGGTTTGCCGAAATGCGGCCCTCAACGTGTGCCGAAAAGAAAGGCGCATGATCTACGTCGACGAGGAAGTGATTGAATCGCGCGAAAGCGAGCAACCCATGCCTTTTGACCAGCTCGAACAAAAGGAAGCGACCGGGTTCCTGTTGCGGATCGTCAGTACGCTGCCGCCCCGGCAGCAGGAAGTGATTCAACTTAAATTCCAAAATGATCTCAGTTACCAGCAGATCGCGGAGATCATGCAGACAACCGCCAATAACGTCGGAGTCCTGCTTCACACTGCACTGAAGACTTTGCGACAACGTTACGCTCAGGTCGCCAGAGATTTCATTCCATTTAACCCAAAGCCACATGAGTAAAATGAATGTTGATGATCCGAAGCTGACGGCATACGCACTCGACGAACTGGACGAGGCGGAACGATCAGCAATTGCTGTTGAAACTGCTCATTCTCCAGAAGTGCAGCGGTTCGTCGCCGAGACACAAAAACTCGCGCGCGCCTTGCGATCGCAGTATCGGCTCGAGTTGGAGCGAGGATTGGTCGCGCCGGAAAAACTGAGGACCTTGCACGTCGATACTTTTTGGCCGAACGCCGGTCCGCTAGCAATTGCAGCACTCATCGCCGTCTTAGCTGTAGTTGGCGCAGTTATTTTCAGCAGTAATGAGTCGCGTGTCCCTTCGCCATCGAGGTCTAATTTGCCGCCCTACTTAGCTACGCACCGCACGCAACCGCATGAATTTGCTCCAGTCGAAGCAGAGGACGCTGCACGGCTTGGCGAAAATGAAAAGTTCGAGGCTGACGCCGGTCCATACGCTTTTACTGGCGAGCGACCGTTTGTGTCAGTGAAGAGCAGACCCCGATCGAGTGTACCGCTCGTAGTGAATTCTGCTTCTTATCTTGATGTCCGACGTTCGATTGATGCCGGCCTGCTTCCGCCTCGGGAGTCGGTGCGCATTGAAGGAATGATCAACCATTTCCGGTACGAATTTCCGAAGCAGACCACAGGCGAACCATTTTCGCTCAACCTCGACGTTGTGACTTGTCCCTGGGAACCAACGCATCGGTTGGTCCGGATCGGATTGAAGGGACACCAGGACGTTACTGTTCGTGGGGACAGCAGGATCGAAATCGAATTTAATCCGAGACGGGTGGCATCGTATCGATTGATTGGCTATGACAGGCAGAAAACCGAGACACAGAATTCGAACGAGGAGAACGTCGGTTCGCATCCGATTACGGCTGGCGACACTTTGACCACTTTGTACGAAGTTGTGCCGCTGAAGAACATCGGCACAGCCGCCCGCACACAAAATTCGACTGTCGCGGGAGAGGCAGCCGAACCCCTGTTGACGACAAAACTGCAACTCAGGACACCGGGTAATAATGCGGTGCAATCTGTGGAGCGGGTTATCACAGACACGGGATCTAGCTTTGCTGAAGCTCGTGGAGACTTGAAATTTGCAGCAGCCGTCGCCGAATTCGGAATGATCCTGCGCGATTCCGAATACAAAGGAAGCGCAACAATTCAGCAAGTACTCGAATGGGCAGAGGAAGGAAAGGGCGCAGATATCAATGGCTACCGCGCAGATTTCATTGAGCTCGTACGCAAAGCACAGACACTCAAAAGGAGTTAAATATTTTCAGCCGTTTCTGCTGTGGCGATAGGCTTGGTGCGCATTGCAAGAAAGGCGCCGATCAGCAGAATCCCGGCGCTCCAAATCTGCGCGTGTGTGAGTCGTTCGCCGTAGATCCAGGCAGAGAGCGTCATCGCGATCGCCGGGCAAAGGAGTTGCAGGCTCTGGGATAGCGCGACGCCGATTTCCCGAATCGCCACATAATACAAGACATGGGCGAGCGTAATACAGGTTACTGCGGAGACGATCAGAAGGAGATTGGTTTGCAACCCGGCATGAAATGGAGTTCCGATTTTCCCGAAGGCGAGGGTGAGCGGAAACAGAAGTGCCGAAGTAATAAAACTGACGAGTCCGAAGCTGCGGATCGATCCAAGCTCAGCTGAGGGGCGTTTGATCAGAACTCCGTAAAGTGCCCAGCAAAGTGTGGCCGTAAAGGCGATGAACAGTCCCGGCAGCGCGATATGCTGATCATGCGAGTTCGCATTCGCCTGAAACCAGATCACGCCGAATGCGCCGATTAATCCGAGCAAGGTGCCAACTTGGAACTGCCATTGACGAATCACGGCGCGTTCCTCTGGAAAAAATGCCATCGCCAGAAGAGCAGTAAAAATGACTGAAGCGCGCGTGAAAATCGTGTAGACGCCCGGCCCAATATAGAAAAGCGCCATCACCTGGGTGACTTGATGCACGACGTTTGGCAAGCAGGGCAGCAAACAAAGTTTCACCGCGTGCATGTCGATTCGTGGGCCGCCGCGATGAATCTGATAGAATAACAACGGCGCAATTGCGATGCATGCGACTGAGTAGCGATAGAAGTTTTGCGCCCACGGATCGTAATACCGGTTCAGGTAAAACATGAAAAGGGATGGTAGCGACCAGATGAACACCGTGGCAAAAACCGCGGAGTACCCTTTCGAGAGATTGACACTCGGGCGCGATGCAGCGTCGCTACGCGCGTGCAACATTTTATAATTCATATCAGCGTGGTCCGGGCATGCTCAACGGATGTGACGTGCGCTGTCCTTCGCTCCTCGGAATCCACGTGCTGCGCGCAAGGCGCTGGTCCGCTGAGACAGCGGACACTACAGTATTTGCGATTCGCGCACTTAAATTTTGGGCGGCCTCTTGCATAAATTTTCTCGCCTGTCACCGGTAAATCGCGCAAAAAGTAAGCAAGAAGGAGAAACACATATGTTGAACAAGCAATCACTCACTGTCGCCATCGCATCGATTCTTTGTTGTGCGGCTGTTCAGGTTGATGCAGCGAAACCGGCCAAGGGCGGCGGCGGCGGAAATCATATTCAACGCGGCATCCAGCTTGCCCAGGAAAAACATTATGACGCCGCTGCTGACGAATTCGGCAAGGCGATCAAAGACAATCCGAAAGATGCGCGCGCATACGCAAATCGCGGGACCGCCTATCGCCAGGGAGCACGAACTGCCATCGCGGCCGGAGATTCCGAGGGGGCCTCCACCCGGTATCAAGCCGCACTGGCGGATTTTGCAAAATATATCGAGCTGGCGCCGAAGGACGCCTCTGGTTACACGGAACACGGTCAAACTTTATCTGAACTCAAACAGTACGACGCCGCCCTTGCGGATTTCAACAAGGCGTTGGAAATCAAGCCGGACGACATCAATACAATTAAGTTTCGTGGCTTCGCTGAGATCGGGCTCAATCAGTGGGATAAAGCGATTGCCGATTTTTCGGCGGTGCTTCAAAAGAAACCTGACGATCTGCAGAGTTACGATCGGCGTGCATTAGCGTATCGAAGCATGAAGAACTACGACGCGGCTATCGCCGACTACACATTTTTGATCACCAAAAACCCGAACGACATGGAAGCGACAACCAAGCGCGGCTACACTTACAGCCTGGCGCAACAGTACCAAAACGCGATCGCGGATTATCAAGCCGAACTGAAGGTCAACCCACAGGACAACGACACGTTTCAGCGAATGCAATATGCGCAGTCGATGCTGGCGGCGAAGAACGCCTCTCCCTCACCCACGCCGCCGATGCCGAGCCCAACGCCTGAAGAGCAAAAGGGGTTGATGGATAAAATCAGTCCGCTGTATATCGGAATTGGTGTCGTCGCGCTCATCATAATTGCTATCCTCGTACGCCTGCTTACGCGCGGAAAAGCGGAGCCCAGCAGCCACCGAATTCGCTAAGTCAAGCAGGCCAAAATTTCTTTGACACTACGGTGCGCACGGTTAGTTTGCGGACGCTTTTTGCCGGACGAGGCGATCCCATGGTCGTTCAACAAGTTTGACGCGACTCTGGGATTTTTGACTCTCTGGCCGAAGGCACGGCCGGTTCGCCGCCCGGGTTCCCAAGGGAGGCGCTGGGTTGGTGACGAGCAGCCCATGTAGCTCAGTTGGCAGAGCACGTCCTTGGTAAGGACGAGGTCACCGGTTCAATCCCGGTCATGGGCTCAGTGAGCTCGCGACCGGCAAAGAAAATTAAATTAAACAGGTAGAAAGAAAACGATATGGCTAAGGAAGCTTTCAAACGCGACAAGCCGCACGTAAACGTCGGCACAATCGGTCACGTTGACCACGGTAAAACCACGCTCACGGCAGCAATCACCAAGGTGCTCGCTAAAAAGGGCATGGCCGAAGTACGCGAATACGATTCGATCGATAACGCGCCTGAGGAAAAAGAGCGCGGAATCACCATCAACACGGCGCACGTGGAATATTCCAGTGACAAACGTCACTACGCACACGTCGATTGCCCGGGTCATGCCGACTACGTGAAGAACATGATCACTGGCGCGGCTCAGATGGACGGCGCCATCCTCGTTGTCTCCGCCGCCGACGGCCCGATGCCTCAGACGCGCGAGCACATCCTGCTGGCGCGGCAGGTGGGCGTGCCCTCCATTGTCGTTTTCCTGAACAAGGTCGACATGGTGGACGATGCTGAGCTTCTCGATCTGGTCGAGATGGAAGTGCGCGATCTGTTGACGCAATACGAATTTCCAGGCGATAAAATTCCGATTGTCAGAGGCAGCGCACTCAAGGCGCTCAACGGCGACGCCGACTCGGAGAAGCAGATCACCGCGCTCGTTGAAGCGATCGACGATTACATTCCCGTGCCCGAGCGGCCAATCGATCAGCCGTTCCTGATGCCAATCGAAGACGTGTTCAACATTGAAGGCCGCGGCACCGTCGCGACCGGTCGTGTCGAGCGGGGCATTTTGAAGAAAATGGGAGAGGTCGAACTCGTCGGCGTTCGTCCAACGGCGAAGACCGTGGCTACGGACATCGAAATGTTCCGCAAGCTTCTCGACGAAGCACGCGCGGGCGACAACGTCGGCGTGCTGTTGCGCGGTCTCAAAAAGGAGGAGGTCGAGCGCGGACAGGTAATCGCCAAGCCCGGATCCATTACGCCGCACAAGAAATTCAAGGCGGAAGTGTACGTTCTGAGCAAGGAAGAAGGCGGACGTCACACTCCGTTCTTCAGCAATTATCGGCCGCAATTTTATTTCCGGACGACGGATGTGACTGGCACAGTCAAACTGCCTGATGGCGTGGAGATGGTCATGCCCGGTGACAACATCTCGATCGAGGTCGAGCTGATCACGCCGATAGCGATGGAGAAAACTATTCGGTTCGCCATTCGCGAAGGCGGCAAAACCGTCGGGGCTGGTCGCGTGGGCGATATTCTGGATTAACAATCTTCCTCTACCTCTTCCTCTGCGTCTGGTAATGTTGAGGTGAAGGCGAGGGAGAGGAAGAGTAAGCGGAACAGGAAGATTAAATACGCCAGTAGCTCAATTGGTAGAGTAGCGGTCTCCAAAACCGTCGGTTGGGGGTTCGAGTCCCTCCTGGCGTGTGGCATGAATCACGTAGCGAAGCAATGATGACCAAAGTCAAAAACTTCTTCAGCGAGGTGAAGGTCGAGCTACAGAAATGCTCGTGGCCATGGGAGCCCAAGGAAAAAGGTTTCCGCCGCTACAAGGAACTGGTGGACTCCACCATCGTGGTTGCCGTTGCGATGCTGTTGCTAGGTGGCTACGTGGCGTTGTTCGATTTTATTCTGGTGAACGTTGTGCACTTCTTTACCCGATTACACTGAGTTATGGCACAAACACTCGCAGCGAAAGATCAATGGTACGTCGTGCATGTGCTTTCCGGTCAGGAAAACAAAGTTCGCGAGAACATTGTGAAACGTGTCAAAACCGAAGAGATGGGCGACGTGGTTTACGATGTGCTTCTTCCGACCGAACGCGTCTCGGAAATCAAAAAAGGGAAGAAGACTGAAACCACGCGCAAATTTTTCCCCGGTTATTTGATCGTTAACATGCATCTGCTCGACGAGAACAATCAGCTGGTCGGGCGCACCTGGTATTTCATCCGCAATACACCCGGCGTGATCGGATTTGCCGGGACCAAGGACAAACCCATTCCGATGCGGCAATCGGAAGTCGAAAGCATGCTCGCGCAGATGAAGGAGCGCGAGGAGAAGGTGAAGCCGAAAGTCAGTTTCGAAGTTGGCGAATCCGTGAAGGTCGCTGACGGTCCGTTCCAAAATCAGACCGGCATCGTCGAAGAGATCGATCCCGAGCGCGGTAAGCTGCGTGTTTCCGTCACCATTTTCGGTCGAGCCACACCAGTCGAACTGGAATACTGGCAGGTCGAACGCGGATAAAATCTCTCAACACTCAACTAAGAACTTTCCAAAATGGCCAAAGAAGTAATCGCACACATCAAACTGCAAATTCCCGCGGGACAAGCTAACCCCGCGCCGCCAGTGGGCACTGCTCTCGGTCCACGCGGCGTCAACATCATGGCGTTCTGCAAGGAATTTAACGCCGCCACACAGAAACAAGCTGGTGATATTCTTCCGGTAGTCATCACTGTCTTCAAAGACAAATCGTTCACATTCATCACCAAGAGTCCGCCTGCCGCCGTTCTCCTCAAGAAGGCTGCGAACATCGCTGCGGGTTCAAAAGAGCCTAACAAGACCAAGGTGGGGAAAGTTACTCGCAAACAAGTGATGGACATCGTCAACACCAAGCGCAAAGACCTGAATTCGCGCAACGACGAAGCAGCTTTTCGCATCATCGCCGGCACCGCCCGGCAGATGGGGCTCGAGGTCACCGAATAAGCCTACCGCGTGGATCGCGCGGATTCATGGATTGGGGAGTGCACGCGACTCCCGTGCTGTTTTCGGCGTCCTCGCCCGAACGAACTTCTATAGTCCCGCCACTTTTATTTTTGGCCGAGGTATTCCCCTTCCTGCAACGCAATCGGCACATTGCCGTTTCTCCAGACGAAATCGTGGAACCCGCGGAGATTGAATTTGTCGCCCTGCCGCATGCGCGCGTCGGCCAGAAATTTCATGATTTGTAATTTCCCTATTTGATAGGTCATGGCTCCGCCTGGGTTCGTTGAGAAAGCAATCGCCTCCTGGCGCGCGGTCTGTTCATCCATCGGCACTTTTTCCTGGAGATATTTTGCAGCTTGTTCGAGCGTGAATTCGCCGAGCGCAAGTTTCACGTCCACTTCTACCCGCAGTGCACGCAGGCGCATGAAATTGTAAATAATCTCGCGCGTATGCGGACTGTCATCGAACAACCCCGCCTGCAACATCATTTCTTCAGCGTAAAAGCCGATTCCTTCATTGGCGCCGGAATCGTAGTAGTGACGCCTGACCGGATCCTCGTTTTTCCACGACAGAGACAGCTGAAAATAATGACCGGGAATTCCTTCGTGGACGGTGATCGGCCGCGAATCCATCGCTGTCGCGCGCCAGAAGTAGCCAAGCTTTTCCGAAGGCTCAGGCACGTAACGAATGCAATTTTCATTTAGTCGCGACGGCGAGGTAAAATCGTCGTGCTCCGTAAACTCAAGCGCGTCCAAATATTCGGGTGTTGGCCGAAGCGTGTAGTGCTGGACCCACTTCGGCACGGTGAGAATGCCGTGCTCCTCAAGGAACTTGCGGATTTGAAGTTCCTTGTCAGCCGCATCTTCGATCCATTTATTCATGTCTGTCGCGATCTTTAGCGGCGGCACGTCCTCGTTGCGGTTCTTCTCGTACGCCTCAAACGCGACCGCGCGATTCCATTCCTGATGTCCCATTGCCAGAAGCTCTTCTGGCGTGAACGGCATCAGAGCGACGTTGCGCAAGTACCAGATGTACGCGTCACGACCGAGTGCGGTTTGTTGCGGCAAGGAGGGACGGCTTCCTAGCCGTTGTGTTCCAGATTGTTGGAGGGGAACCAGTGACGGCTGGGAAGCCGTCATTCCTTGGGTTTCCAGCTTGTCCTTGAGCTGCTGCTGAAATTTTTCAAGTGCATCCGCGGCGCGATCAATCGCCGCGTTTAGTTCGTCTCGCTTTAGATTCGCCGATTGAACGAGCGCGCTTCCCATCTTGTGCAGCCGCTCGCGAATACCATCGAGATTTTGAACCGCAACACTTGCGAATGGAGCAGACGGGTTATCAAGGTTTTCCAAACCTTGCCGCAAGATCGACGGAATGTTTTCGATGCGCGCGAGAATTTCCCGGCTACGCACTTCATCATATGGCGCGGGGATGGTGAGCGCTTCCGCCAGCGCGGTGAGCGTCTGCTCGATGTAAAAATTCGGGTCGCGTTTCCAACGCGGATTAACTTCCAGTTCCCACCGAACACGCGACAATGCTGAGCCAATCAATTTGTAGTCGACCTGCTTCGGGATGGGCCATTGTGCAGGATCTAATTTCTTCCAACGCGCTTCGAATCCCGCCAAATCTTTTTCTCGCTGGTTAATGCCCGCCGGCGACCAATCGCGCACTCCGCCCGGCCGCTCCATACGATTGACGTCGTCGCCTGTGAATGGCGCATATTTCGCACGCCACCCCCAGAAATCGTTCGCTAATTGTTCCAGTGAATCGGGCTGCGCTTGGACGGCTGCCAGCAACGCCACCCAACCCAGGAAAAGAATGATAATGGCACGAGATTTTCGAGAATTCACGAGATGGACGAGGCTGTCACGTTGAGCGAAGCGAAACATCTCAGCTTGTCTGTATTTCGTAGCAATTCATCCAGACTTAATTCGAGATTCTTCGCTTCGCTCAACATGACATCAGATTCCGCTCACTCCGCGCTTCGCCGCAAGGTGATCACCGCCGGCGTAAGGTCTGGCCGATACATTGACGTGCCGTAGCAGACCGCGGCCGCTTTTTCGCGCGCGTAGCGAATGTGATTCAGCTTCTCGTCCCAACGCTCGACGTAGGAGCAGTTCGCCGTCTTTTTACCCCCAGGAATGGGAACGTAACGGTTTTCCGTGAATGTGAGAAAGGCAGGTTCGCCAGGCAACGGAATCGGCATCGCCCAGTTCGGCGAAAGCCTAACGAGTCGCGGACCTGTCAGATCGAGCGCGAACACCGTGTCGCCATCAGTGCTGTTCAGGTGCAAATCGAAAAATGCGAGCCGCAATGGACCATCGAAAAGAAAAGACCGGCTTTCATCCTGATTGTCGTGAAGTAGCTCGAATGCGCCGTAAAATCCGGGAATCTTGGAGAACGCGGTCTCCGTTCCGGTTTTCAGATCCCGCAGCACAAAATGTTTTCCATGACCCGGGCCGTTGATCTGGTCGTCCTGGTCGTTCGGATCTGTCCGCAGAATCAATTCGAACGACCCATCTGGCGATTTGTAAATCGGAACCGGAGTTGCAGTCGGCGACGCGGGCTCAGCGGGTGAAGTTGTCGGATTTGCCGATGCTGTTTCTTGCGGTTCGACGTTTGTAAAATATGGCGAGCTTTTTGTCTGCGCGTACCAATCCGGCGCAGCATCAAGTCTTTTCAAATCTGTCCCGGCTGGCTTAACACCCCAGAATTCGCGAATGTTGTCAGGCTTCTCGCGAGTGAAAACAATAGTCTCGCCATCGGGCGAAAAGATCGGACCGGAGTCCTGTCCCGAGTTGTCATTTGTGAGTTGGCGCAAAAGTTCCCCGCTTTCCCGATACAAATAAAGATGCGAATGGCTTGTTGCTTGCGCCTTCAAATAGCGAATCGCGATTACGATTTCCGAATCGGCGCGGCCAATCGCCGCTACCAGGCAAAATGCCCCTGCAACCAACAAAATTCGGAGTGAGGAATCCATCAGCGCAACGGCAGTTGAATTGCGCTTGTGTGCGTAGCGTCGTGATACACCTGCACGTTGCAAGTGTGCGCGTCCTTTGCTGTTTCTTCAGCAACGGCTCCGCCTGAGCAATAATTCTTTTGCCATGAGATAGAGTTCACCGCCGTGACGACCAGGCGCAGGCGGCTGCCTTTCATCAATCGACGCGCCACGAATAAACCCGGATTGAAATTGCAGCGCACGATTTCGCCAGCCTTCAGCAGCTTCGGTTCACGCAACGATTCGCGGTAACGCAGCCTGCGCAGATCGCTCCACAGCGCGATACTGGTGCCGTCGGGCTGGATTTCGTACAGGTCACACTCAAGATCGACATCGGGCGTATCGATGGATAGCCATAGACTTAGCGCCGGGCACCCGACCAGCGGGGTTTCGTTGGGTAGCGGATCGGTGTGATAAACCAATCCGTCTTTGCCGATACTCAATGCAAAGGTCTGATCGATTGCGGCGGTTTTTTCTTTTGGATCGATTCCCTCCACATTTTCGCCGCGCTGCGTGTCCAGCGGATCGTAAACAAAAGAATCCGTGCCGTCGTTCGGCCGGTTTTCGCTCAGCGATCCGGAGCGGAAGACGCCGTTTGCGTCGCCGTTCTTCGAATCGAGGTAAAAGGTTTTTGGATTTGCAGTCAGTATCTCAAATCTGTCGGCGTATTTCCATTCGCCATTCGCGCCGGAGTTGCCCGGAGCGAGCAAATAATAGGCGACCTGATTTTTGAGAAATGCCGGTTTCGGTCCGGCTTTCATGGTCCAATCGTACCACTGACGGTGCAGATCATTTAAGTCGACGATTGCTCCGGCGCCAAACTTTACGCCAGCGACTTCATCTGTAGGCGTGCGCGTGCCGGCATGGTCCCACGGTCCAATGATGAGAAAATGTTTGGTGCGCGCTTGGGGCGAGGCGTTTGCCAGATGATCGCGGTAATATGTGAGCGCGCCCAGTTCGTCGCCGTCGTATTGACCTGTAATCGTGAGGATTGGTAGCGCGATCTTTTGGAACTGCTCAGGCATGGGCAGCATCGCATCGTAGTAAGCGTCCGCCATCGGGTGCTTGAGTATGCGCTGGAAATTAACCGATGGATTCCCGACGAATGAGTCGAGCGATTTGAAAGAAAGGTGCTTCTTGTAAGCGTCCAGGAATTTCGTGCGCCAGAATTTTTGGTCGCCGAAAAGATTGTCCTGAGCGGTATGTCCGCTGGTGAGCGTGAACCATTGTACGTCGTAAGTCATTCCAATGTTGTTATACGACGGATAATCCAGGCCAGGATGCGCAGCGGCAGCGGGTACGATGGTCGCCAGCGCCGGCGGAAATTCTTTCGCTGTTGCCCATTGATCGAAGCCCGCGTACGAACCGCCCCACATCGCCACTTTGCCGTCACAAAATGGTTGCTTCGCCAGCCATTCGACGACGTCGTGTCCGTCGCGCGGTTCATTTGCGAACGGCTCGAAGTCCCCGCCCGAATTGCCGCGGCCGCGAACATCAACGAGGGCGAACACATAAGCGTGTGACGCGAAGTAGGCGGCGCGCGCATGGTACGTGTCCGAGATGTACGGCGTCAGTGTAAAAATTACCGGCGTCTTCGGCGGTGAGCCGTCTGGAGTCTTTGGCAAGTACAACGTCGCGTTCAGTTCGACGTTGTCGCGCATTGGAATCTTGACGCCCCACCGCAGGTCGTACTCCGAAGGTGGCCGTGCGGGGGAAGGCGCTGGAGTTGGCGATTGCGCGACGATGTTTGTTGCGCAACCAGCGCACAAAGCAGCGACGAGAAATAATGATTTCATGTTCGTGCTGATTGAAGCGAGCCAGGGAGAGGATAACAAGATTGTTTGTCGTAGCTCACGATGCGTCCTCGCATCGCTTTGATGGTTTGCAGCCACGCCAGTTTGCGAGACGATAGGCAAATGGCGCGTCGACCCGCAAGCCACGTCCAACGTCAGAAGCAGGCGATTCGGAAAGTCGCGCCCGCACCGAATTGCGCGAGGCCGTTCTTCGCTCAAGCGGAACTAGTCTGCGCGGGCGCGGTCTTTCTTGTTGGGCTGATTGTATACAGTTGGACGCTCGCCCCCACTGTTACTTTGACCGACAGCGGCGAGTTGATTGTAGCGGCCTACGGACTGGGAGTCGCGCACCCGCCAGGATTTCCGCTGTGGGTCATGCTCGCACATCTGGCGTCGCTTGTGCCGATCGGAAGCGTTGCTGTGCGAATCAATTTCTCCTCCGCTCTTTTCTCTGCGCTTGCCTGCGCAATCCTTACTCTCGTCGTGGCCGAATTACTCGTTACGGCTTCTGGTTTTGCCGCACCTCGGCGAAGAAACAAGGCTGGGCGCAAGAGCAGCATCATCGAGAGTTCGGAGGCCAGAGGGTTTTTGAGGTTCGCGCCCGCGGTCGGCGCGGGATTGCTGATGGCGTTTTCCCGTACGCTTTGGTCATACGCAACGATCACCGAAGTCTACGCTCTTAACGCGCTGCTAGTGCTACTCGTCTTTTTTTTGGTCGTTCGCTGGCGGCGACGAATCATTGAAATGCGAATGGACTTGAGAGCGGGGGTCGCGACGCCTGACGCATGGATTTATGTCGCCGCCTTCGTATTCGGTCTTGCGATGGGTGTTCATCACGTGACTGTAGCGTTAACGCTCCCGGCTATTGCCGTAGTCGTTTACAGGACAGCGGGCCTGAAGTTCTTCGCGAGCCGACGCCTCTTATATGCCGCGCTGA
>DASYSX010000256.1:0-5378 GCA_036002955.1 Candidatus Udaeobacter sp. | reverse complement strand
CTTTGCTCGGGTCCGGGAAAACTCACACAAGCGTTGGCGATTACCGGTCGAGATCATGAGATGGATCTCTGCTCCGATCGGCGCCACTGCTTCGTCTCTAATTCACGCGCGACTTTCGATGTCGTGGCAGACAAGCGCATCGGCATCAGCCGCTCTGCGCATCTGCCGTGGCGATTTACGCTGGGCGGTAGTAAGTTCGTGAGCCGGCCGCCAAGGTAGGGGCGATGGACCTCAATCGCCTGTGAGATGGCGGTTCAGGTGAACCGCCGCTACCTCGTTGACTCGTGCGTCGCTTCACCGAAATTCTGCCGCGGCAAAATTATAGGGCGTCTGTATCAGACGCCGGCGTTTCAGAAATGCCCTACAACGAATGACCAAAATCAAACAGCGTGTTCTTCTTGGCATGAGCGGGGGAGTGGACTCCAGCGTCGCCGGATATTTGCTGCGCGAACAGGGCTACGACGTGATTGGCGTGACGATGAAAGTGTGGCCGCAAGACTGCATCTCCCGCGCCGAGGATAAATGCTGCGGTCCCCAAGCTGTCGCTGATGCGCGTAGCGTGGCGCATTCCCTCGGTATTCCGCATTACGTTGTTGATGAAGCCGACCAATTCGAGCGCGTCGTGATTGATTATTTCGCAAGCGAGTACCAAGCCGGTCGGACGCCGAATCCATGCGTGATGTGCAATGAAAAACTCAAGTTCGGCAATCTCTGGAGTAAAGCGGCAGCGCTCGGCTGCGATTACATCGCGACGGGTCACTACGCTATCATTGAACATGGAGCCGGGACGCCCTCGTCCCGACGCGGCGAGGGCGCCGCGGCTCCATACGCTGTGCTTCGCAAAGGAATCGATCCGCGCAAAGATCAGTCCTATTTTCTCTTTAGTTTACGTCAGCCGCAATTGTGTCGCGCGCTTACGCCGCTGGGCACGATGACCAAGCCACAAATTCGGGATATCGCCCATTCGTTAGGCCTAAAAGTGGCCGACAAGATCGATAGCCAGGAAATTTGTTTCGTGCCGGGAAATGATTACAAAGCGTTTTTGCGCTCGCACCTAGGCGAAAACGAATTTCATCGCGGCGAGATCTATGATGTCGATGGAAATTTCGTTGCCGAACACGGCGGCATAGAGCTCTTTACAATCGGCCAGCGCAAGGGACTCCCGGGCGGATCGCTGCGACCGCGTTACGTTGTCGACCTCGACCCGGCAACGAATCGCGTCATCATTGGCGGCGCCGACGACCTGGTTTGCGAAGAGTTCGACATCGACCGCGTGAATTGGCATCCCGCTGCCAAGGTCGGCGCTGGTTCCTGCACCGCCGTCGTCAAGATCCGCTACAATCATCCCGGAGCGGTTGCGACCGTGACGCCTTTGGAAAATAGTCGCGCTCGGATTCGTTTGCACGAGCCGCAGCGCGCGGTCACTCCGGGTCAAGCTGCGGTAATTTACGATGGCGACGTTGTGGTTGGTGGCGGTTGGATCTGCTCCAACCAAAACCCGTCATTCCGAGCGAAGTCGAGGAATCCCGAGGCAATAGGCAAACGTGATTCTACGGAGTCCTTCGACTCCGCTGCGCTACGCTCAGGATGACACGCGCTGGAAATGTCTGAAAAAGTTCTTCTCGCACTAAGCACCTTTCCGGATCAGGAAACGGCGCGGAGCGTTTCGAATGATCTTGTCACAAAAAAGTTGGCGGCTTGCGCGAATATTTTGCCGGGGATTGAATCGATTTACCGTTGGAAAGAGCAAATTGAATCGGGAAACGAAACCCTCGTGCTGTTCAAGTTGAGCGAGGACAGGCGATCCGACTTCCAGGAAAAATTGCGCTCGTTGCATCCATATGAAGTTCCGGAAATCATCTTTGTTCCCGTTTCGAGCGGACTGCCGGAATATTTGCGCTGGGTTGGCGAAAACTGCAGTTAGCCACGACGGCGTTTCTTGCCGATAAGATAAATTGCGACGCCGATCGCATTCGCAATTCCGGTCACGGCAATGATTTTCACGCCGAAACTTAGCGGGCTCGGCACGTCGATAATCGGATAGATGGTGAAAAATATAGCGGACAGTGCGACGGCAGCACCACAGATCGCCGCGATGCGCAACCAGACCGGCGCGCCCGAACGAATCGCGCCCGCACCAAAAATTGGTATTGCGAACATCGTGAAGTAGACAATGCCGTAGAAAACATTCGCGGCATTATCGACGAGTTGAAACGCTTCCTGGATTCCGGCACCGATCTGGCTGGCGATGGCGATGACAAGCGTAGTCGCGCCGACGAAGATGATGGAGTTGACCGGTGTTTTGTATCGCGGATGCAGACGCGAAAACCAATTTGGCAGCAGCCGATCCCACCCCGCAACCATGGGCAATCGCGAGCTGCCGGTAACGTGAATGCTGGTCGAAGCGATGGTTCGCGTCGTCATTAACAAAATTCCGATTGACGCGATGGCGCCCGCAATCGGAAACGAACTCAGCCCGAGTCGCAGCGTTTGCGGCACCGGACCAATCAGGTCGATCGGGTTGTTGCCGACGAATGCGAGCACCGAACTGGTGCCAAGAATAAACGCCAACGCGATCACAGGCGAAGCAATGAGGACGGAACGTCCGATGTCGCGCGCGGGAGCACGCGTTTCGCCGGCGAGAATCGCGACGTATTCAAATCCGCTGAGCGCGCCGATGGCGAGCTTGCTGAAAATATTGAAGCAATAGAAGAGTGACATTGCGGGCAGCGCGAATTGAAGCGGCTGATAACTTTTCAATTCGCCGCGCGCGAGGCTGAGCAACGGCAATAAAATGAGCGATGTGTAAACGGCGAACATGGCAAATGCCCCGACGTTGTGAATCCATTTGCCTAACGAGAGGCCACGAACGCATGCCCAGCCCAGGCCGCCGACCAATGCGGCGCTGATCAGCGACACGCACCATTTGTTCTCGGGCATCCAGGCGGCACCCGGACCGATCGCGTAAGAAATGTTCGTGGTGACGAACATCCCGCCCAGTGCGATGACCGTGATCGACAGGAGCCAGAGATTCCAGGCGACAATAAATCCCGCGAACTCGTTGAAGCCGAGCTTGGCCCATTGATAGATGCCGCCTTCGAGCGGCATTCGTTTACTCAAATAAATAACGACGGCCGCTTGCGGAATGTAGAAAAGCAAAATTGCGAGTAGCCAAAAGAAAAGATGCGCTTGTCCAAGTTTCGCGGCGGCGCCGACCCAACTCGAGCCGACAATGAAGAGAATCTGCGTCAGAACGAGATCGAATAGGCCGAGCGGTTTTCGTAATGCGGTGCTGCGCTTTTCTACTCCTTCTTCTGCGCGCTCGAGCTTAGTTGGCATCACTCAAGCATTGAAGGATACGCAGGTCATTGCGAGCGAAGTCGAGGAATCCCGTGACAGTAGCGCTGGGTAATATCGGGATCCTTCGACTCCGCTGCGCTCCGCTCAGGATGACGACAAAAATTCGCCTCAACGTTTCGTTACTCTGAGTGCTCGCGTTCCGTTCGTTTCGGCGGCGCTGGTGTGTTACGAAATTCGCGGTGCCGGATTTTGCCACCGGCATAAGCAATGTAACCACCGGCTCCCAGGGTTACTGCGCCGAGGAGAATCACCAGAATCACAAGTGGTGCAGAAGACTTTGGCCATTTTATCGGCGCTGCGATTGCGACAGCACTTAAGACCGCGAGCGCGTAAAAGATCCAGATGAGATCCTCGGCCCGATCTTGATGTTCATCGAGCCAGCGTTCTCCATCTTCATCAGTCATCGACAAAACGCGATCGTATCCCTGCTGGCCAAATTCATAAACCGGCCATGCGGAGAACGAGCTGACGAGTACCATTACTAACGTGGCGATCTGAGCGCGGCGGCTCTTGGAAAAAAAAGCGATGAGCAACCCAATCCAGGCGACAAGCAAGCCGTAAACCGGCAGTGGATTGAGCAGCACGTGAACATACTCCGACTGCTGCAAACCACGGAGTATCGAATCGATCACAATCCCCCTTCCGACTGAGTTTCTAACACTTGTGCGGCACTCTTTGCTTTTTCAGGCGGCACATATTTTTGCCAGTTAAGGATCGTGAAATGCCACCATTCGGTGCGTAAACCGCAAAAACCAGCCACGTGCATGGCGTACCGCAGCAAACGCAGGTTTCGGCGTACCTCTAAAGACGAACCCATGTAGGGCAACATTGCTGCGGGAGTAAAATCGTCAAAGTCCGTTGGCATGCGCACGTCGCGAATCCGCGAGTCGACCAGGGTGGCGTCGACGGCGATACCCCAGGTATGCAGCGAACCCGCGCCGACTGCCGGATTGGCAACATAATCGCTGTTGTGTGACGCCTCCCATAGCATGGCCTGGACTCCTACCGGCCGATACGCATCCCAGATCTTGAGGCCGTATTGGTAACGCCGCAGAAAGCTCTGGGCTACGGCCAAGGCTGACGCGATTTCGGGCCGGGCGAGTGCATGTGTTCCATGCGGATAAAGCGAATGTCGAAGGAAATTGTTCCGGCCCGCATAACGTAAGTCGACCGTGATCGTCGGATCAACTGAGCGGACATCAACCAAAACTGCGTCGGCCTTCGCGTTCAACGACATCAGCGCCATCGCGATTACACCAAACCCGCAAACGTAAACGTTGGACTTTTGCATTCGCCTTGGATCAATACGCTGCTACTGCTGCGGGAGCGTCCGTTTTTGCCAGACGTTCGAGGAGAAGACGTGCGCTGTCTTCGGGCATCGTGAAACGCAACTCGAGATTGGAGTTGCCCTGTGTTTGGATCTCCGGCGCCTGAGAGTACAGCAACAGCGGTGAGTCAGGCAGGCGAAGCCATTGGTCTGGATTGGTGCGCAAATCGCGCGCGACGTTGGCGGCATTTTTCGGAGCATTCACCTTGATGAGAATTCTGGCTTTTACTGGATTCTGCAGGTTCACTGCAAGGCCGATCAGTTGCGAGACATCGATTAATTCGCGCGAAAAGATGGGATGGAAAATGCGGGGAAGATCCTGGGGATCGCGCGAGATGAGTCGCAGCGCGCTTTCGTGATCCAGAGCCTGGAAACGATCGAACAGTTGGCCGGTGATTTTCAGGTCCGGCTTCATTCCTATCCTCACGAGTACCAGTTCATCCACTTCTTCTGGCGCGCCAACGGCGAGCGTTGCCGGTCCGACGCGGGCCAGGGCAAAGTCCGGCTTGGCGATTGTACCATCGGCAGAGCTGGACTGGCGCTCCCAAACGGGCAACCCATTGATCGTCTGAGGCCGCCTTCGGAAATTCTTGTCGTCGGCGACGGTTCGAATCACCTTCGCAAGACCGCGACGGCTTTGGACGAGGTTGAACTCCTTGGTCTGGCCAGTTTCATCCGTTGTGAGTGCCCG
>DASYSX010000255.1:0-5300 GCA_036002955.1 Candidatus Udaeobacter sp. | reverse complement strand
CTCCACTCGCGTGCGCGATGCTTCCGCCAGTTTCGTTTCCAGGGCCATGATCTTCTTTGCGTCCTCAGTCGCTTTTTCCGCCGGTTGGCCTAACAAAGTGAGCATCTTCGTCACGTGCGCGATGTACTTCTCGCGCTTCTCTTTCATGTCGGCGTCCTGCTTTGTGTAATAATCCCGATCCGGCATGCCGAGTCCGCCCTGCACTGCCTGTGCGATGTCGTGATTGCTATCTTTCGCGTCCTGGCCCGAGCCAAAATTGAAAAATGCATTGATGCCGATGCTGTGCAGGTGCGCGATCTCCTTCAGTACATCTTGTCGATCGTTCATCGCGTCGATTTTCTGGAACTCCTCAGCGAGGGGTGCTGTGCGCGCGGCTTCGACCGCCTTCTCGTCCATGCCGCTTGCGTAATAATCGCCGACCTTCCGTGTCTCCGGCGCAAGCTTCGGATCGACCTGTGTTTGCGAGGCCTTCTCCGCGATGGTGTGCAATGCGTCATTATTGCGCTCGATCAGTTCATTGAACGCGCCCCATCGGGAATATTCGGGCGGGATCTCTGTCTGTTTGATCCAGTTTCCATTGGCGAACAGGAAAAAATCGTCGCCCGGTTTAACCGATGAATCCCTACTGTTGGCATCGAGTGGCTGGCGGTTTTGAGCGGTCTGTTCCTCGGGCGCCGCAAAAACGGCAACTAACGAACAAACAGCCAAAGTGATGATGGTAATAAGCGATTTCATAAGTGGTGTCAGAAATTGCGAGTCGTTAAACCGGATTAGACCTTGCAAGTGCAATTACGTTGAAGCGCGACTGCGAATCCGGTAGCGCACATGTCTCACGTGTTGGTTTCGGTGTCGCGCCGAAACAATCTTCCCTCTGAATTCTAGCCGGAGTGAACATAAATGCGTTAGATGAGAAGTTCGCCATCGCGAGGACGCGCTCGCCAGCACGCGAGACGCGTGCGCTAGCCAAAGCCACGGCTACAACTGCTCGATCACGTACCCGCGCTGTTGCAACAGCGCGATCACGCTGCGCGGGCCGGAGAAATGAAGCGCACCTGCGACAACCGCCGTGGACTTGCCGGTTTTCAGTTCCGCCTCGATTCGGGGAACCCATTTCACGTTGCGATCATCGACGAAACGCGCCGCAATCTTGGGCGCTTTTGTCCGCAACGACGAGTCGCCTGCCCACAGCGCGTCGGTGTCGCCCTTGCGCCATGCTTTGTACATCCTGCCGGACTCCTTATCGGCGTTGTCGGGTTGACTAAGCGCATCCTGCAGCAGGAACTCGCTATCTCGATCGGACAATCCACCCATCACCGCTACATGTTCATTTACCGATTCCAGTCCGCCGATCTCCTTTCCCAGTTTCGTGGCGTGATCGACAAAATAATTATCTAATCCATGGGAAGCGGATGCTTTGCTATACGACGCGGGTGCGGCTAGATGCTGAGCAATCCACCAGGGCTTATAACGAAGCTGGCTGTCGAAGTTGGCGAGCTGCTCGCCATGTGCGCCGCGAGCACCGGGTATCACCGTAAACATGTTTTTACGGAGCCACGCCAGCAAGTCCGGGCTAATCCTCGAACGCATGTCTTGTCCCCGAGGATACTTGGCCGCGGCCTCAAACTTCTTTTGAAATTCTGCGTGCAGGTTCGGATCGAATTCAAAGAGGAACCGGGAGCTGTCTTTCAGCGCAATGTCGTAAGGCTTGGGCAGTGGATAATCTTTTTTGCTCAGCGCGTGAATTGAGCCCACGAGATAAAATGGCGCCTTCGCGTTGGTCACCCGCCAGACACAACATTTCGGAAATTTTTTGCTCTGCGGAGATGCGTCCATCGCGAGCGGCGTCAGAGTTACCGCGAGGAATAATGCGATCGGACCGTGGGTGGCGCGCCGATTCGGAAAAAACATTTCCGGTGTTTAGCGCGAAAAATCCGCATGTCAATTGCCACTTTGCATGAACAAAGGAACGACGGCTTGGGCAGCCGCCGGAATTTACATGAGGGCTCGGAAGCCCTCACTCCTTGAGATCAGTTGGGTTTTTGATACGATAGCGCAGACATGTCCCTCCCAATGAAGCGTTGGCCGGTTCTCGCGTTTGCCTTCGCTTCCTTCGCTTTCGGACCTTCGATCGCGATTGCTGCCGCCGAGTGGCAGGTAATCAAAGTAAATGGCCACGATTATCTGAGCGTCGACAACATTTCGAAGTTTTACGAATTGCCCGCAGAGGTCGTTCCGTCCGGGGCGAAAATACAAACAGAAACAGCAAATCGTCCGTTGGAATTTGTCAGCGGCAGCAGGGAAGCCATCATCAACGGCGCTCGAAGTTGGTTGTGCTTCCCCGTGATTGAACAGAATGGAAAATCTCTGGTGACGCGGACTGACCTGGCGAAAACGATTGAACCGCTCCTGCGGCCGCACCGCGTTCCGGACGTCGGCAAGGTTCAAACCGTCGTTCTCGATCCAGGACACGGCGGATACGATAAAGGGCAGATGAGTCGTTACGGGGCGGAAAAAGATTTTGCCCTCGACGTAGTGAGAAAGCTCCGCCCGATTCTTCAGGCGAAAGGATTCCGAGTGGTCATGACTCGCGAAGGCGATTATTTTGTGCCGTTGGAAGTGCGCGCGAAAATTGCCAACTCCGCGCGCAACTCGATTTTCGTCAGTGTTCACTTCAACGGCAGTGGCGACGATCCGAACGCCACCGGGTTCGAGATTTTTTCATTTACGCCGCGTGGTGCGCCGTCTACTTCCGACAGCGCCATCTCGTCGAGAGCTTACAATATGCAACCAGGCAGCACGGTCGACGCACAAAGCACGGCCCTGTCGGCCTGCATTTATCACTCGCTTCTTGGGCATATCCCCGAATACGACCGCGGAATCAAACGCGCGCGGTTCGCTGTGCTGCGTCTGACGAAAGTGCCGGCGGTGCTGATCGAAGGCGGATTTTTGACGGAACGCGGCGAAAGCAAATTGATCTCGAACAAAGATTGGCGCGAGAAACTGGCGGGCGCGATTGGGGTAGGAATCGAAAACTACCAGGCGTTGCCGATCAAGAAACAGCCGCCAATGATCGTCGCAGATTATCGTCGTCAGACGAAATCGGCGCCCGTTGAACCCGTCAATCAGGAAGGAAGTGTGAAAGAAGCAGATGCGAGCTTACTCCAGCTGGTCGGTCGATCAGCCTTGCTCTCGCAGCCGCAGACGCAACAGCAGACTTCAACTCCTGCGCCCACAGCATCTATTGAATCAGCTCCGATTGTTCCCTGAATTCCAGTGGCGGCAGGTATGCTTTGTCGAACTGATGCGCGCGCGTTTGGAAGGGTCCGGATCGGCCTTGACCTCTGCCTGAACCTGGCACGATGATCCTCACTGAACCTAACGAAACGAACCTATGAAAAAACATATCACCTATTTAATAACAGCTCTGCTCGCGACAATCGCAGTTTCAAATGCCGCACCGCCTGACAAGGCCACGATGGAAGGAAAGGAAAAAGCCGCCTGGCAGGCCTTCAAGGACAAGAACCAAGCGGACTTCAAAAACGTCGTCGATAAGGATTTTCGTGGCGTTTACGATGACGGTATTTCCAATCTGCAGAAGGAATTAGACGGCATGAAAAAGTGGGACATGAAGTCGTTCGAGATCACTGGCTATGACATGTTCTCCGATGAAAAAGATGTCGTCGTCGCGACCTACCAGGTGAAGCTGGAAGGCACTTACGACGGTAAGGATATGTCTGGTGTTTATAATGCCGGAACCGTGTGGAAACAGGAGAATGGAAAATGGATGGCCATTTTCCACACGAACGTGAGACCGGAAAAGCCGAGCGGGCAGTGAGCTGCGGTTGTCGATCCAGACGATTGGATCGGGTTAGCTCGAGGTGCAGGTGATTTGTAGGGCGTTGGACACAGACGCTCCACAATTTCGATTCGTTGACTTCACAAGCTCCGGCCTTATTCTCGATTCAATGTAGCGGGGGAGCCGCGATGGCTGAGAGGTCCAATTGGACGACCCCTTGAACCTGATGCGGGTAATGCCGCCGAAGGGAGCGAGGGTCCGATGCCGGACTGCCGATTTCAGCCATGCGATTTTCTGCGCACGGCTTCTTTGTTTCAGACAGAATTAAAAGAATGGACAAAATAATCTCAGACAATGGGAATGCAGAGAATTCTGTAAATTCAGGTCATTCTGTCGAAAAACCGCTGCCAAATTCACGACGGATTTACGTTGGCGGCGAGCTGCATTCTGACATTCGCGTCCCGTTCCGTGAAATCTCGCTCGCCTCGACAAAGACGATGTCGGGCGAGGTTGAAATCAATGAGCCAGTCCACGTATATGATACGAGCGGCCCGTGGGGTGCCCCGGATTTTCACGGCGATGTGACAAAAGGACTTCCGCCTTTGCGCGCAAAATGGATTTGCGAGCGCGGCGATGTAGAAGAAATCGATGGACGAGAAGTTCAGCCGATTGATGACGGTTTTCTTTCCGAGAAACACGCCGCAATCGCGGCGCAACGCTCAACGCCTAACTCCGATAAATCGCGAGCAGGCGCTCAGCGTTCCACGTTCAATGGAGCCGGCGCGCCCTCGCGCCGAAGACCGCTGCGCGCATGCGTCGGTCATCCTGTTACGCAACTCGCCTATGCACGGCGCGGCATCATCACACCCGAAATGGAATTCATCGCGATTCGCGAGAATCTGGGGAGCGCACGCGGCTCGCGTGCCGCATTCGGCGGCTCGCCGAATGCTTCTTCAACTACCCGAAATTCGTTAGGCCATCAGCATGCTGGCAATTCATTTGGCGCAAACATCCCAGGCGAGATAACACCTGAATTCGTGCGTTCTGAAGTCGCGCGGGGTCGCGCCATCATTCCCGCAAACATTAATCATCCCGAATCCGAGCCGATGATCATCGGCCGCAATTTCCTGGTAAAGATCAACGCAAACATCGGCAACAGCGCAGTGGCGTCGTCAATCGAGGAGGAAGTCGAAAAGATGCGTTGGGCGACGAAATGGGGCGCCGACACGGTAATGGATCTGAGCACGGGAAAAAACATTCACGCCACGCGCGAATGGATCATCCGCAACAGTCCCGTGCCCATCGGCACTGTGCCGATTTATCAAGCCCTGGAAAAAGTCGGTGGCCGCGCAGAAGAACTCACTTGGGAAATTTATCGTGACACCCTCATCGAACAGGCGGAGCAGGGGGTCGATTACTTCACCGTCCACGCCGGAGTCCTTTTACGCTTCATTCCTTTAACGGCTAAACGTGCGACCGGAATTGTATCCAGGGGAGGGAGCAT
>DASYSX010000254.1:0-11608 GCA_036002955.1 Candidatus Udaeobacter sp. | reverse complement strand
GATTCTTTTCCGGGCGCAGTTGGAGAACGTCGCGTTCGGCGATCGCGTCCTGAAATTCGAGTTCACAAATCCGCAGGTTTACACGAGCGAATGCACCGACGCCATCTTCTCCCTGCTAAAGAAAGAATACGACACACCGCGAAAACGCGCGCTCGCAGCCACTGCGCGTCTCAAGCAGATGCCGCCGCTCTTGAAGCAGGGCCTGATCAATTTGCAGGACTCGGTGAAACTTTACGCGCAGCTGGCGATTCAGTCCGCCCGATCGATTGATCCGCTCTTAAACAACAGCGTGATGGCGCTCGACGTTGATCTGTCGCCTAACGAGCATGAGGAGTTAGTGAAAGCGCGCGATGCGGCGCTCACATCTCTGCACGATTACGCGGACGAGTTGGAGAAGCGCGTTCCAAAAATGGTGGATTTCACGCCGATGGGCGAAGCCAATTACGACTATTATCTCAAGCACGTTCTACTGTTGCCGCTGAACGGGTCGGAG
Organism: Candidatus Udaeobacter sp.; assembly: GCA_036002955.1. GTDB lineage: Bacteria > Verrucomicrobiota > Verrucomicrobiia > Chthoniobacterales > UBA10450 > Udaeobacter. Next base: position 11,115 of record DASYSX010000254.1, on the reverse strand, counting down.
GTGGAAATGATCGGACGCGCTGAGCTGGCGCGTTACCGTGCGCTCGAAGCGCTACTGCCCGACCCCAAGCTCGCCGATCCCGATCCGAAACGGGCGCCGAACATTCCACCCGATCAGGAGTCGTTCTTGAAAGCGTACGAGAGTCATGAGACCGAGATGATTAATTTTCTCAAAGAACACAACTTGGTAACGCTGCCGCCTTACCTTGGACCGTTTCAAATTCGGCAGTTACCGGAGGCATTTAAACCAACCAGTCCCGGAGGCTTCATGAATCCTCCAGGCGTTTATGACAAGGATCCGACCGGCTTCTACTTTATTCCCACCTATAACCCGGAGTCGAAAAATTTTTACATCCGCGCAGGGATTGAAGATCCGCGGCCTATCCTTGGACACGAAGGCATTCCAGGACATTTTCTCCAGCTCTCTATCGCAAATCACGTGAGCGATGAAATCCGCCGCCAGCATGAGGATAGCGTTTTCGTTGAAGGCTGGGCGCTTTACGGCGAGGAGATGCTCTCGCGCACCGGCCTTTATCCGAACAACTCACCGGCACAAGGGCAAATCCTGCGCCTGTCGCGGTATCGAGCCGCGCGCATTGGCGTCGACGTGAATCTGCACACCGGCCGCTGGACTTTTGAACAAGCAGTAAAGTACTTCATGGACGCCGGCGGTCTGGATCGCGAGGCAGCAGAAGGCGAAGCGGCTGGCGCCGCGTCAAGTCCGACACAGAAAATCAGCTACATCACAGGCAAATGGCAGATCATGAATCTGCTCGGCCGTTATAAAGATCGCGCCGGCGAAAATTTCCAGCTCGGTCAATTCCACGATGATCTGATCAAAAATGGCAGCCTCCCGGTTTCGGTGCTCGAATGGATTCTGCTCGATGATCCTACTGCAGTGCATCAGGTAGTCGAACAACGATGAGTGTGCCTGCATTATCCCATTTAGTGCGGTTTCTATTCGCAGAGTTTTTGGAAACGCGGATCGCTGCGGAGCTGGTCGAAATCGGGATCGAGGCGAAGCAGAGCTGGCGTTATTAGCGACCCGGGCCACGCGGAATATCGTGTTTGTAGCAAACGCTTCAGGGTTGGTATCGCGCCATTGCCATCGCCGAAACGCGCCTGGATTCGCGCCCTCATCGCTTCGTAGTGTGGGCCGTCTCTAGCGTCGCGAGATGATGGTAAAAGTTCTACGGCACGGTCAGCTTCTCGCAAAGCGCCGTCGCGCTGGCCCAAGCCCGCCAGGGTTTGTGCGAGTAACGAAGCTAAAAGCGGGTTCTGCGGCTGACGTTCCGACTCTTGTTCCAAGGTTTGCCGAGCTTGGGTAAAGCTGGCGTGCGTCTCGTTGGTATTTCCGGAAAGCTGCTCGAGTTGGCCTAAAAGAACATAATGCCGAGCCTGTAACAGTGGCGGCAGCGATTGAGACGAATCGTTCAACGTCCGAAGCAGAGTGATTGCCGGTGCCGGATCGCGTCGCAGCATGGTTTGATAGCAGATCGCCCCGAGAGCGGCTAGATCCTTCGCCCCCGGGTGAAGGCCGCTTAAGAGCGCGTCGGCCTGATCAAGTTGACCCAGAGCTTGATAAACTGTGGCCTTAATCGCGATGAGATTCGTGCTATCGGGCCAGATAGCCAATGCCTGGGTTATCGTTCGCAGTGCCCCCGGAAAGTCACGCGCACTAGCTCGTGTAGAAGCGGCCTCCTCACGTAAGAACGAATCGCGCGGACTCAGTGCGATCGCCTCGTCGAGATATTCTCGTCCTTCCGTCCACCGGTTTTGGCGGAAAGCAATGAGCCCGAGAGTTGCCAAAATGTCGGCATTATTCGGCCATCGCGACCGCACCTGTTCAAATAGACGCCGCGCCGTATCGTAATCGCCCACTACGTAATATTCATAAAAGCCACTCGCCATTTGCGCCTCGGCCAGTTCCGGATCCAAACGCATCGCTGTTTGTACCGCCTCTCCAATCGCTATTCGAGTTGCCTGCGTTCGATCGAAGTCTTGAAAGTAAATGCGCGCCCGCAGCCAACCCAGCAACGCCCAGGCTTTCGCAAACTGCGGATCGACATGAACAGCCTCCTCGAATGCTTGTACTGCACGTTGCCAGGAATCGTAATCAAAGGGCCGACCCGCCGTGAGCCCTCTTAAGTAGGCCTCGTATGCTTGTGGATTTTTCGTGCCGACCCATGAGATCTCGCGTTTCTCGCGCCCGGTCAGTGTCACTTCAAGAGCCGCTGCGATTTTTTGTGCCACTTCGCTCTCGACCGAAAAAATGTCGGTTACTTTGCGATCGAACGTATGCGCCCAAAGATGGGAGTCATTGGCGGCCTTGATTAGCTGCACGTTCACGCGCACGGCGTCGCCGCTTTTCTGGACGCTTCCTTCCAAGATGTGGGCTACACCAAGCTGCCGGGCGATCTCGCGAAGATTTTCAGGTGCGCTTTTGTAATGCTGCGTGGATGTACGCGAGATTACCTTCAGCTCGGTGATCTTCGATAACCGTGTCAGAATCTCATCCTGGATGCCATCGGCGAAGTAGGCATTGTTCGGGTCTCGTCTATCATTGTTAAATGGAAGCACCGCGATGCTTTTCTCAGGCACAGGCAGCGTCGATGCCAAGCGATTGCGAGAAAATGTCACGACACCGACCCCCATTGTCGCGAGCGCGAGCAACGCTGTCGTAATGGTTATCCAGCGCGGCCATGAACCAGCCGACGTGGACCGTCCCAATTCAGCCTTGAATTCCATCCTACGCCGGAGGCTTTGGAGCGCTTGAAGTAATTTGTGGACGCTTTGATACCGTTCCGCGCGATCTTTCCGCAACGCCTTGCTGATAATCTGCTGAACCTCAGATGGGATTTGCGGAATGTAATGCGCGAGTGGCGGTGGTTCCGTCTCAAGAATTGAATGCATGGCCTCTGCCGGTGTTTCGCCGGTAAATGGCGCATGACCCGTTACCATTTCATAAAGGACCACGCCAAAACTCCAGATGTCGGTGCCCTGATCAACTGGCGCGCCGCGCGCCTGTTCTGGCGACATATAACGAACGGTGCCGAGTATCGACCCCAGATTTGTCTCAACCAGCAACAGCGCTTCGTTAGTCGGGATGGTTACTGGCACTTCCTGCTCCGCAAGCTTTGCAATGCCGAAATCGAGCACTTTCACGTATCCATCCGGCCGGAGCATGATGTTCTCCGGTTTAACGTCGCGATGGACAATGCCGGTTGCGTGGGCGGCAGAGAGCGCACTTGCTACTTGGATCGCAATGTTAACAGCTTCACTCAGCTCCATTCCGCCGCGCACCAGACGTTGCCGCAGTGTCTCGCCTTCAATCAGCTCACTGGCAATGTAATAGGTTGAGTGATCCTCGCCGATCTCGTACACGGTCAGGATATTTGGATGATTAAGCGCAACAACGGCACGCGCTTCTTGTTGAAATCGCGTCAGGCGTTCCGCGTCGCCGGTAAAGCGCGCTGGCAGGAGTTTTAGCGCGGCTTTGCGGCCTGCCGTAATGTCGGTGGCCAGATAGACTTCGCCCATCCCGCCGGTGCCGATCCGGCTCGAAATTTTGTAGTGGCCGATCGTCTGACCTACAAGCAAATCCGCTTGTTCATTTTCAATAATCTTCGTCGCGAGAGCAACAGCTGACGTGGAAATGAAGTTGCCCGCTCCGTGATGGGAAGCCACAAGCGATGTAACTTTGTGGCGCAAAAGCTCATCGCCCTCGCATGCCGTATCCAGGAACGCGTTAAGCTGTTCTGCTTTTTGATCCAGCGCTGCACGAAAGATTTCTTCAATCGTTTGTAGCCGCGCCGGCGTCATTGATACTAATTACACTGGTTGCGGTGAATTTAGTAAATCAATTATGAAAAATGGAAGGGCGACACACGAATCGCCTCGAAATTGCTTCGGCCTTGAGCGAACTACCTGAATCAATTGGTGTGAATTAGCGAAATCGGATCTGTCAGGCTGCATTGTGCAATTCGCTGTGCAACCATGCCCTGGCAAATTCCCAGTCACGCCTCACCGTCACGCGTGAAATCTTGAGCACTTCTGCCATCTCATCGTAGTTGAGCCCGCCGAAATATTTTAGCTCGACTACTTGAGCTTTTCTTGAGTCGAGTGTGGCCAATCTCTCCAGCGCCTCGTGCAGATCGACAATTTCCTTGGATTCCGCGGGAGAGACAATCGCGACTTCGTCTAACTGGACCTTTAACGCGCCACCACCGCGCTTTTGGGCTTGGTTACTTTTGGCGTAGTTAACCAGGATTTGGCGCATGGCACGGGCGGCTACAGCAAAGAAGTGGGCCCGGCTCTGCCAGCTTGGATTAGTCTGGCTGGTCAGGCGCAAATATGCCTCGTTCACCAGCGCCGTCGTTTGTAGTGTGTGGTCGGCGCGTTGTCCGAGCATTTGATGATGAGCGACGCGTCGAAGCTCTTCATAGATCAGCGGGGTTAATTCTCTGAGGGCGCCATCATCGCCATCACCCCAACTCGCCAGCAATTGGCTCACTCTCTCCGCAGAGGCCGAAGACGTATCCATGGCTCTTGTTCGTACCGTATCACCCTCAGAAATTTCCTGCACGCGAAGTATCTCCCAAAGAAATTCAATTTAGATGATCACTTTGATTACTCTTTTTTTGTTTATGCGAATGAAAGGCAAACTATGAAAACCGAAAATGAAAGAAATTCCACCGATGCGAGGAACAAAACCGGGCGACGCCGCTCAACAGTCGATAAAATCATGAAAGCCATTTCCTCCGTTCTGTTTCTCGGCTTGGTTTCGCTGTTGGCATTCAGTGCTCAATCCGGGAATGCGCAAGTATTCAATGAGAAGTTGGGTACGGGTGCTCTGCAATCAAACACGACAGGTTCTTACAACGTCGCTCTCGGGGACTATACGCTCCTATCCAATACGACGGGCAGCTCCAACGCCGCCACCGGTACAGCTGCACTGTTTTATAATGCCACGGGCAACGAAAACACTGCCAGCGGCACGACTGCGCTTTTCTACAACACAACGGGTTACTCCAATACCGCCAGCGGAGTGCGCGCCCTCTACCAGAACACGGAAGGCTTCTATAACACGGCCAGCGGTTTCCGGTCGCTTTTCTCTAACCATACCGGTAACTATAATACCGCCAGCGGTGTCAATGCCCTCTGGGCGAACTCCACCGGCACCTCCAACACGGCCAGTGGTTACGAGGCGCTCTATTTCAATAACGGGAATGAAAACACCGCCAGCGGTACCAGTGCACTCTATTACAACACGACGGGCTACTCCAACACTGCCAGCGGAGTGCGCGCACTATACCAGAACACCCAGGGCTTCTATAACACCGCCACCGGTTTCCGATCGCTTTTCTCCAATAATATGGGCTCCTTCAATACCGCCAGCGGTGTCAATGCCCTCTGGGCGAACTCGGCCGGAAACGAAAACACTGCCAACGGTTATTATGCGCTCTACTCCAACACAACCGGCAGCGACAACATCGCGCTTGGTTATGGGGCTGGTGCCGACCTCACTACGGGAAGCAATAACATTGATATCGGAAACCCAGGAGTCGCCGGCGAGAGCAACACTATCCGCATCGGTCTGCCAGATTTACTCCCCACAATCTACATTGCCGGCATCTACGGCAGCGTCGCAACGAACGGCACGCAGGTCTATGTGAATAGTGACGGCAGGTTGGGAACGGGTCCGTCCTCGCGGCGGTTCAAGAAGGACATCGCGGATATGGACATGGCCAGCCAGGTGCTCCTCTCGCTGCGTCCTGTTAGCTTTCACTACAAGGAAGAGTTTGACAGCAAGGGCATCGCGCAATTCGGCTTGGTGGCCGAGGAAGTCGCTAAAATCTCCCCCGATCTGGTACTGCGCGATGGCAAAGGCGACATTTACTCCGTCCGTTACGAAGCGGTGAACGCGATGCTGTTAAACGAGTTTCTGAAAGAGCACCGCAAGGTCGAGCAACACGAAGTGAACATGACCCACTTACAGTCTACTGTTGCCAAGCAGGAGGCGATAATCGCGCAGCAGCAGAAGGAAAGTAAGGTGCTCGCCGAAAGACTCGATCAGCAGGCGTTACAAATCCGGAAAGTGAGCGACCAGCTTGAATTAAGCCGGCCCGCTCCACAATTAACCTCCAACGGTTCGTCAAATTAAACTTTAATAACTTAAACACCTCATGAAAACCATTTCCTCTGTTCTTTTGCTAAGCTTGGTTTCGCTGTTGGCATTCAGTGCTCAATCCGGGAATGCGCAAGTATTCAATGAGAAGTTGGGTACGGGTGCTCTGCAATCAAACACCACAGGTTCTTACAACGTCGCTCTCGGGGACTATACGCTCTTATCCAATACGACCGGCACCTCCAACGCCGCCACCGGTACAGCTGCACTCTTCTATAATACCACGGGCAACGAAAACACTGCCGATGGCACGACTGCGCTTTTCTACAACACGACCGGGTACTCCAATACTGCCAGCGGAGTGCGCGCGCTTTATCAGAACACGACCGGCTTCGAGAACACTGCCTGCGGGTTCCGATCACTTTTCTCCAACCATACGGGTAACTACAATACAGCCAGCGGGGTCAATGCCCTCTGGGCGAACTCCGCCGGCACCTCCAACACGGCCAGTGGTTACGAGGCGCTCTACTTCAACAATGGGAATGAAAACACTGCCAGCGGTACCAGTGCCCTTTATTACAACACGAGCGGTTACTCCAATACTGCCAGCGGAGTGCGCGCGCTCTATCAGAACACGACGGGCTACTACAACACTGCCAGCGGTTTCCGGTCGCTCTTCTCCAACCATACCGGTTACTCCAACACCGCCAACGGTGTCAATGCGCTGTGGGCGAACTCCACCGGCACCTTTAACACGGCCAGCGGTGACGCGGCGCTCTACTCGAACAATGGCTACGGAAACACCGCCAGCGGTGCGAGTGCACTACGCAGCAACACGACTGGGAGCTACAACACCACCAGCGGTTTGAGTGCGCTCTTTTACAACACAACTGGCGACGAAAACACCGCCAGCGGTGACAGTGCACTCCTCTCGAACACGACGGGCAGCTACAACATCGCCCTCGGCTTTTTCGCTGGAAGCAACCTTACTACCGGAAGCAATAATATTGACATCGGAAACACAGGAGTCGCCGGGGAGAGTAACACTATCCGCATCGGCAGAACGGATTCAAACGGACCGACCTACATCGCCGGCATCTGGGGCGGAAATCCTGGCGGCGGCTTAAGTCCAGTCTATGTGAATTCATCGGGCCAGTTGGGCGCACAGGCCTCCTCGCGACGCTTCAAGAAAGACATCGCGGACATGAACGCGGCCAGCGACACTCTCCTTTCGCTCAAGCCGGTGACGTTTCACTACAAGAGCGACAACACTGGCACGCCGCAATTTGGTTTGATCGCCGAGGAAGTGGCCAAGGTTTGCCCCGACCTGGTGTTGCGAGATAAAAACGGCGAGATCTACACCGTCCGCTACGACGCGGTAAACGCGATGCTCCTCAACGAGTTTCTTAAAGAGCATGGCAAGGTGCAGGAGCAGCAGGCCACCATCAATGAGCTAAAGTCGAGAGTCGCACAGCAACAAGATGGCATGAAGATTTTCGCCGCGACTCTAAGAGACCAGGCGTCGCAAATCCAAAAAGTGAGCGCTCAGCTTGAAGCAAGTAGGCCCGAGCCGCAAACCGCCCTCAATAATCGTTGATGAACACGTTCCGTTCGCAATCTCGCAGAGCAAATCAGATGGAAGGAAAAACACTACGAAAATGAATATTCTTCCTCGCACATTCGTGGTGTTCGCGTTCGCCTGCCTTGCGTGCGTCCAGCACGCGGACGCCGTAAGCCCGGCTCCGGATGGCGGTTATTCCGGAGGCAACACAGCAGAAGGGCAAAACGCTCTTCTTGGTTTGACCAGCGGTGTTTACAATACAGCGGTTGGTTGGTTTTCACTCAAGAGCGACACCACCGGTAACCTCAATACAGCCATTGGCGCTGGAACGCTCCTACTCAACACTGGAGATGAAAATACGGCCACTGGCGCTGCGGCGCTTTTAAGCAACGCCACCGGCACCTCCAATACGGCCAACGGTGTTTTCGCCCTACTTAACAACACGACCGGCAACAGCAACACGGCCACCGGTGTTTTTACGCTCCTGCACAACACCACTGGCAGCTTCAATACGGCCAATGGTGGCGATGCGCTTGATCTTAACATCACCGGCAGCTTCAACACGGCCAGCGGTTTTGATGCGCTCGCGAGCAACACCGCAGGGGACCAAAACACGGCCACCGGTTATCAAGCACTCTATAACAACACTGAAGGCACGCAAAACACGGCCGGCGGTGAACAAGCGCTCTTTTTCAACACGACCGGCAACTTCAACACGGCCGTCGGTGTTAGCGCGCTCGCTAACAGCACTAGCGGCAGCGACAACACGGCAGTGGGCTATGGAGCCGGGAACGCCGTTAGGACGGCCAGTAACGTTATTGCCATCGGCGTTGAAGGCGCGGACGTGGACGCCAGCTGCTTCATCGGCAATATTTACTCGAACAATCAGCCTGTTGTCGGGACCGATCCCGACTATGTCACTGTAAATAGCACCGGCAGACTTGGCCGGGGCAACGTATCTTCGCGTCGCTATAAACACGACATCAAGCGAATGGACAAAAGCAGTGAAGTGCTCTTCGGCCTTAAGCCAGCGAGCTTCCGCTACAACAAGGAATACGATGCAACGCAGACACTAGCCTTTGGACTTATCGCCGAAGAGGTGGCCGAGGTGTATCCCGATCTGGTGGGGCGCAATGCCAAGGGACAGCCCGAGTCGGTCCGCTACGACCAGATAAACGCGATGTTGCTCAATGAATTCCTCAAGGAGCATCGCAAAGTGGAAGAACAGGCAGCGACCATCGCGCAACTGAAGGAGGAGATGCAGACTGTTGCCGCGCGGCTCAACGAGCAGGCAACACAACTCCAAAAGGTGAGTGCCGAGGTTGAGCTGAATAAACGTGTGTCGCGACTGGCTCTAGAAAACCAGTAAAGCCTCTGCAGAGCCAGGAAGGTTCGCTGAATCGCGCGGGTGATTGAGAGTCAGCATTTGGCGAAGCTTTCATGTCTTGACATAGCGAAGCAAGCTGACGCAATATCGAAAGCCTAACGATCCTCGCCTTATGAACGTACTAGCGTCCAATTTGATTATCCGAAACGCGTTCCTCTGCACGGTGGCCATTGCCATGATCAGTTGCGGCACCGCGACCTTCACGAAAAGCGGAAGCGACGCCACCATCGAAAGCCTTCGCAGTTTTCACCTCGCGTTCATCGACGAATTTGCTGTGCCCGGAAAGAAATTTAACGCCACCGCATTCAACGCCAAGGTCAACGAAGGCAACGCAAAATTTCAGCAGGCGATTGCCGACGAGAGATTCACCGCGCGTCGTCCGGTGCTTGTCGATCTTAAAGCGCAATTCGATGCTGATGCTGCGCATTTAAAAAGCAAAGCCAGCCACGGCAAAGTGACTCCGGCGCTGGCCAGCGAAATGAAAAAGGACGTTAACAAAATCTACGATCATGCCCTCGGGCGGTAAGAAAAAGCACAAAAAGCCTTCGCGGAAAAAATCCGAACTCGATTCCGCGCTTGATCAGGTCGGCGACGAATCGGCTGCGGCGGCGATTAAAGAATTTCAAGATCTGCTCGGCGAAGCAAAGGGCGACACCAGTCAGTTAGTCCGGCAAAATGCAGAGGAACTCGAACGGCGTCTCGTCCTTTTGAAAAACCGGGAGATCGACAAGGAAGACTTCGATTACTTCGTCGAAAATCAGAAACGCGATTTGCGCGCCTATGTCGATGGCCAGCCGGCGCAATCACAGGAACACGCCGAAAAAGTCACTTTGAAGGTTTTGGAAATAGCTGTGACAAAAGTAGTGCCAATCTTGATCATGATGATCTAGGGCAGCACGACTGATGCGCTGAGGACAGCGCGCGATACCGTCTTCCCGGTGTAGCCACGGGCCTACGGCCCGTTCTCCCTTTTTGATTCATACAAATACCGCCCACAGGGCGGTGGCTACAGCAGCCAGCAAGAATCCGCCGTTAGCGGACGCTCTTCATAAGCTCGCGCAAGCGATCGTGCGGAAGCGCTTCGACATGGTGATTGTCGCGGCCGGTCATTGAATCATTATCTACCAGTGCATTGACGACCGCTTCCTCGGTCGCCTGGACCACTCCTGTGAAAAGCGGATCCATCAAATCATTCGGAATTGTTTGAACGGTGTGTGTCACTTGATCGGGATTTGTGACGTTTGGATTCGCTGTTGAAAAGGCGATAAACAAATCCCCGGAGCCGTTCCCGGAAACTGTTCCCGTTCGCGCAAGGCCAAGAGACACGCGCCTTGCCAGCCGCTTTAATTGGTTAGGCAACAGTGGTGCATCGGTTGCCACGACAGCGATACACGAACCGCTCTCTTGTTTGTAAACTTCACCGGGAATCTGTTTGCCCACCGGCACGCCGGCGATCACCAGCTGCGGCCGCCGGCCGAAGTTCGCCTGTAGAAACACGCCCACTACAAAGGTTCGCGCTGGAGCGTCTTTGGAACTCCGAATTTCAACCTGGCGTGACGCCGTTCCGTTTCCGCCTTTGAACTCGTAGCAGATCATCCCCGTTCCACCGCCGACGCTTCCCTCTTCAATTGTGCCACCATGCGCAGTGTCGAGCGCATGAAAGACGTGTTCGGGTTTCACGTGAAATCCGTTTATGTCATTGAGCCATCCGTCCCACGTTTCGGCGACGATCGGCAAACTCCACCAGTAGCCGGTAGTATCGGCCGCGCCGTGTTTGATTCGCCAGGCAATCACAGCATCACGCGCGACACCGACGCTATGGGTGTTCGTAATCACGATTGGCCCTTCCAAAAAACCGCTTTCGTCTACCCATGCGGTGCCCGTCATTTCACCGTTGCCATTCAAGCTGAAATAGCCGGCGTAAACCGGGTCGTTGAGGGAGTCGTGTCCACGCGGAATGATTGCGGTAACGCCGGTGCGCACAGGACCATTGCCCACTTCCAGTTTTCCCTCGCCACTGATCAACGTTGTGTAGCCGACC
>DASYSX010000253.1:0-7086 GCA_036002955.1 Candidatus Udaeobacter sp. | reverse complement strand
TTGACATCGTTGAACGCCGCCTGCACGGCAGACGGCGGACGAACGCTGGTGAGTTGAACCTGTTGAATCTGAATTCCCAGATCGTACTGCGAACAGAGATCGGCCAAACGTTTCAACGTCGACGTCTCCACATCGTGGCGCCCGATGGTGAGCACTTCGTCCACGGTGCGATCACCAATGACTTCGCGCATGACGCTTTCCGAAAGGTCCCGCAGCGTCTTTTCCGGTTCGCGCGCGCCGAACAAATACATTTTTGGATCGGTAATCCGATACTGGACAACCCATGGCACCAGCGCGGTGTTCAGATCGCCGGTAATCATCGTCTCAGTTTCTTGGGGCTCGACATCGCCCTGATAAGCATTTGTCGTATTCGGCGTCGAAAACCCAAACTCGAGTTTCAGCAAACGTTGCGTAGGCACGACGTAAATTTCGTCGACGTATGGAATCGCGTAGGTCAGGCCCGGGTTCACGTTGTCGTGATACGCGCCGAACCGCGTCTTCACGCCAAGCGAATTTGCCGGAATCGTAGTGAACCCGAACAGCAGCGTGAACAGCGTGATGGCGATCCCGGCGCAAGCGATCACACCCAGAAGCAGCCGCAAGGGTTTGATCGGAAGGTGTTCGGCGACGTCTGGCCTCGGCATTAGGCTTTCATTGATTCAAAAGCTCTCGCCGAGGGCAAGCTTTCATTCTGGGGAGCGCACGCCTTTGGCGTGTTGGCGATCGCATTCTGCGATCGCGAACTTTTGCTGGCCTTCGTTTCATTGCCTGCGCGTTCTGATTAAAAGAAAAGTTCGTCGCCGCAGAATGCGGCGATCAGCACGCTACAAGCGTGCACTCCCCGGAGGTTTTCTTGACTCAGTGCGTTTACACTTCAACACTGAGCGATGAACATGAAAAACACGGTCTTGTCAGCGATCCTCGGTTTTGCGACGTTCACCTGCATGGCAGCAACAGAATCTCAAACGCAGCCCGAAGTCGGCAAGCCGGCGCCGGATTTCAGTCTCACCACCGGAGACGGTTCGCAGGTGAGCCTGAAAGATTATCGCGGTAAGTGGGTGGTTCTTTATTTCTATCCCAAGGATTTCACCAGTGGTTGCACGCTGGAGGCGCACAATTTTCAGCGCGACATCACCAAATATGGGGATGCCGGCGCAGTCATTCTCGGAGTAAGCGTTGACACCGCGCAATCGCACAAAGATTTTTGCGCGAAGGAAGGCTTGAACTTCAAATTGCTCGCCGACCCCGACGCGAAAGTCTCTACCGAGTACGGTTCGATGATGGATTACAAAGGCCAGAAGCTGGCGGCGCGTAACACGTTCCTCATTAATCCTGACGGCGAGGTCGTAAAGGTGTACACCAGCGTCAAACCCGCCGAGCACAGCGACCAAGTGTTGAAAGATTTGGCGGAGTTAAAGAAGAGCTGAACTGAACCGAGATCACCAATGGCAGCACAGAGAAAATCCATCGATTGCAGGGATTATCCGAGCGAAAAGAATTGCTCGCTCAAGATTTCCGGCACGGAAGAAGAAGTCCTCGACGCCGCGGTGCAGCATGCCGCATCTGTTCACGGGCACGAGAACACGCCGGAGTTGCGCGAGCAGATTCGCTCAATGCTTAAAGATTCAGACGGCTAGAGCTGACTGGACATCAGCGAATGTCTGAAGCCGATTTGTTCCCCGAGAAGAAGCTTCTTTTAGGCGGCTTGGCCGGTCTCGCAGCCGCAATCATTGGCGCGATTATCTGGGCGGTCGTAACTGTCACGGCCAAATATCAAATCGGCTGGATGGCAGTGGGAGTGGGCGTGCTTGTCGGCTTCGCTTTGAGAATTGGAAACGGCGGAAAAGCCTTCGGCATTCTAGGCGCATTTTTAGCGCTCTTTGGTTGCATCTTGGGAAACTATTTTTCGCTAATCGCGCTCGCGGCAGCCGAGCTACATGTCCCCTTTTTCACACTTTTGAGCAACACCGACACGCCGAAAGTTATTAGCGCGATGTGGGAAGATTTCATGTCGGCCAGTTTTCTGTTTTACGCCATTGCCGCTTACGAGGGTTACAAGTTCTCAGCAATTCGGCCATCAAACGTCTGTTCAGGACCGGAGATCGCACCACAACAGCAAACAGCCGGAGTTGTGCAAGCGGATGAAGCGAGTGCTCAAGAACGGCGCTGAATTTGCGGCGCGTCAATGACCGCTATTTCGGATTCGTGCGCGTTGCATCTCTGCTTCAACGTCGATTTCTGCGAGTAATTGACGTGCGATGCCGGAAAGTTAGTTAATGAAACGAGTCGTCGCAGCTTGCGCGATTTTGATTTTAATCACGATCATCTCTGCGATGTCCGTGGGTTGGCTGCTCGCGCATCCGGTTCAAACGAAAATTGGAAATCCTCCCGCTGACCTGAATGCTGAATCAGTCGTTTTCGCGAGCGCTTCAGGTGCAACTGTCCACGGTTGGTGGTGCCCGAACCAGAATGCGAAGGGTGCTGTATTACTGCTGCCCGGCATTCGCGCGAATCGGTTGAGCATGGTCGAACGCGCGCGATTTCTGAGTCGGGCCGGTTATTCAATCCTGCTAATCGACTTTCAGGCAACCGGCGAAACCACTGGCGATCACATTACGTTTGGTTGGAAAGAGAGTCGAGATGTGCTCGCAGCGGTAGATTTTGTTCGCAAAACCGACTCCACAACTCCAGTGGCAATCGTCGGCAGTTCATTGGGGGGCGCAGCTGCGCTTCTGGCAACTCCGCCGCTGAGGATCGATGCGCTTATTCTCGAAGAAGTTTATCCAACAATTGAAATCGCCACGCGCAACCGACTGGAAAACTACGTCGGCGTCTTTGGCCGGGCGCTAACGCCAGTTCTGCTAAGTCAATTACAGTGGCGGCTTGGTGTTTCCCCCTCGGACTTGCGTCCCGTCGATCACATGGAAAACGTCGACTGCCCCATATTCATCATCAGCGGCGAAAAGGACACAAACACAAGGCCCATCGACACACGCATGCTTGTTGAGCGTGCGCGAAATCCAAAAGAAGTTTGGTTCGTGCCAAATGCTGCGCACGTCGACCTGCATCGCGCAGCGCGACGCGAGTACGAAACGCGAGTCTTAGCTTTCCTCGCGAAATCGGCACACATACGGCAGAAACAATAGGATTGGCCCTCGAAACACGCGAAAGGACGCGAAAATTTCGAGTCGAAGATCGACGGTTCCCTTTAATCACTTTCTTAATCGACTTCCTTTCGTGTACTTCGTCTGTTTCGTGGGCTAAAGACATGTGAAGTCAAGAATTGTTCCAGCCCGGTGGAAGGTGCTCGTGCTTGGGGTGGGATACTTTGTTGTCATGTTCTTCGGACATTTGCCGGACCATCTGATTCTATTTCCGACAAGGGCGCCGATTGATGCCGGGGCTGCCGTCCGCAGAACGATCCCATTTGAGAATGGCGATCTGGAAATTTGGACGACACAATCGCAGTCGGCGCGTCAACAGGGCCGCGCAGACATTTTCATTTTGCGCTTTTATGGGAACGCGGATCGCGCGGAGCGCTGGCCCGCGGTTGAGGCCGAGATGTGGAGGGATCGCGCAGTGGAAATCTGGGGAATGAATTATCCCGGATTTGGCGACAGCACGGGAGCGGCACGTTTGGCGCGCATCGGACCAGCTGCGGTTGCGGCATTCGACGCATTAACGCGTCATGCAGCGAACAACAGTGCTGCAGAGTCCGCTGTCCCCAGCGGACCGACGCGGAGTGTTGCGCTGAGGACAGCGCACACTACAGCGCCGATTGTGGTATTCGGCACGAGCATCGGCGCAACGGCGGCACTTCATGTGGCTGTGTCCCGGTCCAGCGAAATTGCCGGATTGATCTTGCAGAATCCGCCGCCGCTGCGCGAAATGATTCTGCGCCAATTCGGCTGGTGGAACCTGTGGCTATTGGCAGGTCCTGTCGCACTGCAGATACCGCGAGACCTGGACTGCATTGCAAACGCGAAAGTGAGTCGTACGCCGGCAATCTTTTTGCTGGCGGAAAAAGACGAGATCGTGGCGCCGCGTTTTCACCGATTGGTGGTTCAGGCATATGCCGGAGAAAAGCGCATCATCGAATTGCACGGCGCCCATCACAATGATTCCGTCGAAGGAACCGCGTTGGCAGACTTGAATGACGCACTCGGTTGGATGTTACGGAAGCCCCGGTAAAATCCGCTCGTCATCCTGAGCGCAGTCGAAGGATCCCGCGAAGTAAACGGTGGGTTTCGCCTCGGGATTCCTCGACTTCGCTCGGAATGACGTTTATGACGGCACTCGCCATGCAGAACGCTCAGAACCTGATGAGCAGTTTCGAGTTCATCGCCGCGCTCATGTCCATCATCATCGGTCTCGGTGTGACCAACCTGCTCGCGGGCGCCGGGCGCGCGTTTTACCGCCGCAAGGAGAACCCGCTCGATGAAGTGCACATTGTGCTGACGATCGCCACGCTGCTGCTGCTGGTTTTGCAATGGTGGGTGACGTTTAAATGGAACACCGAGATTATCTGGAGTTTTGACAGGTTTCTGGTGCTGATCGTTTGGACCATCACGCTGTACATGCTCACCGTTTTCCTCTACCCGCCGGACCTGTCCGAAGCGGAAGAACATCAGCGCCGCTTTCAACGAAATCGGACAGGTTATTACTCGGCATTCATCAGCATGTGCGTGCTCGATATCACGCAAACGGCAATCCACGGTGACTTACTTCATCCAATTTGGTATGTGCCCTTTGTAGGTCACTACGCCGTCCTCGCAGCCGTCGGTGTCTGTGCGCCCCGACGTGGCTACGATCGTTTCTTTGCCTGGTATCAACTGATCACGCTCCTAATCTGGGCGCTTCTAGTTAGAAGATATCTCGTTCCAGACACGATGCCCGCGTAGAATGCTGGTAACTCAGCTCTTGATTGCCACCCACTCGTTGCGTTGACGAGAATCGGAAACAGCTTGCACGACACGCATGTAGCATAGGCCGTCTTCGAAATTTGGATGCGGTCGCACTCGCCCCTTCGATTTCACCGCGGCGAGAAAATCTTCTTCCACGCGCCATTCGCCTTCCAATTCCGTAGGAACATCGACAACGTGCAATGCGTGATCGCCAACCTTTCCCGTCTGCATGACGTCCGCGGTGAAATCATACGTCAGCGTCCCAGCGCTGCCGTAAATTTCCAGTCGATCACCTTCCGCCAGGGCATTAATTCCGCTGAACTCGAGCACGCCTTCCGCGCCGCTTTCAAAACTGCATAGCACCGTGAGCAAATCGGGAACGATCACGTTATAGGCTTCGCGAAGTGGCTGAATGATCTTTCCACGCGCGAACACACCAGTGATGTCGCCGAGCCAGCGCTGCAGAACCTCAATGTAAATCCCCAGGGTGAGCGTATTGAGTCCGCTGATCTCGATCTTTTGGCGCCAGTGCGCCGGTGAGTCGGGATCAACGTAATTTCCGTGGAAACTTTGCAGCCGCACATGATGCGGCTGGCCGATATAATTTTCGGCGAGGATTTTTTTAACCATCAAATCGCCGCGGAGCCCGAAAGGCGGCGGACAGAGCATCGTCACCAACTCGGGATATCGCTTCGAAGCAGCGAGCATTTCCTCCGCCTCGGCCAGATCCATGGACATCCGTGCCTGACAAAAGACATGTTTGCCCGCCTCAAGCGCAGACATTGTGACTGCCGAATGCATGTATGGCGTCGTGCCGATCCAGACGACGTCGATATCCGGCGTCGCGACCAATTCCGCCCAATCGCGCATCGGTAGTGCGGCAAGCGAATTCTCGCGGCAGAAGCGTTCTGAGCTTTCGTATGTGGAATTTGAAACCGCGACAATTTCCACGTCGGAGTTTTTTTTCAGCGCCGGCAAATGGCGGGTGCGCACGATGTTGCCGGCTCCTACGATTCCGATCCGCAATTTGTGATTATTGTTGTGCATAGATCTGAGCGATGATCGCTGCTGCAAAAGCGATTGGTTATGATGAAGCTAGCTTTGACCGCTTTGAGTAATTGCGCGTTCAACCTCAATCGACACCAGTGGTAGGGACGGATCGCCGAGCCTCCGGGCTGGGCGTTGCGGCGCGATCGGCGGTCGCGCCCTACCCTTCGTGTGCATTTGCGAATGATCTGCTTGACCGCAACGCTCAAAGGCGGCACGTTACGCGGCTTTTTGCGACATGAAAGTCTGTCATATCACAGGATCCAGAGCGGTGCGAGGCAGCGTGATTCACCGGCGCGGTTTGGCCAAGAAGAAAGGCGGTGTAGGCCGCCACGTCACGAAGATGGTGCCGCGCATTTTCGCGCCAAATTTGCGACGCCAGCGTATTTGGGTGCCGGAATTGAAGAAGTTCGTGCGTATTCGCGTTACCGCGCGTGGTCTGAAGACAATCAATAAGCAGGGCGCTTACAAGGCGCTTAAGAAAGTCGGCGCAATCTGAGTAAGGCGTCTGTACGAGGCGGTAGGGGATGCCGCCTATCCTCTATTAAGGCCCCCGCCAGGTAAGCTGTAGCGGCCATTGCATCGTAGTGACCGTCGCGTCAACCGCCAACGCGTTTGGCACATGCCCTTCTGCATTTTTCTGTGGCTGCTTTGATTTCATCCGTGGACGATCAAGTGATCCGTCGTTGAACTCGATCAGGTAACCTTCGTTGATCAGCCAACGCAGATCGGACGCGAGCGCCAGCCTGCGCGGCTCGGCGGTTTCGCTCGTCCCGTTGCCAGTCAATGTTTCGAAAAGCTGCTTCCGATTGATTCCCGCCGTCGCCGAGATTGCTTCGAGTATCGCGTTCACCAACGGAGAAACCCCGGCCTGCTCATGAACAAACGCGCGGATGCGAATCGGCGAAACAAACAACATGCCACGCCGATGACGAAAAATGTGCAGGCCGTTTTGTCGGAATCGGCCCGCCAGCTCCTGCATCATGTTTGAAGGTGAGCTGGTTTCGCGCACCCATGCCTGCTCGATCGCCCGGTTCAGTATCCTGTCTGGCAAGTTCCGGCTAGACGTGCCGCCGATAGTCACGTCCTGCACGCTGCGGACCAGGGTCGGGAAATACTGCGAACGAAAATGTCG
>DASYSX010000252.1:0-2870 GCA_036002955.1 Candidatus Udaeobacter sp. | reverse complement strand
ACGTTCGCGCTGCGAGTGCGGGGCGACTCAATGATCGGCGCACACATTGTCGATGGCGATATTGTGATTTTGGAAGATACGAAAGAAGTACACGCGGGCGATATCGTTGCGGCATTGATTGACGGCGAAACGTCATTGAAGCGTTATGTGGTAGAGCGCGGTCGCCCATATTTGAAGGCGGAAAACCCGCATTATCCCGATCTGGTGCCGGCGCGCGAGCTTAAGATCCAAGGCGTGATGGTGTCACTGATTCGCAAGCAAGAGCGACGGAAAAAACATTGAACGAGTTGGTCATTCCGAGCGAAGTCGAGGAATCCCATGACAACACGGACGATTAACGCAACGGGATCCTTCGACTTCGCTTCGCTGCGCTCAGGATGACGTGTAAATGTTCGTTTGAACATGTATCCAAGACGCGCCATGTTTATTTTCCATGGCTGCGAGCGCCAAAATTATCGATCTACGCAACCTGTTGTCGGAGCGCTTTCCTCATCCTGCGTGCACGACAGCGAAGCGCTTAATTACCGGCTTAGCTTTTCTTGATGAATCGATGGGCGGCGCATTGCCGCCTGGCGCGATCACCGAATTGATCAGTCCGGGAACTAGCGCGGGAAGCGCATCCCTCATTCACGCACTTGTCCATTGCGCGTATCGCGATAATTATTTTCTAGCGCTGATTGATGGACGCGATTCTTTTGACCTTTGCGGGTTGGATAATGCATGGCTGCAACATCTGCTTTGGGTGCGGTGCAGCAACGCATCTGAAGCCGTCAAAGCGGCTGATCTGCTTTTGCGCGACGGTAATTTTCCGCTGGTGATTGTCGATCTGGTGCTGAACGCACCGGAGGAATTGCGTAAAATTCCACAAACGAATTGGTATCGTTTGCAACGGTTGGTGGAGGTGCTGCCGACAGCATGTCTGGTTCTGACGCGATATGAAATGGTTAGTAGCGCGCAATTGAAACTGGTGCTCGAAAATTCGTGGGACACTCAAACTTTTGAAAGCGAGGACGCGCTTTCACGACTCCGAATTGTTGTGAAACGATGGCATGGCAGGGACATCGCGCTGTGATATCCGGACGGCGCAGCGCGCCGTCCCTACCTCTTAGGAGCCCAATGATGTTCGCCACGTTTTATTTGCCGAATTTCTGTTTGCAGGCAGCCATGCGGCATCAGCGGGAACTCTGCGAAAAACCCGTAGCCTTGATCGAAGAACACGAAAGAAAACCGATCGTCATTCAACTGAATGAAGCCGCAGAAAATGCCGGTATTCGAAAAGGAATGACGCCGAGTCAGGCGTTGGCGCGATCATTGCAGGTAATTATCAAAGTTCGTGCACTCGCGCAGGAAAAATCGATACAGGAAATTTTGCTTCATTATGCGTTTACTCTCAGTCCTTTTGTGGAAGACACTGCGCCGGGTGTTTGCACCGTTCAGTTTACGGACTGCCGCGATTTGAATGAGAAAGTATGTCGCGTTATCGAGCAATTAGCCGAGTGCGAAATTCGCGGTCAAGCCGCGGTTGCTCCGACGGAAGACAGCAGCTTTCTTGCAGCACATCTGGCACGGCCGGTGTTGCAGATCGAGAACGCAAAAGAATTTCTGGCCCACCTGTCGATAGAAACTCTCGCCATCGCTGCGACGTAGATTGACCACCAGGCTCAGCGGTCTTTTTTATTTTCCCCGGTTTCTTCTGTCCGCTTTACGACGAACGATTTTACCCTCGAAAACTCTTTCTCAGCTCCGCCGGAAAAATCGCGCGGCCCGTACTCAAACAGCACTACGAAACAAAAAGTCAGGACCAGGAACAAAGCGAACCAAAAAAGGCCGCGCAGAAGCACCATCTCAAAACCTAACGATTACATTAGTGGTATCAACACCGCGAAAGCTAACGGGAGTTGCAAGCTGTGAGGCGCGAGGATATATGAAATCCCTCGCGCTAAAACGGGTAGGTACCGAAGTGGCCAAACGGGGCAGACTGTAAATCTGCTGGCTTTACGCCTTCGCTGGTTCGAATCCAGCCCTGCCCAAATTTGCCCGATTTCGCTTCGGTCATTCCGAGCGAAGTCGAGGAATCCCGTGGTCAAACTTTGAAGCGTATTCCGGCGGGATCCCTCGACTCCGCTGCGCTCCGCTCGGGATGACCGCGTGATTGATGCCGGATTGGCTAGTAGCCGCCGCCTCTTCGCTGGCCACCACCACCGTCACGCCGGCCGCCGCCGTATCCGCCGCCGCCGTAACGACCTCCGCCACCACCGCCGCCGCCACCCGGTGGCCGCTGTTCGCGCGGACGCGCCTCATTCACAGTCATCGGCCGTCCATCCATGGTGTGGCCATTGAATTTCGAGATGGCATTCTGCGCTTCCTCATCTGAACTCATAGTCACAAAGGCAAATCCACGTGATTTGCCAGTGAATCTGTCCTGCATGAGAGTCACTTCCTGCACAGCGCCGGCTTGCGAAAAAATCTCCTGCAGTTCGTTCTCCGTCGTGTTGAAGGGGAGATTGCCTACGTATAATTTGGTTCCCATCGAGTTTATTCTAAAAAAACGCAGCCAGGTAACTGTTTCCGCTTATCGGATTTCAAATCGCCATTGAATAAACTCAACTGACAATCCACCAACTTCCGGGCTTCCGTTTCCCGTTTTGCGGTCACTTGTAAAGTGCTTCTTTTAAGAAAGCAATACAAATCAAGGTCAATTTTTAGCGTCAGATAATGGCTCAAGGAGATAGGCGAGTAAGCACGAATAACCCCGCCCGTGTGGCAGTTACGGCGGCGGGTGTGATTAGCCCACTCGGCTTTGGTTTAGCCGAAACGCTAGAGTCTTTGCGCAGCGCACGCGACTGTGTGACTCCGGTGATGCGCTTTTC
>DASYSX010000251.1:0-9768 GCA_036002955.1 Candidatus Udaeobacter sp. | reverse complement strand
AGGTGAAACCAATGCCGAGTCGGCACATCGCCTTTGGCGATCGCGACGAAGCTGGCGAGCCGGGCTTCTGAAGCGAGCAGGTCATAGTAACTTTCATCGAGTGATCCTTCACCGACGCGGTAACCAATCGACAGGAGCTGGCGATTGGCATCGAACAGAAAACCAAACTCCATGGCTTCAAACAGGGTCTGCTCCACTTTGATCAGCTCTTCGAGGCGCGCCTTGAGCGACGGTGCCGTCGCTACATCCAAATCGCGCTGATGACTCGCGATTGTCCCCTGCAATGCGACTACCCAAGCCAATAGTTCCGGGCAGTCGGAATCGTTGCGTTCCGCAGTGAGCGTACGTGCAATATCAACAACGGTGTCAGCATGCACGCTTAGCTCACTCAGATTCGGAATTCCGCTGCCTTTGCGCAGCGCATCCAAGGCGCCGGAAAGAGCCTCAAGCGCGTCCTCCAAGTGTTTTGTCGTTACAGTGTGAGTCCGACGATCCTCGGCCAGCGAACCGAGCGATTCGCGCGTGAGCTGTAGAGCGTCGTCAATTCCGCGCAACCACGCCACGCGAGCTGTCGCGGGGTTTATCATCTCGCGACAAGCCGATCGGAGCGCGATCAGGTGTCCGGCGAGATTCCCGCTATCGACCGCAGAAATATATCGCGGCTCCAATGGACGCAGCTTGCGCGTGTCATACCAATTGTAAAAATGGCCGCGGTATCGCTCCAGACCCTTCATCGTTCCGAGCGTCGCCTCCAGCCGGTCCACGGCATCGTGCGTTCCGATCCAACCGAAATCCCGCGCCGCGATAACCGATAAAAGGTACAGACCCATGTTTGTAGGAGATGTGCGATGGGCGATGATGGGTTTCGGATCTTCCTGAAAGTTGTCCGGCGGAAGTGCATGCTCCTCTGCGGTGACGAACGTTTCAAAAAAGCGCCACGTTCGGCGCGCGGTCAGCCGCAGCGCCTGTGCATCCGCGCCCGTTACTGGATTGGCGCTGGGGAGAAATAGCGGGAGACTCGCCCAGACGGCGACAGCCGGTGAAAGGATCCAGAGAATTATGAATGGCGCTGCGATGGGCCACGATGCTGGTGCGGCCCATCCGACTATGACACCAGCAATAATCGCCAGCCCAACGCCACCGCTCATCCATAGGTACATCTCGAAGAAACCAAGGCGCGCGCTGACTTTTGACTGTGCGGCCGTGACCCATTCCAGCAGTTTCCGGCGTCTGACAAAGAGACGGAAAAGGGTGCGGAGAATCGCGTCGGCCATTAACCATGCCTGCGAAACGACGAGGGTGATAAGAAGTGCGAGCTGTAAGGAGGCGAGGGCAAAATCCGCTCCGACCATGTACCAATGCCTTCGCTGCGAGAGCCCGAATCGTCGCGGTATGATTCCGACGAAAGCCGGGATAAACGCGGGGATTGCAAAAGTTGCGACAACAAATGCCGTCCAAACCACAGCCGCGCCCAGCGGCAGCAGCCATCCGGCTAGCAATGCCACATAAATGGCTGGCGCGGATAATGTCCGGCGCAAGTTGTCGAGCATCTTCCAACGGCCGATGAACGGAATGGCACTTCGATCGTGCTCGGTATCTGTTTTCCGGCCTCGACCGAAAATCCACGGCAACAACTGCCAGTCGCCGCGTGCCCACCGATGCTGACGAGCGGCAGCGACATAGTAGCGCGAAGGAAATTCTTCAACGACCTCGATGTCGGTAACCAGCCCGGAGCGCGCAAAGATTCCTTCAAGCAAATCGTGACTTAGAAGGGTGCTCTCCGGGATTCTTTGTTCAAGCGCTGCCTCGAACATGTCGACGTCATAGATGCCCTTGCCGCTGTAGGAGCCTTCTCCAAACAGGTCTTGGTAAACATCTGATACGGTAAAGGCATACGGATCCAGTCCGCTTGGAATCGTAAACACGCGCTGAAACAACGATCCCTCGGAGTTTTTCGGCAGCGAGGGCGTGACTCGCGGCTGCAACACCGCGTATCCCTCGACCACGCGGCCATTGACCGGATCGAGTCTCGGACGGTTGAGAGGGTGTGCCATCTTTCCTATAAGACGTTTGGCCGTTCCCCTCGGGAGTCGGGTGTCTGCGTCTAACGTGATGACGTAGCGAACCTCCGGCGGCGCAAGAGAGAGAGAGCCGTTAATGGCTATGAAAGTGGTATCGTTGGCTCCCCGAAGCCATCGATTCAACTCATGCAACTTACCGCGTTTCCGTTCCCATCCTATCCACTTACCTTGTCCCTCGTTCCAGATCCGCTGTCGATGAAGGAGGTAAAATCGAGGACCTCCCGGCGCCGGACCGTAGCGCCGGTTCAACCGAGCGATGCCATCGGCTGCTGCCTTCAAAAGCTCGTCATCAGTGGGCGCACTTTGCGTGGCGGAATCAACCCAGTCCGATAGGAGCGCGAAATAGAGATCGCCGTCCTGATTTGCGAGGTAGTGCACTTCCATCCGCTCGATCTGCTCATCGAGCGCGCTTCGCGTCGTCAATAACGTTGGAACAACAACGACCGTCCGCAATTCCACCGGCACGCCATCGCGAAGCTCGAGTGCCGGAAGTGTCTTCGGTTTCAAATCATTGGTAACAGCGCGATTAATGATCGCGACTGCCAGGTCCGATGCGGGAGCGAGACCGAGAACGGCGAACAGCACAAGAAGCCACCCGCCGACGCCGAACTCTGCAAGAGCAATCAATGGCAGCGCCATGATGATTGCGAGAATCACGGCGATACCTCCCACGTAGCCCACGATCCCAGCTTTTGTCCCGGCGCGAATCAACCAACTGCTGACGGGGGCACGAAACCCAAGCTCTTTCTCAAACTCTGGTCGCCCATTTGCGATGAGATAATAGCCGGGCTCTCGTTCGCGCTCTACGGTAGTGGCGCGCGTGGTTGTAAAATCACGGCCCGATCGCTTCGCGGCTGCAATCGCACGCTGTACGACATCGAGCTCCGAGCGCCCTGATCCTCGTGCCAGTTCTTCGATCTCATGCCGATAGCGATTGCGCGTGGGGAAGTCCATCTCTGCGAAGGCGCTCTCAGCGCGAAGAGCGGCATCCACCAGGCTGCTGCTCTCAAAAATCTTCGCCCAATCCAGCGCGGATACGAGACGCATACTCGTGATAATGTTTCGGACAGTTACGTTGGTCCCAACCTGTCTCTGATGTTCCGCTCTCACGACGTCATCACAACGCGCGCCCATAGTCGCGACACGTTCATCCAGCCACGTGAGAGCTGGCATCACTCGTGGATCCTGATCGCGCAAACGCTCGATCAATCGCACCACAAAAGGTTCTGGTAATGGCTTGGAGTTGAAAGGAGTCAAAGCCGTCTCAGGCGAAATGACCGGCTTGCCGCCGACGCCGAGTAGCTGGTCTGCCAGGCGGTCAGCCTCAATGCGTGCTGCTCGTGCCTCGGTGATCTGATCGGCCGCGCGGCGCAGGTTTTCGATAAGGACGATGCGCAAAGCGATAGCGACGGCCCAGAGTTCGCCGATCGTTAGCGGTTGCACACGCTGGTAAGCGGCCAGAAATCGAAGCAGCGCCTCGCGATCGATCCGGCTGTCGGTGTGAGCTACGAAAGCCCAGGCAATGCCGAGCACCCTCGGATAACCTCCGAGGTGTCCCTCCGCGAGTTTGGGTAATCCGCGATAAAAACCGCGAGGCAGGTCGTCACGGACCTGGCGAATCTGTTCCTGCGCGACATAAAAATTATCGAGCAGCCATTCGTCCGCGGGTGTGATGTGGCGTTCATCGCGAAGAGCCTTCTCGACCCCTCGGTAGGCATTGAGTAGCGCGCGGCGATTATCTTTCAGGCGCCGATCAAGTCGCCGGCCGCTTTCCGGATTCGCGGTGATGCGCTGTGCAGCCGCCAGGCTCTCGGCGTGTTGCTCGAGACGCTCGATGCCAAAGAGTTCGCTGCGAATTAGCGGTTCCGGCTTCTGTGAGAAGGCTGCGGTTCGGCCCTTAAACAATCGAGTGACGACGTCTTTCGAAAAGAGGAGCTCGTTCTTTGTCGGTTGATTACCACTCACATCCTCATGTCTGTAGGAGCGAACCTGGATCGGATTGATTGAACGCGTTTTTCGATTATGACGCGAAGAATGAGATCCGCGAGACTTGGGAGCCAACGCGACGGTCATGTCACGCGGCCACCTGCGCCGCCCCCATTATCGCCGCTTTCGTCAAGTCAACATAAACAGTGGATTGGTTGTAGCTGATCCGGGAAATATTCTCACTGGGTATGTGAATTTCTTTCGCAGAGTACCAATATCCGGATTCGACCACGATTTTACGAATCACCCAGTTTCTTCCGCTGACCAGGAAGTCAGTCACCTGGCCGATCGCTCCATCAGTTGCTTCAACTTTGTAGCCTTTTACAACCCGTGTGCTGCGAAGGTGTGAATCGACTCCATGCGTTTTTGCGGCAGTCGGAGGTGGCGGAGGGGCGACTACGGGATATTCCGCCAGACCGCCCAGCGGCCACGTTTCCGCGTAATATGGATAACCGTAGTACCGGTGATATTCCTCTTCGTGTTGGCGCGACACGGGCTTGTGCTCATCGATGGACGGGCTCTTTTCGATTTGCTCCCGGGTGAGATTAACGAGAAACACCTTTCCCTGCGGATAAAGATGACCCAAGGCGTGCGGAGAAATCAACACTTGGCGATCGGTCAGCCATCCGCCGGTGTCGGCGACCAAATAGCGAATGGTCCAGGTTTTGTCGTCGAAGTAAAAGTCTCTGACGTGACCGATCTCGCCGTCGGTGGCCCGCAATTTCTCTCCGTAACGTTGTTGAATGCTGTGTAACATAATATCCTTCCTTCTCGTTAGACTACGCTTCGCTTGCTAAATCCTGCGGCTTCATCGGTTCCCTGAGTAGATTTAAAGAATCATTCTTGTTCCAATATTGCAGCCGTGCGAATCCTCGGCCAGTACTTAGATTGAATCAGATTGATAGCTTTTGCTTATATGCAAAGCGCATGGTTTTCGTTAGTTAACTCGCCAGTCACGAACTCTTATGAGCACGCACACAAATCTTAACCAACTCGAACAGATCAAGAAGATCACCACAGTGGTGGCCGATACAGCAGACTTCGAAAGCATCCGAGCCTTCAAGCCACAGGATGCGACCACTAATCCCAGCCTGGTTTACGCAGCGACACAGAAAGAAAATTACAGCCACTTCCTCGATGAAGTCCTAACCGATCGCCGCAAATCCGGACTCAGCGGTGCGGCGCAGCTCGAAGATATCATTGATCATCTCCTGGTGCGATTTGGCAGCGCGATGCTGGAGATTGTCCCGGGCCGCGTCTCCACCGAAACCGATGTCCGCTACTCGTTTGATATCGAGGGCGCCATCAAGAAAGCGCAACGCTTGATCGCGCTTTACAAAGAACAAAGAATCGAGCGCGATCGCGTGCTGATAAAGATCGCTTCGACTTGGGAGGGCCTCATGGCCGCCGAGCAACTGCAGAAAGAAGGAATCAAATGCAACATGACGCTGCTCTTTTCGCTGCCTCAAG
The DNA here is from genome assembly GCA_036002955.1 of Candidatus Udaeobacter sp. Taxonomy (GTDB): domain Bacteria; phylum Verrucomicrobiota; class Verrucomicrobiia; order Chthoniobacterales; family UBA10450; genus Udaeobacter. Next base: position 4,231 of record DASYSX010000251.1, on the reverse strand, counting down.
CGGTGCGTGCGGCAGAAGCGAAGGTGCAGCTCATTTCACCCTTTGTCGGTCGAATTTATGATTGGTTCAAAGCCGCCAATAAACGTGATTACGTGGGCGCGGAAGATCCTGGAGTGCAGTCCGTGAAGGAAATTTACACTTATTACAAGCACTTCGGTTACGAGACGGAAGTCATGGGCGCGAGTTTCCGCAACATCGGCCAGATCCTCGAGCTGGCCGGTTGCGATCTACTCACGATCAGCCCGGAATTAATGAAACAGCTTTCGGAATCGCATGACGCAGTCCACCGAAAGCTTACACCTGCCGACGCGAAGAAAGCCGCCGTCAAGCCGCTGACATTGGACGAAAAGAAGTTCCGGTATCTCCTCAATGAAGACGCAATGGCCACGGAGAAAACCGCGGAAGGAATTCGCAAATTCGCAGCCGATATCGCCAAACTGGAGCAGCTCGTGGCCAGTAAGCTAAATGGCTAAATAGAGCCGTCGCGGCACAGTGTTCGGTTTTGACACAATCGCGCTGCCGTCGCGCATAGGACCGACGACTCAATCTTCGATTTCAGAAAGGTAGCATGGCGGACTAGCGCACTTAATCGGCTCGTCCTTCTCTTTTACAAACCTGTTCGGCGATTTTGCGATGGGGACTTTTTTCGCCTGGCCGCTCGTGCGTCGTTCTTCGGGTCGGCGAGAAACCTTTTTTCCATGAGGCGCTCTCTTATTCATCAGAACCCCGATTACACTCCCAAGTTTACCTTGCCGTTGTTTCATTTTCTGACAGCGCGCGCTGAATAACCCAAGCGACGATGGCCATCCCAATTACAGTTAGGAAAACAACCATGTAATCCATGTCTTGCACTTTCTGACGTAACATTCTCGCGACGAAACGCGTTTCCCAGCACCGTCGCTCGCGGAGATTCTCATGCGGCCTTCTTTAGTTCCGCTTCCGGCTGAAAGTAAACATTTGTGACCTTCAACCGCCGAACTCCGTAGGGGACATGCCATTCAAACTCATCTCCCACACGATAACCCAACATCGCCGTCCCCAGTGGCGCCAGAACTGAAATCTTCCCTTCATCAATTTTTGCATCGCGTGGCAAAACTAAAGTGAATTGCATGACCTCGTTGGTCTCGAGATCGAGCAACTCGGCCCGGCTGTTCATAGTAATCACATCCGATGGTATCGCCTCGGGTGTGACGATCTCTGCGCGCCTCAACTCGCCTTCGAGTGCGTGGAGCTCACCGCGGGCGCGCTCAGACACTTTGCCCGTGAAAGTAATTACGTTGTCCAACTCGGCGTGATCGGCCGCGGTAATGATAATGTTGCGGTTCTTCATATTGGTCTCCTCGACTTGGGTGGTCTGGCGATCATGAATTTGCCTCATGGCTTCAGCGCGCGTTGCGCTCCGTGGCTCGGCTCCGTTGCTCCCTAATCTTCGACCGACAACGCCGTTCTGAAGTAATTGCTCTGTTGAACGTGGGGCAGCTCCTATTCGCCGGCGTACCTCGCAGCCCATATCCGTGGCAACAAAACCATTTCGTGTCAGCCGGATGAGTCCAGCCGCGAAAAGGATGGATAAAGCCGTTGCCACTGAATTAGCTGCGACCCGGATTTCGATAGGTCTGGCGCAAGCAATTCGAATCTCATGCACGATCCGAGCGAACGACTTTGGTTGATTTGTGACCGTTAAGACGGCGAGGACACCGGCCAAATCTGGTGAATGCCCGACGAAGTCCACGACCACATCCTCTGTTGGTTCCAGGTTGCGAAGAATCCATGACGGCATATGCCGCCCTCCCAAAGCGAAAGCTCTCCTGTGCGCCACGCTGGTCTCAATGAGTTTGCCCCCAATGACGAGGAACGCCCAAAGGATGATACCGATAGCTGCGACGACACTTAAACCAAGTAATGCACCATTCATGTTTCTTGTTCTTTCTCGGTTCACAGTCGGCGTTCGCGACTGAGTTAGCTAAGACTCATATTCGATCATATCGATAACGCTGTACTATGACGATTAACGCGTGATCGAGCGCGAAGACGGAATGGCATACCGTGACTCAATACTTGACCGTCGCGACAAGTATAACTGACGCAATGGCCACGGAGAAAATCGGCTCTGCCTTTGTAAGACTCGAGAACTCGTTGCCAATAAACTCAAGACCGGAAATCTGGTGCGTCTGAATTCCTCGAACTCTCGCGATGGAGCCTCGATCACACGCGTTTGTGCTAGAGATCGTGCTAGAACGTCGCCATTTATTTGATCATTTCAGGTCCATTTCAAGGCTTGTGTAAGTCTGGCGAGCGTAACAGCACATTGTTGGAAGCGATTAGGCAAAGGGCTTCCGTGAGCGAGATTGCGTGCCCGAGATTATTTTAAAGCAGAGATGTGGATGGACTTTTCTGAACCAGACTGGCGTTGGCGAAAGTCCTATGACGTATGCTCAGGACAAAAAGTTCGAGATCGCGGTTGCGGATTTGGTATCCGAAATGGCGAAGACTAGTGAGCATTATGTTGATGAGCTAATCGCGAATCCCCCAAACTGGTCCGACGTGTGCGGCTATCTTAGACGGCGACATTTTTGTTTTGGCACAAAGCTTTTGCCGCACTTTGACGAATTTCGCCACAGCGAGATGTAATTGATGGCAGGGACAGGAGTCGCAAGAGAACGCATGCATCAAAAATCGTCGGAGTTACGCCGCTTTCGCGAAAGCAGCTTCAGGCTGGAAGTGGACGGCTCTTACCTCAAAGTGTTGGACGCCGTAAGGAACAGTCCAATCGAACCGATGGCCGACGCGGCGGCCTAGCATCGCGGCCCCTAGCGGATGGAAAACAGATATTCGGCCTTGTTCGAGATTTGCATCGATTGGAAAAACTAACATCAAGTTTAGTTGTTCGTTCGTCTCGATGTCGAGCAGCTCGGCGCGGGTGTACATCGTGATCACATCAGAAGGAAACTGGGCTGCGGGAGAAATTACCGCATGAGCAAGCTTCTGTTGTAAGACTTGTGTTTCGCCCTCGTGCGCAGCCAATTTCTTGGCTGCAACGACTGCCTCGCTAAGTTCGCGGTGATCCGCCGCTGTTACAATGGCGGGCGATTTGTCTTCCACATCATTACGCAGAGGCGCTCCTAGTTGGGCCGGCAGCTGGCCCACTCTAAAGCCTAGACCAGTTAACGCTGATTCGGACCGAGGACCTTCGTTCCTGTCGAACGTTTCGTTAAGGACTTGGAGGTGTGACATGCCTTCGCTCGTGCCGCCTCTAAGGCGGGCCAGAACCTCACGACCAGCCTCAGTTACTAAGAGCCCCTGTCGCCCGAAGCTAATAAGACCCGCAGCGGCAATTAAGAAGAGCGCGAGCCAGCTGCTCTCCCCTGCTGGGACACTGGCGAGTAGCTTGCGAACGGGAATTGGCTCGTTCGTTTCCGCGAGCCGCTGCAACAGTTCGCGGCTGGGTGGAGATGCATCGATAAACTCGATCATCGTTTGTTGGACCGGCCGAAGATCCTCGATAACACGCGAACGCGGGTAATGCTTACCTCGCTTCTCGGCCCACCGACGATAAAGATGAGTGCGGATGATGAGCCGGCCGACAAAGAGGACCGCCAACACACCAGCCAGATACAAACCGAGAACAAACAAAGTTGAGATAAAGGCGTTCATGTCAGTGATTGGGTTTTTGGATTGTTTATTGGTGTAAGTTCGACAAACCTAATTTAGTCCGAAGCCCGCGTTTCTACTAAGACTTAGATTCGATGCAATCGATAGTCTGAGATTATCCCGCGTTTGGCGTTGTGGATTTGTCAGGTAAGCGATTCCGCTGACGAATCGCCTCTGACAAAGCCAGGGCGTTCAAAACGAATAGGGAGAAAACTGCGAATAGAAGGAGGACCAGGTCAATTGATTGCATGTCGAGATTTGAGAGTCGATGTTTGAGTTCGTGTTACTTTGACGTCAGGATGATGAATGAGGATGCCGAGGAACGGGCGAGTCTGTGGCTCGGAGGCGCCTTGGACAGTTTTGGCCTTTAGCATCTGTTTTGCGGCAGCGGAATCAGATCTTCGCCGACGACGGCACGAAACGGTGGCGGCAGCGTAAGTTAACGTTCTGGCAGTAGCTGTTGCCGCGGCGACGAGAAACAGCAGAAGGCCCAGAAGGCCTAAGGTGACGGATATATCGAGTAATGCGTTCATATTGTATATCGCTTCGCGACACTGCAGGGTAATCCCATCCGCTCTAA
>DASYSX010000250.1:0-6437 GCA_036002955.1 Candidatus Udaeobacter sp. | reverse complement strand
CCTATCCGCAACGCGTTGTTTACTGCCGCTTTCACCCAAGCCTGGGGAACTGCGAACCTGCAAAATCCGTGGAGCGGCTATCCCGGTTATACCAGTGTTCAGGTTCAAGATTTCAATCGAGCGGGCGAGGGCGCGTTTCTTCTCCGGGCGGGTTATGACTTTCCCTGGGTCGACGGGCTAAGCGCCTATGCCCTGGCCGTGTTTGGCACAGACCCGGATCTAGCGAATCAGTATCGGCAGAACGAGTACGATTTCAATCTGCAATGGGGTCCTAAGAAGGGCGCCCTGGAGGGTCTGTCGCTGCGTCTGCGCTATGCGGTAGTCCAGCAGTTTGGAGGGAACGTCGACAACCTCACCGATTTCCGCGCGATTTTTAACTACGTGATCAAGTTCTAACAAGCTGAGTAACATGTAGGAAGTCGATCACATCCCGCCACTTCTTGGTCAACAACCAAACCTTTAGACAGTCCCACCATGAACTATCTTACCCAGGGCCTTAGGGAGCATCAGGAACTTGCAGTCTTCTTAACCCTGGCGATCGGTTTCTTCATCGGTCGCCTTAAGATTGGAACATTTAGCCTCGGCACGGCGGTGGGCACGTTGCTTGCAGGAGTAGCTATCGGGCAACTGAACATCCAGGTTCCCGCCGTGGTAAAGTATGTCTTCTTTGATCTCTTCCTCTTCACTACCGGTTACAAGGTGGGACCCCAATTCTTCCGCGCGCTCAAGAAAGATGCGTTGCCGCAACTTGCTATCACGCTCGTCCTATGCGTCACATGCCTGATCGCTGCGTATACCGCGGCGAAACTTCTCGGTTACGACGTGGGCACAGCAGCTGGCATGCTTGCCGGCGCATTCACTGAGTCGACCGTCATCGGAACCGCAAGCGACGCCATCAATCGCGTGGCCACGATACCGAACGCGGACAAAACTAACCTAATCAATAACATCCCGGTAGCCTATGCCGTCACTTACCTTATAGGCACGGCGTTTATCGTCTGGTTTCTTCCTAACGTGGGTCCGAAGCTGATGCGGGTAAATTTGAAGGAAGAGGCCATAAAACTGCGCGCGAAGATCGCAGCTTCGGGCGGTGGTGAGCCGGAGACGCTGTCAGCCTACCAGGCGCTGGCGGTTCGCGCGTATCAAGTTTCGAATCCGGCTTTGATCAATTGCAATGTCGGCGAACTGGAGGCACGTCCCAAAGAAGCCCGTGTCTTCGTCTCTCGGGTTCGCCGGGGTGGCAAGATCATCGAGGCTGATCCAGACACAATCGTTCGCGAGGGTGATGTCATCGCGGTCCTCACGCGCTCCGAACTGCATACGGCGCGTGGGGAAGAGATCGGAGTTGAAGTAGACGACAAGGAACTACTGAGTTTTCCGATCGAGGTGCTCGATGTTGTGATCACCAACAAGACGTTCGTCGGCAAAAGCATTGTAGAGCTGGCGGCCTTCGAGTTCGCGCGCGGTGTCTTTTTGAAAAAGCTGACCAGGACTGGCGAGCCGATGCCGTTCTCTCCCGCGACGCGGGTGGAACGAGGCGATGTAATGACTCTCGTTGGAGCCGCGCGCGATGTCGAGCGTGCGGCCAAGGACCTCGGCTATGCCGATCGCCAGACTGTAATGACTGACATGATCTTCGTCGGTTTGGGGATCGTTCTCGGCGGCTTCCTGGGGTTGCTTACCCTGACAGTTGCCGGTCTGCCGCTTACACTAACCGCCAGCGGCGGCGCGCTGATCATGGGTCTGGTATTCGGCTGGTTGCGCGCGGTTCATCCGACATTTGGTCGGATCCCTGGGTCCGCCATGTGGATCTTCGACACCGTTGGTCTGACCGTCTTCATGGCCTGCGTTGGGCTTGCTGCAGGGCCCAGCTTTTTTTCGGGACTCCAGAAGTCGGGCGTCAGCCTGGTGTTCGTCGGTCTTGTGATTGCGATTCTCCCGCACGCGGTGTCTATCTTGTTCGGTCGTTACGTGCTGAAGATGAACCCCGTGATTGTCCTGGGGGCTTGTTGCGGCGCAGGGACGATCACCGCTGCTCTTCGCGCAGTCCAGGAAGAGGCGGATAGTGACCTCCCGGCTTTGGGCTACACCGTGCCTTACGCGATTGGCAATATCGTGCTTACGGCATGGGGGCCAGTTTTGGTCGCCATGATGACGTAGGTGGTGCCGTGCCAACATGGGGGTGTCAGGGAATTCTTCGCGGACGTGACAACGACGACCTTAGTCTTTGTGTTTTCAATGCTCCTTCTAGCTGGCTGTGCATCCGATCGTTCGTCGGAGCAGCACCAGCACCCGTCTAACCGGCCCTTCTTTGACACTCCAAGCCCTGAAGACACCTATCATTAGATGGATGACGGAGCTTGCCTGGTTATGAACAGCCATTTCACACTTCCACTTTACATCGATCTAACGGCGACATGCCTCTATGCTATGACTGGCGCCTTGCTCGCGATTCGCCGGCACTATGACGTGATCGGCATGTTCGTGCTGGCGCTGGTGAGCGGAGTGGGCGGCGGTTTGATTCGTGACGGCATTTTCATTCAACATGGACCGCCCATTGCGATCAGCGATGGCCGTTATCTTGCTGTTGTTATTCTCGGCTGTATTGCCGCGGCTTTGTTTCTCAATCACCTCGCTCGTTTGCAAACTGCCTTTCTGTATGCCGATGCGCTTGGGTTGGGTTGTTACGCGGTCGTTGGGGTTGAGCACGCGCTCAACGCCCGGCTCCCGATTGTGACCGCGATCATGATCGGCATCGTGACTGCCTGCGGCGGCGGGCTGTTGCGCGATGTGCTGGTGAGCGATGAACCGCTGCTGTTCAAACCGGGACAGCTCTACGTGCTCGCCGCCTTGATTGGAGCAAGCCTGTTTACCTTGCTTATCTTGTACTTCAAGATGCCGGCAACAACAGCAGCGTTACTCGCGATTGGCTGTTGCTTTGTCTTTCGCATGCTCGCCATTGCCTTCGATTGGAAAACAGTCTCAGTGTTACCCACATCACCTGAGCAATCGTGAGCTGTTGCAGCGCCGAATCTACTTACTCAATAACTTGTTTTTCGCCGCGGCAAGTTCCTTGAGTTTGCCATCGTCCACTTTTGGATACGCCAGGTCGAGGGAGGCGAGGGTTTCGATGACTGCTGCCGCGACTACAACACGAGTGAACCATTTGTTGTCCGCCGGCACCACATACCACGGCGCATCCTTCGTCGCCGTTTCCTGAATCATTTCTTCGTACGCTTCCATGTAATCATCCCAATAGTCGCGCTCGTTGGCGTCGTTGGACGAGAATTTCCAGTTCTTTAGCGGGTCATCGATCCGCTCGAGGAATCGACGTTTCTGTTCCTTTTTCGAAACGTGGAGAAAGAATTTTCGCACCACGACTCCATTCCTCGACAGATATTGCTCGAAGTTGCGGATGTCTTCGAACCGCTCTTCCCAAATATTTTTATCGACAAGCCTTGGTGGCATCTTCTGCTTTGCCAGAAATTCGGGATGCACCCGGACCACGAGCACTTCTTCATAGTAACTGCGATTAAAAATTCCGATATGACCCCGGTTCGGTAGGCATTTCATGCACCGCCACAGGTAATCGTGATCCAGATCATCCGACGAAGGCGATTTGAACGAATACACCTGGCAGCCCTGCGGATTTATGCCCGACAGGACGTGCTTGATGGCGCCATCCTTGCCAGCCGCGTCCATCGCTTGAAAGACGAGGAGCACCGCCCATTTGTCCTGGGCATATAGCTTGTCTTGCAACTCAGCCAGGGCTGTGACGCCCGCCGCCAGCACTTCCTTCGATCTCGATTTGTCTGCGTCCTTGGTGAAATCGAGCGTGTCCTCTGGATCGACGTCTTTGAGACGAAAGTTTTTGCCTTTGCTGATGCGGAATGGCGCGGCTAGTTCACTTGCGTTTTTGATGATGTCTTTTGTTTTCATTAGGTCTCAATGATCGATAACGGCAACTTCTAGTGTTGTATCCAGCTTCACCCGCGGGTCCGTTAACGGGCAACCCGATTAGCGAAGGTAAGACACGCTTTCAATTATCGCGTGATCTGACACGAGCGACATTAGACTTTGGTCTCACTCCTAACGGGCGGCTGTACCTCTGCCTTTTGCACCAATTGCACCAGCTCAGCTACTGACGTCACGCCGAGCTTCTGCATCAGGCGCCCGCGGTGGACTTTGACGGTTTTTTCTGCCACGCCGAGCTCACTACCGACCTGCTTATTTAACATTCCTCTGATCACCAGTTGCATCACTTCGAACTCGCGCGGCGTGAGCAAATCAAGCAAACGACGAGTTTCATTCCTTTCCGCTGCGCGGCGTCGTTGCTCGGCAGATCGATGCAAAGCGTCCTCCACGCATTTCAAGAGCTCTTCAGATTTGAATGGTTTCGGAAGAAAATCGACAGCACCTGCCTTCATCACTTGAGCGCACATGGGGATGTTTCCGTGGCCGGTAATAAAAACGAGTTGCTCTTCCCGGCGGCGGTGGATTAAAGCCTGCTGGAAATCGATCCCATTGATGCCGGGCATTTGTACATCGACAATGACGCACGCTGGGCCCGGATGAGGAGGGCGCGCTAAAAAATCCGATGCTGACTTGAAGACTTCACTTTCATAGTTGGCTGAACGTAAGAATCGCTTTAGGCCTCTTCGTACGGATTCATCGTCATCGATGACGAACACGAACGGAGTTGTGGAAGTCATTTCGAAGTTTGCTTATCGGCAGAATCAAAACCTGCTTACCCGATAATTATAACAGTGACACCAGGCATTTGAGAAGGATTTTTTCAGTCGGTCTCGGTTTGCTCAGTTTTTGAACGCAGCCTGAGTTTCAAACGCGTTCACAGTTGCATCGCAGGCATGGGCAGGTCCGCCCCGAGTGCACTCGTTAGGTTCGACTTCTTGTTGTCTGTACTGGCGATGCAGGCGCATCGACAAAGACGCTCACTTCGCGCCCGACGGGGGCAAAAGATATAGCGCTGTCGCGAACATCAGATAAACCATGATCGCGAGCACGCCGACGAACCACGCAGAGCGACCAGACGTTGTCACGAGGGACGCGGTGAGCGTTGCGAACAGAATCATTGCAACGGCGCCGGGCCACAAATTCAAATCCATCGGCGTGGGCCCGATCACATAACTCAGCAATACCAGAACTGGAGCAACGAACAGCGCAATCTGCGCTGCGCTGCCCAGAGCGATGCTGACGCTCAGATCGAGGCGATTTTTGCGCGCGGCGGAAAATGCCGCCGCCATTTCGGCAGCGGCGCCCACCAGGGCCACGACGATGAACCCGACGAAGGCAGGACTCATTCCGAAAGCAGTCGCAGCGTACTGAACCGACCCGACAAACATTTCGCTCACCAACGCGACCAAAACCGTAACACCCGCGAGTGTGCCGAGCGCCAGACCGATCGGCCATGCCGCTTCGTGTTCCTCATCCGTACCAGCGAACAATTTGCGATGCGTGTTGAGTGAGAACCAGAGACCGAGAGCGTATGCCAGCAAAAGCAAGAACGAGAGCGCCATGCTGAGGGTCTTGGCTAAATTGCCTGCGCCTAACGAATCGTGCGAAGCCACAGCGGATGGGATCAGAAGGCCTACGGTGGCGAGAAAAAGCAAGCCGGCCTGAAATCGCGCGGCGACACGGTTGAATTCCTGAACGTGATACCGAAGACCCCCGAGCAGGAACGATGCGCCCAACATAAACAACGAATTCGTCACAATCGCGCCGGCGATTGATGCCTTTACCAGCATGTATTGTCCTGCCTGCAACGCAGCGATCGCGATAACAAGTTCAGTCAGGTTTCCAAGCGTTGCATTCAGCAAACCGCCCACCGAATCGCCCGTCTTCGCTGCGACAGATTCCGTCGCGTGACTCAGCAGAACGGCCAACGGCAAAATCGCCAGTACCGAAAGAACGAAATGTAGCGTGTGCGCTTCGTGATTGAGTTTCTCAGCGGCCAGCGCAATGGGAACAAACACAAGCAGCCAAAGCAGTGGGTTGCGACGGATTTCTTGAAGGAGCAGCTTCATGCGAAACCGTTCTTCATTTTCCACAACCGTTGGCAATCGTGAATAAGACTTAAGTCCAATGGACGGCTTGAGAGAGGGGCGAGCAATGCCGTGCTGCGGAGCGAGATTTCAACGGCAATCAATTGGCTGAAGCGGCTCAGTACCCGCCGCCCCAGCGGTATTGCCACGCGATGCCGAAGGCTTGGAAGTCGTGCTCGCGACGCGCGTTGTAGCCGCTGATGCTGTACAGCTTCACGGATTGATGACGGTTCAGCGGCAGCACCAGCGTCCCACCGAATCGAATGCCTTGCAGTTCGATGTCGCTTTCGATGTCATCGACCGTCGTGCGTCCGCCTTTGAAATAACCAGCGTTGATCGACACCCAGCCGCCGGGCGCGAAAGTGTAACTAAGGC
>DASYSX010000249.1:0-7156 GCA_036002955.1 Candidatus Udaeobacter sp. | reverse complement strand
GATAGGGGCCGGAAGTATCCCGAACAACGTGCCGATCCCGAAGCAATCGACCGTCATGATTTGGTTGTCGTTGTATTGGCTCGCGAATAGATGATTCGGGTCAGCGGCCAAGCCTATGGGCTGGTCGACGCCGTGGCCTGGCGTGACGAAGACACTCGGATTGGAGGCGTAAAGCACTCCTGTGAGCGCTAACAGCCCTACAAGTGTTAGATAGATTTTTGTTCTTAGGGAGATTTTAGTTCTTTTTTTCATTTATTGGATTTTCGTGTTTGCGTTACTGCCTTTTATGCGCATTTAGGGCGCATGTCAAGAACACATTTGGGACTTCGCTTCCGAATTTTTGCGTCGGCCTTTGGGGGGTTCCTGATTGCAGCGCTTACCTACATCTCCGGGATTTGTGGAACGAAGTTCTAAAAAAAAATCAAATTTTTCAAAAAACCGTAGGTAAACGGCTTTCGGCGGGGCTTCTGCCTTGGTGCAAAGCTCCAGCGAAACCAGACGACGTAGCAGGCCGCAGCGTCCCCAGATGAATTACAGGGAGAGTTGCTGCGCCTTCTGATTTCTTCCGGATTCGATAATCCCCGCGCATCAATCGATGTAGCTCGTATCGATTTGATCGAGCAGCTCACCGAGTGTTTGCCCATTGTGCATGTCGGCATCCAGACCACACGAGAGCAGACAACTCACACAAAGCCCCAGCTCGAGACGCCACGCCGTTCCGCATCGCCGGCAGGCCAGACCTCTTTGTGGAGAGATCGTAACTGGAGCGCCATTCAGTGGAACGTCAAAAGTTGCAAAAAAGTCACGCCGAGCGCTGCTACCCCCTGTTTTGCGCGAACTCACCACTCCTTATATCGCCATCGAACGTTCTTTGGGTGTGATCTATCTCTAGATTCTTCGAATTTAATTCTGTTTGTGCCATCCAGAGCCCGATTGAATAAACGCAAGTGCACCATGCGCCGAATTAACCTGAGACCTGTGCAACCTAAAGCTGTGTGGGACTATCTTCCGGCGGCGCCGATTGTGGAGCAGTTGTCTGACCTTAGCGACTTGCGCTGACAGGGATGCCGATAATGACAATGCACAAGCAGCTCTAGGGTTTGTGCCCCTTCCGGCGCGCGTTGGCTCGGTTCAAGCGGTGAATCATACCGCTCCGCTGACGAGGAATCTAATCGGCCGCCTAGGATTCGAACCGCGTAAAAGGCTTCGCCTCACGCGGTTTTACCGTGAATGGCGTCGCCACGTGAGATCGCAAGATCTTTTACGTGGCTGCCTCGCTAGGATTCGAACCTAGACAGAGAGATTCAGAGTCTCTAGTGCTACCATTACACTACGAGGCAACGAGGCAGAAAATTACGGTCGCGTGATGGGACTGCAACTCGAACAAAGTCGGCCTGCCAGAAAGCCTTGATTACGCTGCTACTTTGACTTTGGCGTCGAGCAAAATCTCAGCGCCTTCTCGAGCGGCGTCGACGTCTAAGGACTTGCCGCTTTTTGCCACAAACGCGCGCGCGTGTTCCACCATTCTATCGATCGTCTGGTCGTCATGATTTGGATCGTGATGGAAAAGAACGAGCCTGCCCACGTTTGCATCGAGCGCCAGCGAAACGACGCTGTCCACCGAGCTGTGGCCCCAGCCAACGTGCTTCGCGTATTCCTCTTCCGTATATTGCGTATCCATAATTGCGACGTCGCAACCTTGGAGAAAATCGACCATCTTTCCGCGCTCGGCGCCGGCAAAATGCCGCGCTTCCTCCTCGGTGATTCCGTCGCGCGAGGCCAACTGCATCTTGAGTTCCTCATACGGTTCGTTGTCGGGAAAGTAGGCGATTGATCCCGAACTCGTGGCAAGGCGGTACCCGACGCAAATTCCCGGATGATTAGCGAACTTGGACCGCACTTCGACGGATCCGACTCGAAACTCCATCTCTTTCAGTTCATCAATCGCCAGGTGACTCGGGAGTTGGCGTAAGCTCACCGGGAAAAACGGCGTCTCCATTTGGCTGGCCAGAATCTTTGCCAAACCAGCGCGAGCGCCTTCGTAACCTAAAACGCGGATAAGATTTTTCTGATCGTACGCAGGAGAAAAGAAAGGCAGTCCCTGAATATGATCCCAATGAGTGTGTGAGATCAAAAGGGTCAACTTCATCGACCGAGGTCCGAATTCTTTGTCCAAAGCGAGACCAAGTAGGCGAATGCCGGAGCCAGCGTCGAGGATGATGATCTCGCCGTCAGCGCGTACTTCCACACAACTGGTATTTCCGCCGTAACGTACTGTGCTCCTTCCAGGAACCGGAATCGAACCGCGAACGCCCCAGAGTCTTATTCGCGCCGGCACCGATTCACGTTGCGTTACCGATTTCGGATCGGGACGGCGCGGGATTTCGGGTAGGAGACGGTCAATCGTGCTGGAGAGCAGTTCCCATGTGAAAGGTTTGAGCAGATATTCATCTGCGCCCGCTTCAATAGCACTCGTTCGGTCGACCCCGTAATCGCGACCTGAGACGACGATGATCTTGGTTGGTTGCAGTTTCTCGCGAATGCAGCGGCAGACCTCGAAGCCGTTCGATTTTGGCATTAACAAATCACAAAGGATCAGCTCCGGTCGATCGCGCAACGCCAGCTCCAGCCCCGCGTCACCATCGTTTGCTTCCAAGACCTGCCAGTCTTCGCGCGCGAAAAGCTGCGCCATTACGCGCCGGTTCTCGGCATCGTCTTCAATGATTAAGACGCGAGGCATTGTGGGGGGAAAGAAAACTGCTCAGTATTTTCTCTTAACGCAAGCTTAAATCAAAACCAGCAGTTCTTTTTTCCAAGGCAGCTGCTCAACTTTGTCTAAAAGAAAATCGGAATGATCAAAATCGCGAGAATGTTAACGACTTTGATCATCGGGTTGATCGCTGGTCCGGCCGTGTCTTTGTACGGATCGCCCACGGTGTCACCAGTGATCGCTGCGGCATGAGCAAACGAACCTTTGCCGCCCAGATTTCCTTCTTCGATGAATTTTTTCGCGTTATCCCACGCGCCACCGCCGGAAGTCATGGCAATCGCAACAAACAGACCGGTAACAATCGTTCCCACCAGCAATCCGCCAAGCACGACGGGGCCCAGCTGCGGAATCATAGCGACCGCGACCACAAAAACCAACGGCAGCAGCGCTGGCACAATCATTTCGCGTAATGCCGCCTTGGTCACGATGTCCACGCATGTGCCGTATTCGGGTGTGTCCTTCCCAGTCATGATGCCGGGATGCGCCTGCAGTTGCCGCCGCACTTCGCGAACAACGGCGCCGGCGGCTTTGCCGACTGCGTCCATGCTGAACGCGGTGAAGATAAACGGAAGCAATCCACCGAGAAACAAACCGATGATCACCTTCGGATCCGTAAGTGAAAACTCGAACACGAACGGCTGGCCGTTGCGTGTCACGTGTGCCTTGAGCTCCTGTACGTATGAGCCAAATAAAACGAGCGCTGCGAGACCGGCTGAAGCGATGGCGTACCCCTTGGTCACCGCTTTCATTGTGTTGCCCACCGCATCGAGTTGATCGGTGACGTTGCGTACTTCGTTGGGCAACTTGCTCATTACTGCGATGCCGCCCGCGTTGTCGGTAATCGGACCAAATGAATCGAGCGAGATGATAATCCCGGCCATCGACAACATCGCCATCACTGCGATCGCGATTCCGTAAAGGCCTCCAAAATGAAAACTCAGCAGGATAGCGATTGCGATGAAGCCTACCGGCAGCGCGGTGGCGTGCTGACCGACAGCGAGGCCTGCGATGATATTCGTGGCATGGCCCGTCTCTGAAGCACGGGCAATTTTCTGTACGGGTCGATAATGCATCGACGTGTAGTAATTAGTGATAGCCACGACAACGGCTGTCATGATGATGCCGACGAGCGATGCCCAGTAGAGTTGGGTTGGTGACCGCATTAGGCCGCCGATCATCACGCCTGCCCGAAACAGATAATGCGTAGCCGGCCAGAAGAGGACGGCCGATACGATCGCACTCGTGATTACGCCACCCATCAACACAGTGGCCGGTTTTCCGCCGGCGAAGTTCACGAACAGCACTCCCAGGATCGCTCCAAGCACGGAAATTCCGCCTAGCACGAATGGATAAATCACCGCCGCGGGATTGTCCGGCAACGTCAGGGCGCCGACAAGAATCGCGCCGATCAAGCTCACCGCATACGTTTCGAACACATCGGCCGCCATGCCTGCGCAGTCGCCCACGTTGTCGCCAACATTGTCTGCGATCGTTGCCGGATTGCGTGGATCATCTTCTTCGAGGCCCTGCTCGATCTTGCCCACAAGATCCGCTCCGACGTCAGCGGCCTTAGTGTAGATTCCGCCGCCGAGTCGTGCGAACACGCTGATGAGACTCGCTCCGAGGGCGAGACCAACCAGACTATTAATCGCCATGTGCGAGCCGGCGATACGCGCGACCAGAGTGTAGAAGATCGATACCGACAGAAGCGCGAGACCCACCACAAGCAGCCCCGTGACAGCGCCTCCGTTGAAAGCCATTCGCAGGGCTTTGTTCATTGACTCTGTTGCGGCTTGCGTGGTCCGCACGTTGGCCACCACGGCGATACGCATTCCAATGAAACCGGCGGAAAGCGAACAAAACGCACCGATCACAAAGCCAATGGCGGTCGGACGATCTTTGAAAATAAAGAGCAAAATGAAAATTATTACGGCGATGGAGCTGATCGTGATCACTTGCCGATTCAAATACGCTTTAGCGCCTTCCTGAATGGCTCCGGCGATCTCTTGCATCCGGTGATTGCCTGAGGGCGACCGGACTACCACGCCGATTAAATAAAAAGCGGCCACGAGACCGATCACCGCGCAGACCATCGACAATGGCACGGCGCAAGTAAGGATGTTGAAAGCGAGGAAAATCATGGTCGGATCAGGCTGAAGCGCACGATTCTATAAAGAATTACTGTCGTGGCAACTGCCTTAGTTCAATCTTTCGCGACCGTGCGGTTTCGTTAGGTCAAGCAGCGGACCAATTGGAACGATGCCGGTTGGGTTTATCGCCGTGTGCGTCATGTAGTAATGCCGCTTGATGTGATCCAGGTTGACCGTCTCGGCGATGCCCGGCTGCTGATATAAATCCGTCAGGTAACCTTGCAGATTTGGATAATCGATGATGCGCCGCAGGTTGCATTTGAAATGGCCGTGATAAACCGCGTCAAAACGCACGAGCGTGCAAAATAATCGCCAGTCCGCCTCGACAACGCGGTTCGGGAACAGATATCGGTTTTTCGACAAACGCTGTTCGATCTCATCAAGCGCCTCAAAAACTCTGCGGCAGGCGCGCTCGTATGGATGCTGGCGGATGGCGAATCCTGCTCTGTAAACGCCGTTGTTCACATTTTCGTAGATCAAATCGGAGAGCTTCGCGTGCTCGGCTTGAATTATTTTTGGGAAAAGATCGACGGTTTTATTTTCGGCAAAGTCGTTAAACGCGTCATTGAACATGCGGCATATGTCGTCCTCGCAATTGTTCACGATTCGCTTTGTTTTCGTGTCCCAGAGTACCGGAACGGTCACCCGCTCGTGGTAATTCGGGTCGGTCGCTGTGTAGGCTTCGCTCAAAAATTGGAAGCCGTTGATCGGATCGGTGGATTCAAATGGCGCTCCAACTGGGATTTCGCCCGAAGTATCGCGAAACGCCCAGCCCAAGTCGTCTCGAACCGGATCAACGATGGTCAAACCAATTGCGTCTTCGAGTCCTTTTAATTTCCGAACGATGACCGTTCGACTTGCCCACGGGCAGGCCAACGAAACGTAAAGATGATAACGGCCTGCCTCGGCAGCGTAAGGCGTCGAGCCGTCATTTGATATCCAGTCGCGAAACGCGTCCTCCTGGCGTTTGAATTCTCCGGACTTAGTTTCTTCGTCTGGAAATTGCGCTTCCATATGGCCACGAATGAACACGACTGAGCACAAATGCAAAGCGAGGAAGTGATTTGCGTCGATGCCAGCGGGGTTTGACCCGCGTTGACACGGAAAACGGCTAATGATAGCGTCGGCCAAATTTACGCGGAAGTCCGTAAAAGGCGGACGATAACGCGGTTACCGTTCCAGACTTGCACACGTTACTGAACAGTCAGGTGTTGGTGCTCAACCGGCTTTGGCAGGCGGTGAACATCTGCTCTGCTCGCCGTGCCTTTTCGCTCGTATACGCAGGCCACGCCCAAATTGTTTCGTCGGATGACGCGACCAACTTTTCGACCCACGATTTCGAAAGCTGGCGCGATCTGTCCACGAACGCGCCCGATCATGAATTGGTCACGACCATCTCGTTCAAGATCCGGATTCCGCGCGTGATCGTGCTGCTTGTGTTCGATCGGCTTCCAAAGAAGGAAGTAAAATTCACCCGACACAATGTCTTTGAGCGAGACAAGAACACCTGCCAGTACTGCGGCGAACTCTTCGATCGGAGTGATCTTAATCTGGATCACATCGTGCCGCGCGACCGGGGCGGGACGACGACTTGGGAAAACGTGGTTTGCTCGTGTATTCCGTGCAATACGCGCAAAGGCAATCGGCTTCCGCGCGAAGCCCACATGAGCTTGATTCGCAAGCCTAAGCGACCGAAGTGGCGGCCCTTTGTGCAGATCACGTTTGCTGCGCCCCAGCACGATCTCTGGAAGCACTTCGTCGATCTGGCATACTGGAACGTCGAATTGAGCGACTAACTCAAGAAGTGACGGCTTCCCAGCCGTCATGCTCATTTTTCGACGGCTGCCCAAGCCGTCGTTCCCGGTTAGCGCTTCAAGCATTCCGAACGGACGCACAGCGCCGGAGCATCGACGACCCGGCTGGAGTTGTACGGCGATCTGGTTCGGAACTCGCTCCGTCAGTGCTTCAGAGCATCAAGAATGGGTTGCGGATAAACGCCCAGGCAAATTGTCGCGACGATCAATGCACTGATAGCCACGCGCGAGAGGACGTTTACAGGAATGTGGTCGGTATTGGAATCGGACTGCCAATACATCGCGCGGATAACCTTGAGATAATAATAGCATCCGCAGCCCACCGTGATCACTCCAACCACCACCAGCGCAATCTGGCGTTGGAGAACGGCGGCGTAAAAGATGTAAAACTTGCCGAGGAATCCTGCGGTGAACGGCAAACC
>DASYSX010000248.1:0-4273 GCA_036002955.1 Candidatus Udaeobacter sp. | reverse complement strand
CTCAATTAGCGTAAAGGCGTTATCGCGCTTGCCGTAACCATTCGTCAGGCGTTTGACACAAACGCCTCTACACATTCTGGGGGAAACTTCTTTCGTCATTCGTTATTCGTGCTTCGTCATTTCGGCGAAGCCGCTCACGTTTGTTGTTGCAAGCCGGTGATGATGCTGATGAGCGGCGTGAAGAGAGCAAGCACGATCGTGCCGACGATCACCGCCAGGAACACGATCATGATGGGTTCCAGCATCGACGTGAGAGCGGCCACAGCGTTGTCGACCTCGTCATCGTACACGTCCGCGACCTTTAGAAGCATTTCGGGAAGTTTGCCAGTCTCTTCGCCCACATCGACCATGCTGACGACCATTGGCGGAAATTGTTTGCTGGCTTCGAGCGGTTGCACGATCGATTCGCCTTCTTTCACGCTGTCATGCACCCGCGCCAGTGCGAGAGCGATGGCGGCGTTGCCCGCAGTCTCACGCGTGATATTTAAGGCTTGTAAAATCGGAACACCGCTTGTGACCAGTGTTCCCAGTGTGCGCGCGAAACGCGAGATTGCCGTTTTGCGATTCAAATTGCCGAAGAGCGGCATGCGCAGTTTGAAATTATCAATGACGAGTCGGCCTCTACCCGTGCGACCGACCAGGTTATAAAGAAAACCAATGGCCACTATGATTCCGAGCAAAATCAAGCCGTGGTTTTGCATGAAACCGCTGAAGCCGATCACAAATTGGGTGACGGGCGGCAGTGGTTTATCGCCTAGCAGGTCGTGGAAAATTACCTCGAACCGCGGGACAATGAACACGAGGAGAAAGCACAAGATTCCCAGCGCCATCGTCATCACAATGATCGGATACACCATCGCTGAGATGATCTTGTTTTTAATCTTGGCAGCCTTCTCCTGAAACTCTGAAAGCCGGGTAAGCACGAGTTCGAGCACACCGCCGACCTCGCCCGCTTTGACCATGTTGACGAACAGATCGTTAAAGACCTTCGGGTGCAGCGCCAACGCGTCGGAAAACGTGCTGCCGCTCTGCACAGAATCGGCGAGCTTGTCGATTGTTTTTTTCATTACCTTGTCGCGTTCCTGTTTGGCCAGAACGTTTAAGCTTCTCAGCAACGGCAAGCCGGAATCGATTAGCGTCGCCAGTTGGCGAGTAAAGATCATCAGGACTTTTGACTTAACCTTTCTACGCTGGAAAAGAACGATGCCTTTTTTCGCGGGTGCTTTCGTTGTACCCGCGACCGTCACTGCCCGTCGACGAGCTTGCTTGCCGTCGGAGCTGATTATGGCCTCCTCGATGACGCTGGTCGGGAAATAACCGGACTGACGCAGTTGATTGATTGCCGCGCTGCTTGAAGCAGCTTCAAGCAATCCGGATGCTTCCTGCCCTCGGGCGTCGAGAGCTACGTAGTTAAAGCGTGCCATGGGGGCGCATTCTAATTAAGTCGGCGGTTCATGTCGAGCATCACTGTCTCGTTACAATTTACGTGTATTTCAGCACTTCTTCGATCGTCGTGTCGCCTGCAAAGATGCTACGTAAACCGTCCTGGCGGAGCGTAATCATCCCAAGCTCAATCGCCTTTTGCTTAATCGTCACGGTCGGCGCGCGTTCGTTGATCAATTCACGAATCGGATCCGTAATTTGCAGAAGCTCGTAAATTCCTTTTCGTCCTTTGTAGCCCGTGTTGTTACACATGTCGCAACCTTTGCCGTAGAAGAATTGTCGCTCGCCGACGTCGCGGCGCGAGATACCGAGTTCAGCCAGTAAAGAGTCATTTGGCCGATACGGCGCGCGGCAATGACTACAGATGCTGCGCAACAACCGCTGGCCGAGCACTGCTTCGAGCGTTGACGAAATAAGAAACGGTTCCACGCCCATATCGATCAGGCGTGTGATCGCACCCGACGCATCGTTGGTGTGCAGTGTGGTAAAGACCAGATGTCCCGTGAGCGACGCCTGAATGGCAATTTGCGCCGTCTCGAGATCGCGGGTCTCGCCGACCATAATGCGATCGGGGTCCTGCCGAAGGAAATGCCGCAACACACGCGCAAACGTTAAGCCAATTGCTTCGTTCACCGGCACCTGAACGATGCCCTCCAAATCGTATTCGACTGGCTCCTCCGCCGTAATCAGCTTCGAATCGATTGTATTGATCTTGCGCAGACAAGAGTAAAGCGTGGTGGTTTTTCCTGAGCCGGTTGGCCCGGTGGCAATGAAAATACCATTCGGTCGCTCGATCATTTCGAGCAGAAAATTGTAGATGTAATCGGGCATCCCGAGCGCTTCGAGATCCAGATTGACGATGCTGCGATCCAACACGCGCAGCACGAGACTTTCGCCAAATTGCGTCGGTAACGTTGAAACTCGGAGATCAACGCTGCGCCCCGCGATCTGCTTTTGAATCCGACCATCTTGCGGCAGCCGTCTTTCCGCAATGTTCATGTTCGCCATAACTTTCACGCGCGAAATCACCGGCAATGCGAGGTGACGCGGCGGCGGCGACATTTCGTACAGAGCGCCATCGACCCGATAGCGGATTTTAAATTCGTCTTCGAAGGGCTCGAAATGAATGTCGCTCGCACGGTCCTGGATAGCCTGATAAAGAATCAGATCCACAAAACGGATGATCGGCGTTGCGTTCGCCTCCGCTTCGACTGCTGCGTCGCCGTCAGTCTCGCGTAATTGCAGCGCTTCCCCGGCTTCGCCGAGCTGCTTGAGGACTTCCTCCATGCTCGTCGTGTCGGTGCCATAATACTGCTTGATCAGCTCCTCGATTTGCTCAGGCGGCGAGACGACTACCTGAATGTCTTTGCCAAGGGCGAAGCGCAGGTCCTCGGCAACGTGCAGATCAAACGGATCGACCAGCGCCACTCGCAACGCGGTTTCTCTCATGTCAATCGGCAGAGCGCCGTGCAATCGCGCCAGGCCGCTGGGAATGAGGCGTAGAATCTGTGGCGCAATTTCGTGCTGGCTCAGATCGAGGAATTCAGTGCCCAAGCCGTTGGCTATGGTTTCATAAAAACTCGGCTCATCAATGAAGCCGCCATCGACCATGGCTTGCGCAACGGTTTTGCCGTTCAACTCTACTTCGCTCAATACATCGTCGGCTTGCGAAGGTTGCAGCACATGCTGCTCGACAAAAAATTCAGCGAGTTGTTTTTCGGTCATGTGATCAGCTCACGTCGCCGACAGTTATTGAGATGACTTCCTCGGCAGAAGTCATACCTGCCAGCACTTTGCGCACGCCGTCCTCGCGTAATGTGCGCATGCCCAGTTCGCGCGCTCGTTGCCTCAGGATAAACGTCGAGGTGCGCTTGTTGATCATGTGGCGCACCTCATCGTCAATGACAAAAATTTCGAATATGCCCATTCGCCCTTTGTAGCCGATCTGACGGCACAGCTCGCAGCCGACCGGCCTCATGACTTGTGCTTCCAGGAGCTGTCCGGGCTCAATTCCAAGCGCGCGCATCTCAGTGTCCGTAAGTTCGGCCGGTTGTTTGCAGTTGCTACACAAACGACGGATCAGCCTTTGCGCCATCACCGCGCGCACCGAAGAGGCGACGAGAAACGGCTGCACGCCGAGATCGATCAAACGCGCGACGGCCGAAGGCGCGTCATTGGTGTGCAGCGTACTGAAAACAAGATGGCCGGTGAGACTCGCGTTTGTCGCGATGCTCGCCGTCTCCAGATCGCGGATCTCCCCGATCATAATGATGTTCGGTGCCTGGCGAAGAATGGAACGCAACGCAGCCGGAAACGTCATTCCGATATCCGTGTTTACCTGCACCTGATTGATGCCGGTCATCTGATATTCGATCGGCTCTTCAACGGTGATGATTTTGCGGTCCGGTTTGTTGATGTAATGGAGGCACGCGTAAAGCGTGGTTGTTTTGCCCGAGCCAGTCGGTCCGGTTACCAAAACAATTCCGTCCGCGAGCCTCATCAGACGCTCGAACGTTTCCTGGTCGTCGGAGAAAAAACCAAGCTCTGGCAGCCCGAGCTTTAAGCTGGACTTATCCAGGATGCGCAAAACCATGCTCTCACCATGATTTGTCGGTATTGTTGAGATTCGAAGGTCTATCGGCTTCTTCTTAATCCTTACCTGGATGCGGCCGTCCTGCGGCAGGCGTTTCTCCGCGATACTCATCGAACCAGTCATGATCTTGAGCCGGCTGATAATGGCTGATTGCAGGCGTTTGGGCGGTGATTGCATTTCCTGCAGCACGCCATCGATCCGAAATCGAACGCGAAATTTTTTGTCCATCGGTTCGAG
>DASYSX010000247.1:0-2376 GCA_036002955.1 Candidatus Udaeobacter sp. | reverse complement strand
CCGGCGTGTATCGGCGTTGTTCGGCGCTAAACGAGAGGCGATCTCAAATTGCTCCAGCGCCCTGTCATAGTCTTTGTCCATCCAGTAAATGCACTGGCCGAGCGCGAAATGGCCTTCCGCAAGATTCGGTTGAAGCCGAAGCGCAGTTTCCGCTTCCGCGAAGGCTTTGGTTTTCCAACTGTCGGTTGGTTCATAATAACGGAAGACTTCAGCACAAACAGATGCCAGCCGCGCGTGAGCAAGCGCAAAGTTCGGATCGAGTTCGATCGCCTGCGTGTAAAGTTGCTCGGCAGTTTTGTAGTCCTCCAGCAGCGTATCCGGATTGCGGGAAATCTGGTTCGCGCGAAGATAAAAAACATACGCATCGGCATTTTGCGTTGGTTTCGCTGCTGCCTGCGCTTTTTCATCGTCGCTGAGCCTGGCGCGAAGCATGTCGGCAATTTCGCCGGCCAATTCTCCCTGCAAACCGAGCGAATCAACCAGAGTGCGGTCGTAACGATTTGCCCAGATCTGGCGGTTATTTTGTGTATCGATCAATTGCACATTCACCACCACCCGGTCGCCTTCCTTGCGCACGCTGCCCTCGAGAATATTGGCCACTGCAAGCTTCCTGCCGATGTTGCGCAGATTCTGGCCTGCCGCGTCGCGAAACGCCATGACCGAGGACCGACTGATCACTCTGAGGTCCCTGATCTTTGCCAGACTCGTTAGGATGTCGTCCTGAATGCCGTCCGCGAAAAACGCATTGTCTTTTGCCGGACTAAAATTCTCGAATGGCAACACCGCGATGCTTTTTTCCTCAGGTCGGAACGATTCCTGGCTGTGCCTCCAATAAAGCCAGAGCCCGAGAACGATGATACCCATCGAAGCGACTGCGGCTGCGATCATCAAATAAACGCGTCGAGACGACCGAGGAGCCCCGGTTGCCGCAGCTTTAGCCGCCTCTTCTGTCCGCGCTTGCCGAATCGCTTTCGGCAGTTGCGGATTTCCGATACCGTCCCCGTAGAAATTGACCAGAAAGATAGGAACACCGTGCTTTCCGGCGCATTCTCCCAAGTCATGTAAGTAGCGACCCCATTGTCGCGAGTGGGCAAGATCCTCGGCCACTCTTTTAGACAACAGGATGTGCCCGCCATCTCCCCAGTCCATCACTCGCCGGGCAAGATTGATTCCAGCGCCTGCAACATTTGGCCGGTCATTTACGTCGCGAACTTCATCAATCGGCCCGCTGTGCACACCCATCCGAAGCTTCAGTTGGGGATATTCTTTCAACTTTTTGCTGATCTCCATCGCACACCGCACCGGCGCTTCCGGACTGTCAAAGAATACGAGGGCCATTCCATCGCCCGCCGGAAGTCGAATTAGCTTCCCGACTTCTTTGGCAATGCGGACTTGCTCGGTATCATTGACAACTTCAGTCAACTGCTCCTGGTATTGACGCTGCTCGTCGAGAAGCTGAGTCGAATAAGCCACCAGATCCATAAACAGAACGTGGCCAATCTGTAATCGGAGTGACGTCCCGGAGTCAGAGGGCATGGGTTGAAAGCAATATTCCGCGATGTTTCCGATTTCTGAAATCTAATTCCGCCAAAACAGCGAACATCAGCCCCGACGCTGCTGTCCATGTTGTGCTAAAATTATCGGATGCCGTTTCAGCTTGAATCCACCTTTAAACCCCGCGGCGACCAGGGGCAGGCGATCGCCAAGCTGTTGAAATCTGTCGAGGCAGGAAACCGCCATCAGACACTGCTCGGTGTGACCGGTTCAGGCAAGACTTTCACGGTCGCCAATGTGATCCAAAAGCTGGATAGGCCGACGCTGGTGATTTCGCACAACAAAACATTGGCCGCGCAACTTTACTCGGAGTTCAAGCAATTTTTCCCGCACAATGCAGTCGAATATTTCGTCAGCTACTTCGATTATTACCAGCCGGAAGCTTACATCCCGCGCTCCGACACTTACATCGAGAAAGATTCCTCCATCAACGAAGAGATTGAGCGATTGCGCCTGTCGACCGCGAGTGCGCTGCTTTCACGACGGGACGTCATTGTAGTAGCAAGCGTCTCTTGCATCTACGGAATCACATCGCCCGAAGATTATGAACAGATGTTGCTCACTGTGAAATATGGACAGCACATCAGCCGCGAAGCAGTGCTCGGCCGGCTAATCGAGATGCTTTACGAGCGCAACGACGTGAGTTTCGCGCGCGGCAGGTTCCGTGTGCGCGGCGACGTGGTTGAAGTTTATCCCGCGACTGCGGATGAAGAAGGAATCCGCCTCGAGTTTTTCGGTGACGAGATTGATGCGATCCGGCGATTTGATCCGTTGACCGGTCACACCAAAGAATCGCTCAATTTCATCACATTTTTTCCAGCC
>DASYSX010000246.1:0-8408 GCA_036002955.1 Candidatus Udaeobacter sp. | reverse complement strand
TGCCTCGAACTGATCGCTACCGATGCAGTTGCCGGAATTCAAGACATGGGTGCGGCAGGCCTGACTTGTTCAACATGCGAGACGGCAAGCCGCGGAGATAGCGGGATCGAAATCGATCTGGCAAAAGTACCAAAACGCGAGCCAGGGATGACACCGTACGAAATTATGCTCAGCGAATCGCAGGAACGCATGCTGATCATTGCAAAGCATGGTCGGGAAGATGTCGTCCGCCAGGTATTCGAAAAGTGGGACGTGCCGTGCGCGGAAATCGGCCGCGTCACGAGCGACGGCATGATGCGCGTTCGGAACAACGGGACGATTGCAGCCGAAATTCCAGCGAAAGCCCTGGCTGATGAAGCGCCGCTATATTCGCGAGAAGCTCGGAAGTTAACCGCAGAAAGCGCAGAGGACGCGGAGTTGATAAAAAAAATCTCAGCGAATTCTGCGTCCTCCGCCGTTGAATCCCTGCGACAGCTTCTTCGCGATCCGACGATCGCTTCCAAAAATTGGGTCTATCGGCAGTACGATCACACGGTCCGCACGGGAACGGTGGTAAAGCCTGGCTCCGACGCCGCTGTTTTTTTCGTTCGTTACGCGAATAAATTTCTCGCCGCGACCACCGATTGTAATTCACTCTATTGCGCGCTCGATCCACGTGAAGGCGGCAAAATCGCTGTCGCCGAAGCGGCGCGCAATCTCACCTGCTCCGGCGCGCGGCCGTTAGCCGTCACGGATTGCCTTAATTTCGGCAACCCGTACAAAGCAGAAAACTTCTGGCAATTACGTGAAGCCGTCGAAGGCGTAGCCGAAGCCTGTCGGATGTTCGGAACGCCGGTTACAGGCGGAAATGTCTCGCTGTACAATGAAAGCCCGCTCGGCGTAGTCGATCCAACGCCAACAATCGCGATGGTCGGGCTGATTGACGATGAAAAGCACATTACGACGCAGTGGTTCAAAGACGAAGGAGACGTAATCATTCTCGTCGGCATGGAGCCGGCCCGCCGCCGGGCCGGGGCTCTCCGCAACGAGGGCGTCGCAGCTCCAAGCCTTGGCGGCTCGCGCTATCTGAAGGTGTGCCACGGGTTAAAGATCGGTCCGCCGCCGCACGTCGATCTCGCGCATGAGATTAAAGTGCAAAATGTCGTTCGCGATTTGATTCGGGAAGGTCTTGTGCAGAGTGCGCATGATTGCTCGGAAGGCGGGCTTGCCGTTACGCTCGCCGAATCATGCTTCAATCCCGAAAGGCTTTGTGGCGCAACGATCGACTGTAGCCGTCGCCCTATGGGGGACGCGCACGCGGAAGAAACAAATTTGACTGACGCTTCGCACAGCGAAGCGGCTACAGTATTGTTTAACGAGTCGCAATCGCGCATTCTTATCTCGGTCGCATTTGAAAATCTCGAGAAGACAATTTCACGTATGAGCGAACGTGACGTTCCATTCCAGCAACTGGGCAAAGTCGCCGGCGACGAACTGCACATTCGCATCGACGAACAAACTTTCCGTTGGCGAGTTACGGAAATTTACGACGAGTGGTGGAACGCGATTCGTCGCGCAGTTGAAAAAGACGAAACCATTCCGAGCTTGTGAATCGCCAAAACGCGCGATTGAATCCGGGCCAATCTGATGAATTATTTGGTGTGACTAGCCCCTCGAACAGACCGGACCCGGACCAACTGCCTGACTCGGCGGTTCTGCCGCAGCATGAGTGCGGCCTTTTCGGCGTGTTCGGTCATCCCAACGCCGCGGTGCTGACGTATTATGGGCTTTTTGCGTTGCAACATCGCGGACAAGAGAGCGCAGGGATCGTCACAAGCAATGGACCTGGGACCAGCTTTCTCATGCACAAAGACATGGGTTTGGTATCGCAGGTGTTTGGTCAGGATGAACTGGCAAGGCTGAAGGGAACACGCGCGCTCGGGCACACTCGTTACTCGACGACCGGCACCAGCACGATCAAGAACGCGCAACCTTTCGTCGTCGATTGCGTGCGCGGACAGATGGCTATTGCGCATAACGGAAATTTAATTAATGCCGACATGCTGCGTGACGAGCTCGAAAGGAAAGGGTCCATTTTTCAGACTACCGCCGATAGCGAGATTATTTTGCATCTTCTGGCGCAGCCTTCGAACAACGGCGGAAATATTCTGGCGGCGTTGCGTCGCATCGAGGGCGCATTTTCGGTTTTGATCATGAGCGAACGCGAACTCATCGCGGTTCGCGATCCATTCGGCTGGCGACCACTCTCGCTCGGAAAAATCGATGGGGCCTATGTGCTCTCGTCTGAGACATGCGCGTTCGACCTGATCCACGCTGAGTTCATCCGCGAAGTCGAACCGGGCGAAGTGCTGATTATCAACGAAGACGGATTGCGATCGGAACGGCCATTCCCGGATTCGCGCCCCGCATTCTGTATGTTCGAATATGTTTACTTCGCGCGGCCAGACAGCATCATGGGCGGCGTTAACGTCGGGAAAGTCCGGATGGAAATGGGACGCGAACTGGCACGCAGATTTCCTGTCAAGGCGGACATCGTCGTGCCTGTGCCAGATTCTGGTAATTACGCAGCTCTCGGTTTTGCGGAACAGCTGAAGATTCCTTTCGAGCACGCGTTTGTCCGCAACCACTACATCGGCCGAACATTTTTGCAGCCGACCCAACTCATTCGCGATTTCGACGTGCGCGTAAAATTGAATTTGATCAAGGAAATGGTGGCCGGAAAACGTGTCGTGGTCGTGGATGACTCGATCGTGCGCGGCACCACTGCGCGTGCGCGAGTAGTCAACCTGCGCGAAGCCGGCGCAAAAGAAGTGCACATGCGCGTGAGTTGTCCGCCACACCGCTTCGCATGCCATTACGGCATCGATTTTCCTGACCCTGAAAAATTGATCGCGAACCAGATGTCGATGGAAGACATCTGCAAATATCTCGGGGTGGACAGTCTTGGTTACCTTGATGTGGAAGGGATGGTTCGCGCGACAGGAAGACCGTTGAACAGTTTTTGCCTTGCTTGTTTCAACGGCGATTATCCCCTGCCCGTTGATCCGGCACTGGACAAGTTCATCATGGAACGCCGCGAGCAGCGCGCTAAGGCGCTGGCCGACCAGGAAGCACAGCCCACGCTATTTACCGACCTGAAGTAGCGCGTCTGCTTTTTTGCAGGGGAAGGCGTTGCCTTCCCGAGGGAAGCTGACAGCTTCCCCTACGGAAATGACGAAGAAGGGAAAAGCTTACGCGCGCGCGGGCGTTGATGTCGATCTTGGCAATAAACTCAAGCGCGGCATCCAATCACTCGTTAGGCAAACGCACGGCCCGCAAGTGCTCGGGAAGATCGGTGGATTCGGCGGTTTGTTTCACGCGAGTTTTTCGCGACTGCGCGAACCGGTGTTGGTGGCCAGTGTTGATGGCGTCGGCACGAAATTGAAGATCGCCTTCGCGATGGACAGGCATGACACGGTAGGCGTGGATCTCGTGAACCACTGCATCAACGACATTGCAGTTCTCGGCGCGCGTCCGCTTTTCTTCCTCGATTATATCGGCTGCGAGAGACTCGAGGTTCGCATGTTTCAGCAATTGCTCCGCGGTCTTTCTCGCGCCTGTCGGAGTGCCGGCTGCGCGTTGCTGGGCGGCGAAACCGCGCAAATGCCCGGGATATATCGTAAGGGCGAATATGATCTTGCCGGCTGCATTGTTGGCGTCGTCGATCGAGCAAAAATCGTCGATGGCAAGAATATTAAACCCGGTGACGTCGTTCTCGGTCTGCCTTCAAATGGTCTGCATACAAATGGCTACTCGCTGGCTCGAAAAATTTTGTTTGAAAAAATGCGACTTAAACCGAGTTCGCTTCTGCCCGGCTCGACAATCACCGTGGGCGAAGAATTGCTGCGGATGCACAAAAACTATCAGCCGGTGCTGTCGAAACTTACCGCTGGCGTGGTCAAAGGCCTCGCACACATAACCGGTGGTGGTCTCGTCGACAATCTGCCGCGAATTTTGCCGTCGAACTGCGACGCGGTAATTGAAACTAAGAGCTGGCGCGTGCCGTCGATCTTTCAAGTCCTGCAGAAAAATGGAAGCGTCGATGCTGGGGAGATGTATCAGGTTTTTAATATGGGAATTGGAATGGTGGCGATTGTCGCGGAGCGAAATGCACGAAGGGCAATGTCGATTTTAAAAGCGAAGCGAATAGGTCGGATTGAACGCGGCACTGGCAAAGTGCGTTTGGTGTTTTGACAGGTAGGGTCGTCGCGCTGGGAGATCGGACGCCGCAGCGCGGCGTCCCTATCAGAGATTACCCTGGTAACTGCGGCGACGCTGGATCGGTCGCATTCACCGCAACCTCGAGTTCCGGTTCCGCTGTTGGCGCGATCGGTTTCCCCTTGCGCAACACGCGCTGCAAGCCTGCACGAAAGGCAGCGAGATCAACCAGTTCGGCTACGCGCGATTTCAACGCGCGCGCGCGCGTTCCAAGAAAACCCAGGACAGCGCCGTAGAACGCAATCGGCCAGAGATCAACGCGAGAGATGTTTACTTGATGGTAAATCAACAAGCTTATCGCAATTAGATTGAAGATGATCATCGTGATAACCATCCGGTTGCGAAGCCGAACACGGGTCAAACACTTCCCCGCGCCGTGATATTCGGTGACTGTTTGAAGTGCGATGCTCCACCAGAAGTTGCCGTAAATTTGAATATCCCAGTCATTCCAGCCGCTGTCAGTGGAATAGCGCCAGCCTTCTTCCTCAAGTAGCCGAAACATTTCGCCGAGGAAATAATGGCGGTCCCTCCCCTGCTCGCTCCAAAACACGCGGCGACTCAGGCTGCCTCGCGAGCGCGCGCGTTCCGGCAAATGTTCGTGCTTCCGAATGACGTTTGCCGGTGTGCGTTTGAAACGCAGCCAGGTGAAATACCGGGAAAATCCGCGCACAAGCGGTTGCACAAACGCGAGGATCATCACCAGCAGACGGGCGTGCACCGTGTCGAATTTTTGTTCGATCCGCGCCGGAACCATGTACGAAAGCGCCACACAAAAAGTACCGCCCAGCATCAGATATGGAACAATGCGCAACCCGGGCAGAAAAATTCCGAGGCCGAAAAGAAAGATCGTCAGCGCAAACCATTCGATGCTGCTGAGGTATGCCGCCACTTCTGATTGCGGCGCGGGATAGATCGATTGAAAAAATCCTTCGCCGAAAATCCCGTGGTAAATGATCGGGCGATTAACAAACCAGCTGAAGCGGGTGGTGCCATAGATTTGACCGCGCCATTTCGCTGTGCCGGTCGGTCCGAAAAAGATCAAATGCTTAAATCGCAACAAGGATTCCGCTTCTCCGTAACCGTCTTGCTGCTTTAGGAACGCGCGCAAAGTAAACCGTCGGTAATGCCAGACGATCGCGGTCGGACTGAACGAGATCACCCATCCAGTCTGCTGAATTCGCCAGCAGAAATCGACGTCGTCGCCGGCTTTGCGATATTCGGGATCGAAACCGCCTACCGCTTCGAAAGCCCAACGATAAAACGCCATGTTACAACCGGGAATGTGCTCGGCGACTGTATCGGTAAGCAGGACATGATTTGGTCCGCCCGGCGCCGCAGCAACGCATGCCTGAATCCAATTTTGTGCGGGTGGCGTGATGTTGGGTCCGCCTACACCGGCATAATCGCCACTCACAAGCGTGCCAACCAGGTAGTACAGCCAATCGACGTCTGCCATGCAGTCGGAATCGGTGTAGGCCAACACTTCTCCCTTGGCAGCAGCCGCCCCGGCATTGCGGGCATAACTTAATCCGTGATTGGTCTGATGAATGTAACGCACCCACGGGAATTGCGCGGCGACGTAAGCAGTGTCATCGGTCGAACCGTCATCGACCAGAATGACTTCGTAAGCAGGATAATTTATTTTGCCTAACGAGTCGAGACAGGCAGCAAGAGTGTGGCCCCCATTGTATGAGCAAACAATGACCGACACGAATGGCGTCTTTGGCAATGGAAGATGAGGCGCAGTCGAATTGTTTCCTCCGAGTTTTTCCTGAAGCGTGTAGAACGCCTTCTTCGGCTCGCGCTCCCGTGTGACGAGGCCGAATGCCCAGTCCGTAACTTCCTGGCCGCCCGTGAACCATTCGTCCGTCCAGGTGAAAAGAATCGTTCCGGCAAGACCGCATTTCACCACGCTGTCGATGTGCCAGCCGAGCATTTCCGCCTGCTCCTCCTGGGAATGCCGAATCGTGTCCATGCCGAATTCGCCGAGAATGAGCGGATGCTCGCCGGTGAGATTTTGTAGCCGCAGCAGGTAACCTTCAAAATCGCGCTGGTTGTGAAGATAAACATTGAAGCACGAAAAATCGGAATTCTGCGGCAGCAGATATTCGGTGGGCGGATACGTGGCATATGAAAAGAGCGCATCCGGATCGAATGCCCGCCCGATCTGTATCAGCTCCTCGACAAATTCAATCACTCTGCGCGTGCCGAGCCAACGCGCCATCGTGCTGGAGATTTCGTTCCCAACGAGATAACCAAAAATCGCAGGATGCCCCGCATGGGTTTTGACGGCAGCGCGGACATTTTCGGCGATTTGTTTACGTGTCGAGCGTTCACGGAGGAACTCGATGTGTTTTTCCCAAGGAAGCGTCACCAAAACGCGCATCCCCGCGGCAGCGCAACGATCGAGGAACCAGCGCGGCGGCGAATGATAGATTCGCACGATGTTTAAACCTGCATCGCGGATCAGCGCCAGATCGGCATCTACCTGTTCAGGCCGGCCGACATAGTTGCCATCCACATCCGGTTTGAACGGACCGTACGTGACGCCTTTCACGAAAAATTTCTTTTCGCCTTCGAAAAAGAACTTCGCCTTCGGGCGGATTCGCAAGATTTCGTTTTGTGTCATGTCGGGGCTTTATCCTGTCATTCTGAGCGCAGCGAAGAATCTCGGATGGTTTCCCATACTCAGCCAACAAAACAACAGCCAGAGATGTTTCGCTTCGCTCAACATGACAGAAAGGACAACGAACGAATGGCGCAAGGAAGCGCCTAACTCCTATAGCGCTTTCAATGCTTCACGGACGACAGCGCCAGTGTCCTCGATGTCTCCGACCGAGTGCGCTGTGGAAATGAAGCCTGTCTCAAATTGCGACGGCGCGAAATAAATACCCCGCTTTAAACAAGCGTGAAAAAACCGGGCGAACATTTTTAGATCGCTTCGCTGTGCGCCCGCGAGATCGAAAATCGGCGCGCCAGCAAAGAACAAACAAAACATCGAACCGAGCCGGTGAAACGTGATGTCGATATTTGCGCTCTTAATTGCGTCACGCGCTAACGTTTCACATTGCGCGCCCAACTCCTCAAGCAATTTCCAGCCGTCGATCCGCTCCAGTTCGCGCAATTGCGCCAAACCGGCAGCCATCGCGATGGGATTTCCAGACAACGTTCCCGCCTGATAAACCGGACCGTCCGGAGAAAGTTGGTCCATAATTTCCGCGCGACCTCCAAACGCCCCGACCGGTAGCCCGCCTCCGATTATTTTTCCGAGCACAGTCAAATCAGGTTTCACTCCATAAAGTTGCTGGGCGCCGCCGCGAGCAACGCGGAAGCCGGTGATGACCTCGTCAAGAATCAGAAGCGCATCGTGGCTTGTGCATTCCTCGCGTAGGACCGACAGAAAATTCTCTCTTGGAAAATAGAGACCCGCGTTCGCCGGGATCGGCTCGACAATTACCGCCGCAATTTCGTTTTTATTTTCATGAAATGTTTTCTTCAACAACTCGGCATTGTTGAAAGGCAGCGAAATTGTCAGATCAGCAAATGCCGCAGGAACACCGGCACTGCTCGGTCTGCCGTGCGTGAGAGCGCCGCTACCGGCTTTCACCAGGAGGGCGTCTGCGTGCCCATGATAACAGCCATCGAACTTCACAATCTTATCGCGTCCGGTGAATGCACGCGCCAGGCGGATGCACGACATCGTCGCTTCCGTGCCACTGTTCACCATGCGCACTTTCTCGATCGAAGGCACCCAGTCGCAGATCAATTCCGCCATCTCCACTTCCAACGGATTCGGAATTCCAAAACTCAATCCGCGCGTCGCGGCGTCGCGAACCGCTTCGACCACAACTTTCGGCGCATGCCCGAGAATGGCCGGTCCCCAGCTGCTGACATAATCGATGTACTCGTTGCCATCCACGTCGCAGATCCGCGCGCCATCGCCGCGAGCGACGAAAAACGGTTCGCCGCCAACATTGCCAAGCGCGCGCACTGGTGAATTCACGCCGCCTGGGATGCGTTTCCGTGCGCGAGCAAATAGATCGGCGGAATGCGAGGTCATTTTATCGACGCGTTCGCCGCGGCGAACGCCTATGTATCTACGTTCGGCGCTTGATACAAGCGCCGCTACAACGATATTGTCCGCTCTCGCA
>DASYSX010000245.1:0-1614 GCA_036002955.1 Candidatus Udaeobacter sp. | reverse complement strand
GAGCGAAGTCGAGGGATCCCGGTGCACTGCCTGAAGGTAATGCCACGGGATCCTTCGATTCCGCTACGCTCCGCTCAGGATGACGATCAAACGGAGCGGATTGGACTACGTCCGGGTCAGTTAAATCGACGTGCAACTCTTCGAACCGATTAGCCGGGCTCCAGGACGCGCCGCGCCCCCGAATCGTCGCGCGGCTCTGTGGCGCTTCAACGATTACAGGTTTGAACTTGTTCTGCACGCCGTAAGTTCACATGAACATATCGCCCTGTCGAGCAAATCTTCGAGTTCCTGCTATACTTTCGCGCGGATCGCGATCGCCAGTTTTCCGGAGGGGTGGCAGAGCGGTTGATCGCGCCGGTCTTGAAAACCGGAAGGCCCAAAGGCCTCGTGAGTTCGAATCTCACCCCCTCCGCCATTTCAATTTCCGATTTCCGATTTTCGATTTCCGATTTCCGATTGGCAGCAATAGGAAGTGCGCTACGACAAAGGCGCAGAGGGTTCCCAGAAACGCAGCGCAAACGACGTCGGAGAGATAATGCGCACCGAGGTACATCCGTGAAAACCCGATCAGAAGCGGGATTGGGAGACACGCAAAGCCGATGCGCCGGCGCCCAATAAGTAAAACGGCAAAGAACGCGGTCGAAGCGGCGACGTGTCCGGATGGAAACGAGTGGTATTTGGAGCTGAAACGCGGGCCGCCCCAACGTGTCTCAGCATGCACCGACGGGCGCGCCCGGGGAGCGATGCGTTTAATCACGGTGTCCGTCACACCCGCCAACATCATGGCTAACAGCATGGCGAGGAAAATACGCGTCCACTCTTCGCTACCTCGTCGCCACGTGAGGCCCAGGAGAACTAATCCTACTGCCGCGTGCAACGGCCAATCGCCTAACAAGCTGACGTAGCGCATGAAATTGCGCATGGCAGGATTCTGATGCTGCATGATCAAGTCGCGCAGGGCATCGTCGAAATGAAATGACACTGCGATCGCTATTGCCGCGATTATGATCCCGATGAGCCAATACAAAACGGTGGAGGACTTCACAAGTTGTTTCCAATCTAACCAATCGTTTGTCGTGTCGAGCGAAGTCGAGACATCCCGCCATGTGGTCTTTGAGTTGTGCCACGGGATTCCTCGACTTCGCTCGGAATGACCGTTATGAGATGCAGCGACGACATTGAAATCTGCACCGGCAAAATACGCGATACTGTTTTTCGCCTGCGTTCTGTTTCATATCCTTGGCACATGGAGCTTACCGCTGATCGATCGGGATGAGCCGCGCTTTGCCGAAGCTTCGCGCGAGATGATCGCGCGCGGTGACTACATCGTTCCCTACTTCAATAATCAGATTCGACTTGATAAGCCTCCCCTCACCTACTGGGCACAGGTCGCCAGCTATCACATTTTCGGCCAAAACGATTTCGCCGCTCGCTTGCCTTCGGCAATAGCAGCGGCACTCACCAGCCTGGTAATCTTCGCCTGGGGTCGGCGAATGGGACGAGGAAGGGTCGGCTGGTGGGCAGCAATTATATTCACGCTTTCGCTCCAAACATTCGTTCACGCGAAAGCCGCCGTCGCCGACATGTGGCTGGTATTATTCGTGACTCTGGCGA
>DASYSX010000244.1:0-4160 GCA_036002955.1 Candidatus Udaeobacter sp. | reverse complement strand
CGCAATGCTGTGTCCTTAATTTTATCTTCATCAGCATTGTGATCGTCGATCTGACCTGATGGCATTTCCCAAATCGCCTGCTCGATCGGGATGCGTTCCTGGCGAATAAGAATGATTTTTCCATCGCCCCTCATTGGCGCGATGACGACCGCCGGTTTGCGATGGACGATCGTCCAAGACCGCGGGTTAGGACGGGCGGGTGTTTGTACACAATCTGTCACAACTTCGAGATTCCGATTGGCGAAGTGTCGCTCGCTCGAGATCGTTTTCCATTTACCGCCTTTCATTCATCAATTGTAGTGGCCGCTGTCTTTAGCGGCAAACTGGTAGGGGCGGTTCACCTGAACCGCCTGTGGCGATTGAGGTCAATCGCCGCTACCCCGGGTGGCCGCCGCGTGATTTGTTCGTGACAATTTGTTCCAACAAGTCCGTTGGAGACAGTGGCCAGTACAGCCGGTGCTGCGTCTATTCGTGTCCATTTAGACTTCGTTCGTAATCAACCGACGCATGCAGTTCGGGTGATCATGACAGAAACATATTTTGCGTCTTCTAATGGGAATTTTCGCAGTTCGATCGTCAGTTTTTGAATCGGAAAATTTCTGAGCAAATGACTTGCGAGCCGTTCTGCCAGTGTTTCGATCAGGCTGACCGACTGATCGCGCAAAAAATTCTTCGTCTCTTCCGCCACCGTTGAATAGTTCACCGTGCTTTCGATATGGTCGGCCACATCGCTTGTCTGCTGATAGGGCCAGAACGAAATGCTGACCGTCAATCTTTGCGGATTCGCGCGTTCTTCCTCGGGAACTCCGACGCGCGTGAAAACGTCAAGCTGCTCGATATGAATTTCGTCCTGCAAGAAGTGCGATTGATTCGACACGCGCGAATCTTAGCCACGAATCCGTTTTGGCCAATCGCGGCTAAGATTCCACGCGGCGAAGGCCATTCGCGTGAGTCGCGGGCTTCTGGTAAATTTGCGCTGAATGAAAACGGTGTGGCGCGTATTTGCGTATCTAAAGCGGTATCCGTGGTTGGCCGCGGGGACCCTCACGTGCGCGATCTTCGGCACCTTGATGGTGATCGTGTTTCCGAGTGTGACCAAATGGATCATTGAGGACGTGGTCCGCGCGAATCGGCCAGACAAATTGCTGCCGCTGATTTTGCTCGCCGCAGTGGCTTTTATCATTCAGCACGTTTTCAATTCGGTCCGGATCATTCTGAACAACACATTCGAGCAGAAAGTCATTTTCGACCTGCGCAGCGATTTGTATTCGCACATTCAACTACTTCCTTTGCGCTGGTTCGATAATCGTGCCACGGGCGATCTGATGACGCGTGTGATCGAAGACGTGAACTCAGTCGAGCGCGTACTGATCGACGGAATCGAGCAAGGCGTCGTCGCGGTTTTACAAATCGTGATCGTAGTGGCGGTGATGTTTTATTGGAACGCAAAGCTTGCATTGCTTGCGCTGGTGCCGCTGCCGCTGCTGATCGCGGGTGCGCTCGCTTACACGCTCACGGCGCACCGGCGATATCGATTACAGCGGCGCGCTGCGTCGAATATCAACGCGCTGTTGCACGACAATCTTGCCGGTGTTCGTCAGATCAAAAGCTTCGCGCGCGAACGCGAGGAACACGCACGTTTCAATCGCGCCAGCGATCAACTGCGGCACGCCACGCTGGTGGTGATGCGGACATGGGCGATTTACTCGCCCTCGATGTCGATGTTCGAAGCAATCGGCGCATTGCTTGTGCTGGGGTTTGGTAGTCACGACGTTTTGACCGGCAGCCTGCAGTTGGGCGATTTGGTCGGAATCCTGATGCTGATGGCATTTCTTTACGATCCGATTAGCCGGTTGCATCAGCTGAATCAATTAGTGCAGGCTGGCCGCGCTGCAGGCGAACGTGTGTTCGAGATTCTCGACGAAGATGTCGAGCCGGGCGCTGTAACGAAGATCAAGTCTGTAGCGGAACCTGACGGGTTCCCGCGTGTCAACCGCGATGAGATCCGGGAAGCTGTCAGCTTCCCCTACAGGCCTGCGCTGCCCATTATCGGCGACATTCGCTACGACGACGTGAGCTTCAGTTACGTCGACGGGTTATCTGCGCTTCGGCACATTTCATTTCACGCGCCTCCGGGAACCACGACTGCGCTGGTCGGCGCAACTGGTGCGGGAAAATCGACCCTGGTGAATTTGCTCGTGCGCTTTTATGAGTTCGACCACGGCCAGATTTACGTTGATGACAAACCTGTTCGAGATTACGACCTGCGCACCTTACGCGAAGCGGTCGGCGTCGTGACGCAGGAAAGCTTTCTCTTCAACGGATCGATTCGCGAAAATCTTTTGATGGGAAAACCAAGCGCCAGCGAGGCAGAACTATGGCGCGCCGTTGATGCCGCAAATGCGCGACAATTCATCGAGCGTTTGCCGGATGGAGTGGAGAGTGTGGTTGGCGAGCGCGGCGTAAAATTGAGTGTGGGCGAGAAACAACGGCTCTCGATTGCGCGTGCGCTGCTCAAGGATCCGCCGATTTTGATTCTCGATGAAGCAACAGCCAGCGTGGACACGGCGACAGAACGCTTAATTCAGGAGGCGCTGGAACATTTGATGGCGAACCGCACGTCGATTGTGATTGCACACCGGCTCTCGACGATCGTAGGTGCGGACCAGATCCTGGTGTTGGATCACGGCCGTATCGTCGAGCGCGGCACCCACGACGAATTGCTGGTGCTCGGTCAAAGATACGCGCAGCTCTGCCGGCAGAGTCTGTTAGAATCGTCGCCTCAGCGCGAAACATCTGACGAGGAAATTGTCACCTCAGAAGTTGCGGAACCGGAAGAGCAGCGATTGCCGGTCTGACAAATTGGCAGACAGATCCCTGAGTTAGGAGAGATCACGCAGCAAAAGGTCCTGGTATTTTCGCTCCAGCTCGTCATAACGCTGCTGGCTCTCGGCCAACGCGCGGCGTTCTTCCTGAAGCGTTAGCTCGAGATCGCGAATTCGTTCCTGAAGACGACCGGACATTTTCGCCAGTGCAGGACCTACCGGATCGCCGAGTTGAATTTGGAATTGGTTCTCGTCGGCTTCTGGCGGCACGATTTCCCACAGGTCGGGCATTTCCCGAACCTGGCGGCGAGTGCCGTCACAGCTGTTGATCACGACTGTTTCACTATCGATTTCACCGAGCCGAATAAATTCGCGCAAGGTACCAAGTGTAGTCGGTCCATAGTAATGCTCGCTGGTTAGCTCGACGAGCCAGTCCATGCTCAGCTGCGGGACCATCGGTGCCCTGACCCACGTCTGGCCGTCGCTGGACAAAGTGTCGTGCGGCGCGATTTGCGCCGCAGCAGCCCAACGCGTGATCTGGTCGAACTGCACCGGCCCGAAGGTGCTTCCATCCTCGTGTTTGCGAAGAAACCACTTTTGATTCACGTGGAGATCTC
The DNA here is from genome assembly GCA_036002955.1 of Candidatus Udaeobacter sp. GTDB lineage: Bacteria > Verrucomicrobiota > Verrucomicrobiia > Chthoniobacterales > UBA10450 > Udaeobacter. Next base: position 718 of record DASYSX010000244.1, on the reverse strand, counting down.
GTTTCCGTTATGGCGACGGCGAACTGGAAGCGGCAGGCGATTCCGTCGGAATAGTGATGGTTTGGCCAGCCTGCAGTTTACGCCCGTCTTCGATGTGATTCGCTTTTTGCAAATCGTCCACGGTCACTTTGTACATCTTTGCAATCGACGTGAGCGTTTCTCCGCGCGCAACAGTATGTGTGTTGCCCTCGACGGCTGAATGCGATGCAGATGCCCCGGGCGCGGCAGCGCTTGCTGGGGCGGGTGCAGCTTCTCCTACCATCACACCTGGCCGAGCGTGCGAGAGTTGTTGCTCTAATTTGAGAATCTCCTGAGAAAGGGCGTCGATTTTGACGTTTTGCTCGTCAATTTTTTTTGCCAAAGCTTCAAGCTGCGCGGCTTCCGCTGCTTTCTCTTCGTGCGGCGCGGGTGTCTGTGCAGAAGCCGTCCCAAGCGCGAGAGAGCTTATTGCGCAAAGAACACCGATCACTTTCATCTCAGCGGAATTTTGCCACCGGGACATTTATCTGACAAGCGGGTTCCCGCTTAACTATTGTTTTTGCAACTGTTAACGAATCCCACTGCATTGGTGTAATGAGATTCCGCGCGTCGGATGGCTTGCGTTTCGAACTTTTGCTCGTACGTTTTTTTATGCCTGAGCGCATTCAAAAGCCGGCCGAACCGGCGCCGTGGGGACCAAAACAAGGCGATGGCGGTGGCCCGCGTTCGCCGGACGTTT
>DASYSX010000243.1:0-15523 GCA_036002955.1 Candidatus Udaeobacter sp. | reverse complement strand
GGACGCGAGCGCGAATCTGCGCGGCTCGACGTCTTCGCTCATGTCATTGCCAGTCAATGTTTCGAAAAGCTGTTTCCGATTGATTCCCGCGGTGCCTGACACTGCTTCAAGTATCGCGTTCACCAACGGGGACACGCCCGCGTGTTCATGAACAAATGCGCGCACGCGAATCGGAGAAACAAACAACATGCCGCGGCGATGACGAAAAATGTGCAGGCCGTTTTGTCGGAACCGATTCGCTAGCTCCTGCATCATGTTCGAAGGAGAGCGGGTTTCGCGCACCCACGCCTCTTCGATCGCCCGGTTGAGTATTCGGTCTGGTAAGCTCCGGCTTGCCATGCCGCTAACGGTTACGTCGTCAACATTATGGATGAGAGTCGGCAAATAGTGCGTACGAAAATGCCGTTCCGTTTCCGCAGCAGACGAAAATGTCAGAGGTGTTTCTTCGCGCACGGTTACGTAGGTAGTGATCTTTCTGGCTTCCTCTTTCCACCGCTCGACCACCGCTGGATCGCTTACGATTTCGATTTGCCGCTGATAATCGGCAAAGCTCATTCGCCGGCTGAAACGTTGCTCGTATAAACCGCGCAGTTGCGGCTGATAAGCATGGTGATTGGTTGGGCCCAGAAGTGTGCCGCTCAATCGACATCTGGCGACATTCGAGAAATTGCCTTTTATCGGATCGCTTTCTACAACGTTGACCTGGTAAAAGTCGCGTTGGGCGAAACGGAACGCGTTTCGCTCGAGGAATTCCCGGTCCATGGAGATTCCGCCATCCTCGCCAAGTTGAGAAAGCGGCGCTTCGGCCTTTGCCGTGAGACGAACTTCATATCGCCCCGCTTTTTCCAGGAACAAACGCGATAGAACAAACAACGAATAGGCGACCGAGCCGGATTTGATCTGAGCAACGACATTTTCGAATACGTTCTGACGCGGGAGAAAACGGACCGTTCCCTCGAATGGCTTTGGCGGAGGCTGTGCAGCGCGGTCCGGGGAACGGCGATTTTTGGTTCGATCGAAATCGCGACGCCTCGTGCCTTCCGCGTTGGCCGTTCTGCCAGGACGCCTGTCCGGCTTGGATCCCGGGCGTTGAATATGTCCTCGTCGTTCGCGGGAAGGAAATGATCGATCCTTGTGTCTGCCGACCCGGTCGCGGCTGCGCGGTTCTGTGGGGGCCTCTTCTGCCGTGTAATGGTCGTAATGATTTGTCGGACTGGGTTCTTTCACCCATGCAGGCAAAAACTTCAGATCAAGAAGATCGGCAGGCTCGGGCGGAGCGCTCATCACGTCCATCTACTCGATGCAGAATGGAAGGCAACTTGAAGGTGTACTATCTGCAGATGCTCTAATCTGCCGGCGGCTGGCACCACCTTGTGAGTCCGAACGTACTCGAGACATCCTTAATTTTTAGAAATGCCCGCCCAAGCTCGCAGACGATCCAGAGATCATCGACTTCGCTCGGCATGTCGCCATTTCCACTGTGCCATTGCTCCCGAAATTTGATTGACATCCTCTTTAATTCATTTACTTGCGATGCTGTGGCTGGGATGTCCGGCAGCTGCCGGGCTTACTCCTGCGCGATTAATACCAACCGAACAAATTTTATGGCGGAAAAATCGATCGAAGAGAAGGTCAAGGACATCATCGTCGAACAGCTCGGCGTGAACCCGGAACAGGTCACGCCGCAGGCATCTTTTATTGAAGATCTAGGGGCAGACTCACTGGACATCGTCGAGCTGGTGATGGCTTTTGAAGAAGAATTTGGGGTCGAAGTGCCGGACGAAGACGCGGAAAAATTGCAAACCGTCGGCGACGTCATCAAATACATCGAAGAGAAGTCGTCCAAGCAGCAGTAGCATCGCTTTCGAAACTTCGGGCGTTCGCGGCAGCACGCCTCTACCAGCGCTGTTGCGAAGGCCTGTGACACGTTCACACCACAGTGTGGACATACGCTTCTGCAGGGGCCGCTGTTTTGTATGTCAGCGATGATTGCATAGCCATCTCTTGGAGTCATTGCGTGATGCAGCAGGGTAAAGAATTACAGTTTACTCAGGGCGCAGCGAGGGTGTCCGAGTTGCGTGATCTCCAGAACTGCGACGCCTGGAAACGAGCGCTTCAGAACAAGTGCAAAGATTATCGTTATTACGAGATCGTGGAGGAAACGCTGGAGTGCGGTTTCGAGCATCATTATCTGCTGCTCGAGGACTCCTCAGGCAACGTGCGCGCCGTCCAGCCTGTGTTCTTTGTCCGGCAAAATTTAGTGGAAGGCGTGCCTGGCAAGGTCCGATCCATTGTCGATGGCATTCGCAAAGTTTTTCCACGCTTTCTCACCATGCGCGTGCTGATGGTTGGCTGCGCAGCCGGCACAGGTGATCTGAGAGCATGCGATGAAACCGACGAGCAATGGGTGGCAAATGCATTGCAGGAAAGTCTTGAGATCTACGCCAGGAGAAACAAAGCTTCCCTCGTCGTCTTCAAGGATTTCCCGGCGAACTATCGCTCTGCTCTGGAAACGTTGATCTCGAATGGTTACGCGCGCATTCCAAGCATGCCGATGACGCAGTTGCCGCTCCCATACGCAAACTGGGACGAATATTTCGGCACGCTTAGTAAGGCGACGCGCAAAGATTTGCGCCGGAAGTTTCGTAAAGCTGAGCGCGCACCAAAGATCGAAATGGAGGTGGTCGACGACATCACACCTTTGATCGACGAAATCTATCCGCTGTATCTGGCGGTACATGAGCGATCGCCACTGAAATTTGAGACGCTGACCAAAGATTATTTCCGCGCCGTTGCTGAGCGGATGTCGGATCGGGCGCGTTTTTTCATTTGGCGACAAAACGGCAAGATCGTTGCATTCAGTTTCTGCCTCGTCTGCGGCGACGCGATCTATGATGAATGCATAGGACTCGATTACAGCGTCGCACTGGATCTGCACTTATACTTTTACACGCTGCGCGACATTATCTCATGGTCGCTGCAACAAGGATTGAAGTATTACTACAGCAACCCGCTCAATTATGAGCCGAAGCTGCACTTGGACTGTGAATTGGTCCCTCTCGATCTGTACATCATGCACACCAATCCGCTGCTGAATCCGATCTTTCGTCGCGTGATCAAATACCTCGGACCGACGCGGCACGATCCAGTCTTGCAGCGATTCCCGAACGCGCACGAGCTTTGATAGTGCTGCTATCTCGTGGTAGGACGGGCAGTCCGCCTACACGCCGAACGCCCCGGCGCGCACGGAGTGACGCGCGCTATCGACCGCGATTCAAAATCTGTTGCGGTGCTTTGATCGCGCGCTAGAAAAGCAGATGCAAAATCGGCCATCCGGCTTTGGGAACCCGTGGCTGCAACTCGGCGTGAGCGTGGTGTGCGTATTCATTTCTGAACTCCTTTTGAAACGCGGTGCAAGCCAGGTTGCCGCGCCGGACGACGCGTTTTCCTGGACCGGAATCAATGGTCTGGCGTCGCCGTTGGTGTGGTGGGCGATTGTTCTCATCATCGCGAGCTTCATCAGTTGGCTTTATGTGCTTCGGTACATCCCGCTCAGCCTTGCTTATCCTCTCTCGCGCGTGGTCGATATTCTTGTTCCGCTGGGCTGCTGGATTTTTCTCGGCGAACTAATCTCTACATTGCGTTGGTGTGGGATCGCGCTGGTTGTTTTCGGCCTGGCGTTAGTGGCAAAGCCGGTCGCAAAAATGGAGGAACGCCTGTGAGTTTTCTCGCGTTCCTCTTCATCGTTATTTCGCTGGTCACCTTTGTGGCAGCGCAACTGATTCTCAAGAAAGCGATGGAATTCTCGGCGACAAAGGGTATGCGCAACTCCTATTTCGTGTCGCGCGTCGCCATCGGCGTCGTTCTAATGACGGTTTCTTTTTTTCTGACGCTCGGCCTGCTACAGCGCTTTGACCTGAGCTATCTTTATCCTTTCCAAGGATTGAGCGTGATCTTTATCACGATTCTCGCCGCGGTCGTGTTGAAAGAAAAACTAAGCGCGCGGCTCACCATCGGCGCGCTCCTGATCACCGCGGGAATTGTGCTCGTTTCAATGAGTTGATAACGGATCGGCATTCCGAAACTGCTCGTTGGTGCCAGTCTCATTAACATCTCGCTTCAGCGAGGTGGTAACCGTTCTTGTGAACCACAACCGCTTCAGCGGTTCAGGGGACTCCGGTCACGCCTGACACCCTGGTGAACCAGGGTGTTAATGGGACGATTCGCAGAAAGAACAATGTTAGAAAAATGTTCCAGTCCACGGGAAGCAATGCGCTCAACCCTTAGAACGATCCAGCTAACAGCGGCCAGAGTTTTTCCAGAGTCGCCAAATTTGTCGCGCGCGCTTTTTCCAGGTTTGGTGACACGAGCTTTGGCCTATCGAACTCAGCAGCGAAACTCTGCTTCCAACGGGCATAATGCGGAGGCGAATACGCGCCGCAGACATCACCACCGATGACACGGGAAGATTCGCGTAATTTCCCAAGCGCCCACTCAAGATCGGCGACCGCAAAGCGGCCGCTCTCCCAGTTCGTTACCGCCTCTTCGATGCACAGGCAGTCGAGATCGATCGTGATGTAGACGTTGTTGCCTGCGAGACGTTTCGCAAATTCTTCAAAACGTTCCCGCCAATTATTACGCAGTATCGCACCTTTACGCTGTCGATCTTTCGGTGACCGATCGTCTGCCCACGGATGGACTTCAAGGATTCCGGCGCGCTCCCCGCGACGATTGCCGAAAATCTGGTGCGGCCACCAACATTCGAAATTGCCGCAGCCCCAAACACTCACGAGCCGGACATTTGGAAGTTTTAATGCGCGATTCACCCATCCGCCACAGGCCCATTTCGGCGGCCGCACATCCCAATCGGGATGGTTGTCGAAGGAGACGAGGACCATCGGTTCGGCAACAGAACGCAGTCGGAGGGCTGTCAGATGATGAAAGTCGCCGGAGCCGTACAGCAGGAACGGCGTTTCGAGATCCGTCCCCCGCTCCCGGTAGAATTGCTCGATCAATCGCGGAGGCGCAGAGAAACGCAAGCGCGGCCCCCAACTCCGCGCATCGGCTACAGGAAGGCCTGTCGAGTCGTTAGGCCACGCGTCATCGAGATTGAGATGAAGCGCAGGATCGCTCGAGATCACCGGTGCGCGGCTGGGAAAATCTCGGCATCGGCTGCCTTCGCCACGCGCAGGTTTTCCTCGGCTTCCTTGTATCCAGGATTGCGCCGCAGCGCTTCATTGAACTGGACGACGGCCTGGGAAATCTGGCCCTGGGCCAGGTAAACTCTGCCCAAATTGTTATAGGCGACTGTCAACTCCGGGTCCGCCCGAAGTGCCGCCAGGTAAGAACCTTCCGCCTCCTTCAGATTTCCTTTCGCAAAAAGTCCGTCCGCGAGACGAAGCTCAGCGGACGGGTAATTCGGTTTGAGCCGGAGAACGGTCCGCAGCTCGCTCACGTATTCGTCAATTTTGCCCACTGCCAACAGGAAAGCTGCGTAACTGTAGTGAGCATCAGCTGAGTTTGGTTTCAGGCGCAGGCCATCTTCGAAGTGAAACGCGGCATCATCGTTGCGTCCGATCCGTTGTAACAGACCCGCGTACATCAGATGAAATTCGCCGTTGTTCGGTTGAAGCCGCAGCGCTGTTTCCATGTGTGGAACCGCCGCGTCGAATTTGGCCTGGCCACTTAACGCAGCGCCCAGATCCATGTGCGCTGCTGCGTACTTCGGATCGAGCTTGAGCGCCAGTTTGTACTGTTCGATGGCTTCATCTAGTTTGCCTTCCTTTTGCAATGCGGAGCCGTAATCAAAATGTGGTTTTGCGGCCTCAGGGACATCCGCGACGACCCGTGCAGTCCGTTGCACGTCAGGAACAGTAAGATGCGTTTGCCAGAACCACAGCGCTCCGAGAGGCACCATAAAGACGCCCACCCATTTCAACCCGTGCCATGCCCAGCTGGGAATCAAACCGCCGAGCGATATATCAGCGGTTCCACCGGCTAGTCCCAGCGATTGACGCGTCGAACGCTCCCGAACTTTCCAGATAAATCCATCGTAATAAAAATGCAGCAGGGTCGAAGCAGTCACCACGCCGGTGAGAATTCGTTTGACCGTATCCATTCCGATGTGCGCGTTGATGAAGGAAACCGAGCCGTAGGCAAAGACGAGGCCGACATAAAGGCCAACCAGCGAGCCGCTGCGTCGGAATACGAAGCGCATGAACCCGCCAATGTTGCTGTCCTTCTCGACGCGGTTGCGATTGTAGATCCAGACGAGCGACAAGTATTGCACATCGTGAAAGACTTCGAACAGCGCGATACCGACGAGAATGTTTGAGACAAGATTATTGCAGTACCACCAAAACGTGATGCTGGTCACCAACAGTCCAAGTTTTACCGGATTCGGCCGATGCCCCGCGACCCAGGTCCGAATAAAATGAGCGGCAAACAAAACCGACACAAAAATGGCCGCGCCAAGAATTAAGTTTTGGCCGAGGTTTACAACCGACGGCGGAATAAACGGTCCGCCGCACATGTAATAAGTATCCAGCGTGTCGCTCAGACGGTATGGCGAAAGCGCCACCGCGGTGCCAAACCAAACCAGGCACATCGCGAAATCCAGCCGGCGGGTAAGCGCGTCGAAGGTTCCGGTTTTGGCGTCGTAGATGCGACAAAACCCGTAGGTCTGCATCAAGCCGTGCCAAACGCCCCAGAAGAAAACCACCAGCAGAATGCCTTTGAGGTCCCACCAGAAAAAGGCCACGCACACTGCCATTAGAAACAGCGGCGCCAAAATGAAACGCCACTTAAAACGTTCGAACAATGCTCGATCGCCGTAAGCGCGGATCATGCCTGGCAGGTGATGACCCATGGCACCAAAAGCAGCGACAAAAAGATAAATGTCCTGCGGACTCCACTTTGCCTGGGCCAGCGCAAACGCAGGTATCAGCAGCAGCGGTGTGCCAACGTACAAGACCAAGTCCCGCCAGGAACTTAGTATCCAGAGCTTCCGCCTGGCAGCGGTCGCTGGCTCAGATGGAACAGTTTGCAGACGTGAAATCCCTTGAACCTGCTGCATGAATTCGGGGCAAAGTCTTCCCTAAAACAGCGATGAAATCAATCCGCTTTGTGCGTCGACCGTATCGTAGGCGGACGAGCGTGCGCGCAAATAGGGGGTCAGGCGCGAATGCTAGGTGACATGGCAAATCATGCCTGGACGAAAGAACCGACCAGAAACGAGCAAAAACGCGATTTTTTTTGCGTCGCCAGGGACGCGTTCCGGTGTTTTGCGCAGCGTTCATCCAGTGTGCTTGGGAGCGCCTGGGCATTTTGTGGTGCTGTACTTGTAATTGTTGTTTGGCTGGTTACCGGACCGACGTTTCATTTTTCGGACACCTGGCAACTGATCATCAACACCGCCACGACAGTCATCACCTTCCTCATGGTGTTTTTGATTCAGAACACACAGAACCGCGACGCCAAGGCGATGCACCTCAAGTTGGACGAACTAATTCGTGCAGTGACAGGGGCGCGCAATCAACTTGTCGATTTGGAAAACCTCTCTGACGACGAGCTCAAGAATCTGGAGGCCCAGTTTCAACGATTGCGAAAAGAAGCTGAAAGCAGCCCAGCACATTCTGATAACGGCCACCCCGCGAACCTGCGCTAACATCAGGTTGTCACTACTCAGGCCGGTTTAACGCCGCGCATTGCAAAGTTACCGCCTTCGCATCTAATCTCTGGCGCATGACGTCAGTGTGGGAGCTGGCCAACCCGCAGTTGCAAGATCTCGCCGTTTACGAACCCGGGAAACCGATCGAGGAAACGGCGCGCGAATTAGGAGTCGATCCGAGCACGATCATTAAGCTCGCGTCGAATGAAAATCCGCTGGGACCTTCTCCCAAGGCGCTACAGGCGATGCGCACCGCGCTCGAGGATGCGCATCTTTATCCTGATGGCAGCGGATTTTACCTGCGCAAAGCGCTCGCAGCGAAACTTCGTCTAGCGCCTGAGGCCATAATTCTCGGCAATGGATCAAACGAAGTGATCGAATTCCTCGGTCACGCGTTTCTGAATCCAGGCGACGACGTGATTACGTGTCAGTACGCTTTCATCGTCTACAAACTGCTCGCGACCGCTTTCGGCGTGCGCACGATTGAAACGCCGAGTCCGGATTATCAGCAGAATCTCGATGCAACACTCGACGCAATAACCGCAAAAACCCGGATCATTTTCATTCCAAATCCAAACAATCCCACAGGCACACTGATCTCGCAGCGCGACATCGACCGTTTCATGTCGCGAATTCCGAACAGCATCATTGTCGTTTTTGACGAGGCCTATTTCGAATTCCTCGATGATCCGCCCGACACACTCCGGTTTGTTCGCGACGGGAGAAACGTTGTTGTGCTCCGTACGTTCTCGAAGATTCACGGTCTTGCCGGAATTCGCATCGGTTATGCGATCGCACCGCCTGAAATGGCCGAAGTGCTTCACAAGACCAGACAGCCATTCAATGTGAACAGCATTGCACACGCCGGTGCGATTGCGGCGCTCGATGATGAAGCGCACCTGCGCGAAACCAAGCGGGTCATAGACGAAGGTCGCGCTTATTTGCAGGAACAATTTGCCGAAATGCACGTTGCCTTCGTGCCAGCCGTCGCAAATTTTCTCATGGTAAATGTCGGCGATGGTTGTGCGGTGTTCCAAAAGCTGCTGCAACGGAAAATCATCGTGCGCCCGCTCAAAGGATATGGCTTACCTGAATGGGTCCGCATTTCCGTGGGCACCATGGAACAAAATCGGCAGTTAATCGCGGCGCTGCGGGATGTCATGCGTTCGGACTAGAGCGAAGCGAAATCTCTGCAGTATTTGGCAACCGAGGCGGTTGCCCTACAATTTGAGTCCACACCTATGACCGCTTTGGACACCGTTGCCGCTATCTCGACTCCGCCTGGTGAAGGCGCCATTGCGCTCATACGGATTACCGGCGCGAATGCGATTCAAATAGCAGACAAAATTTTTCGAGGAAAAGAACAACCGTCGAAATTCGTGTCACACGTTCAGCATCTCGGCGAGATCTCCAGCACGGAAAATCGGTTGATCGATCAAGTCGTTCTTTCAGTGCACCGCGCACCGGCTAGTTACACCGGCGAAGATCTGATCGAAATCAGTTGTCACGGCGGCACCCTTGTTTCCGCGAAGGTTCTCGAAGCATGTCTGCGTGCAGGAGCCACAGCAGCGCGGCCCGGCGAATTTACCGAGCGCGCATTTCTCAACGGCAAAATGGACCTCACCCAGGCCGAGGCAGTAATCGATTTGATTCGTGCCCGAACCGATCTGGCGCTGCGTTCGGCCACTGAACAACTCGAAGGCAAACTCGGCGATCAAATCAGGAAAATTCGCGATGAAGTGATCGCGCTGCTGGCGCACATAAACGCGTCAATTGATTTTCCGGAGGAAGACATTGAGCCCGACGAAGACAAAGCGCTCTTCGTCCGGCTTGATTCTGTTCGAACTGAAATCTCCGTGTTGCTCGCGACCGCCGATCAAGGTCGTGTGCTGCGCGAAGGCGTGCGGGTAGTGATTTACGGTGCGACAAACGCCGGCAAATCGAGTTTGCTCAACCGCCTGCTTGGCTACGATCGCGTGATCGTCAGCGACACGCACGGTACGACGCGCGATACGATCGAGGAAACGATCAATTTGGAGGGTGTGCCGATTCGATTGCTCGACACAGCGGGCTTGCGTGCATCGGAAAACGAACTGGAGCGTGCGGGAATCGAACGCACACAAAAATCGCTGCAACTAGCTGATTTGCGACTTCACATCGCCGACCGCAATTCGCCGAAGCCACCCCATTTTAACGGAGCAACAAGCGATCCGGACGAAATTGTCGTCTTGAACAAGAGTGATTTGCCCGAGGACAACGCCTGGAAGGGTTTCCCCGCGTTGCGAATTTCGTGCGTTACCGAAGATGGACTGCCGCAACTGAAAGAAAAAATTCTGACTCGCATTCGCCAGCAAAATCTGAGACCAGAGAGCGCGGTCGCGATCAATACCCGTCATCGCGATTGTCTCCGCCGCGCCTTGGAATCATGCGATCGCGCGCGCACGGCGCTGGGCGACGGATTATCCGGCGAGTACGTTGCGGTTGATCTCGATCAAGCGCTGCGCGCAGTTGGCGAAGTCATTGGCGTCGTGGACGTGGAACAAATCCTCGACTCGGTGTTCAGCCAATTTTGCATCGGCAAGTGACCGCGCGTGCTTAGGGCGACTATATGATCCAATGCGGAACACGAATCTCATTAACACCGGACTTTAATCCGGTGATCACTCGATTACGTGAGTGGAAGCCGTTTAAACGGCTTTCCTCCTCTGCTTGTGCAGGCACCCGGCTGAAGCCGGGTGTTAATGAGAAATGAAGCGCGTCCGCGGAACGTACGAGGTATTCGTTAGGCCGCTGCTGTTTTCTTTGGATGCCGAGACCGCGCATCATCTCACCATCGCATTGCTCCAAAAGGCGTCGCTTTTCGATCCGGCGTTGCGCGTTCTTAAATCCTTCCAGCTACCGTCCAAACCAAAAACGCTCTTTGGTCTTAATTTTCCAAACCCGGTTGGACTCGCGGCCGGGCTGGACAAAAACGGCGTTGCTCTCCCCGTATGGACAGCGCTCGGATTCGGTTTTATCGAGATCGGCACGGTGACCGCAAAGGCGCAGCCTGGAAATCCCAAGCCCCGCATTTTTCGACTGCCGGAGCAACAAGCGCTGATCAATCGGCTTGGTTTCAATAACGACGGCGCAGACGCGATTGCGCAACGATTGCGAGCGCTGCGTGCAAGCGACCGATGGCCGGCCGTTCCCGTGGGAATCAACATCGGCAAGTCGAGAATAACGCCGCTCGAACAAGCGACAGACGATTATCTTTACTCGTTCCGGGTGCTGCGGGATTTTGCCGATTACATCACGGTGAATGTCAGCTCGCCAAATACCCCCGGTTTGCGCGGGTTGCAGCAGCCTGAAAAGCTTTCGGAGTTACTACACGCGATCGGCGGTGAAGAAGGAACAACTCCAAAACCGCTGGTCTTGAAAATTTCGCCGGACCTGTCAGACGCCGAACTAAAAGCCATTCTCGCTGTGTGCGAAGAGAACGGCGTCTCTGGAATCATCGCCACGAACACCACGCTGGATCACTCTTCGATTTTGCCGCAACTGGATCAAGCGGGCGGCTTGAGTGGAGCGCCACTGCGAGTCAAATCGACCGCGCTGGTGCGTGAAATTGTTGCTCAATCTAAAATTCCAGTGATTGCTTCCGGTGGAATTTTCGACGCAGAATCGGCTCGGGAAAAATTTCAGGCGGGCGCACAACTGGTTCAGCTTTACACCGGCCTGATTTATCGGGGCCCGCAGCTTCTGCGTGAAATTATGGATAGCTTGTAGGGCGGGCGCATCGCCTGCCGCCACAATGGTTGGCAACCGGAGCGGTTGCCCTACAGTTGATCGATTTTTCAGAATGAAACTCTCCCGCAAGATCCTGAAGTTCAGCGACCCACTAACCTACCGGCGCGGCTGGCGCAGGGCACAACGCTCGATTTTTCGCGTGCCGCTCAAACCGATGCTTGCACAGATCGACTTAAATCGCGCACGAGAGATCCAGCAGCGATATGCCAATTCCACTGCCGGGTACGCTAAATACGCAGATATCGAGCCGTGGTTGCAATTGAATCGCGAACGCGTGCAGGATTTGAATCTCCATCGGTCGGAACCGAAACGTGTTCTCGATCTCGGATGCGGAGGCGGATTCTTCTTGTTCATCCTGAAGAATCTTGGCCACTCCGTCATGGGCCTCGACATCGATCGCGTTCCGTTGTTCGGCGAACTACTGGAGTTGTTCGGCGTGCGCCGAGTCGTTTATAAGATCGACGCTTTCGAGCCGCTGCCGGACCTCGGTCAACAATTCGATTGGATCACGGCTTTCTCTGCGAACTTTTATCTTTATCATCCAGCCAAGAAACGCTGGGGACCGGCGGAATGGGATTTCTTTCTGCGCGATTTACAGCATCATCTGGCGCCCGGCGGAAAAATCTTTTTTGGACTCAATCCCTCTTATAACGGCGGCTATTACACCCCCGAAATACGCGATCTTTTTGTCAGCCGCGGGGCAGACGTCGAGCGGGAACGAATTTTCTTTGAAAACGGGTTGCGCTTTTAGGGTAGGGACGCCGCGCTGCGGCGTCTGGTCGGCTCAGCGCGCCGACCCTACCTACGGTGTGGCCGAGGGCTCTTCGGCTGCGGGTTCGTGGGCGCGATGATGTCGCCAGTGCTGATGTCGCTCTTCTATTTGCTTCAGCTTTTGACGCTGCTCGTCAGTGAGGTCGGCGCCCATCTGGCGATGCGCGTCGGCAATGATCTCGCGAACTCGTTGACCCGTGTCTCTCCGAATATCTCGCAGTTGCGCAGTTGTTTTGTCGATGATTGGCGAAATTTTCGTGAGTTGTTCCGGGGTCAGATTGAGTTCGGCGCGGAGCCTTTCTTTCATTCGCCCGCCGATCCGCTCCGGATGATGCAGTTCAAAGAAATGATGTCGGGCATATGATCCTCCGACAAACGCGCCGGTGACTCCGCCCGCGACAAACACCAGGAGGAATCCGGCGATAAGTTTCCACTGCAACGCCCGGTTCATTTCAAAACTCATCCTGGATCGCTGAATCCGCGATGGCGAATTCATTCGTGAACGATTCGCGGATTTCGCGGCTTTGATTTGCTTCGCGAATCGCAGCGATCGTCGATATGACGATCACGGCCAACGACAACACCGCCACACGTCGAAGCAATTGCATCACGCCGTTCGCCTTTGGCATACCAGCTCGCCACAGCGCGACTACACGAGTATCGAATCCAAACGGCATCGCCGCCGGAATCTCTTCGTCCGCCTGCGCCGCAGATTGCAGCAACCGATCGATCTGTTGGTTTTTCATCGCTTTTCTTTTTCCGAAATTTTCGCGAGCTGTTGTTTCATTTTCTGCCGGGCTCGAAATGCTCGCACTTTGATGAGTGCCGCGCTCCAGCCAGTGATCTTGTGGATTTCTTCCACGCTGCGCCCCTGTAAGTATAGCAAATCGATCGCCAGCCGCTCGACCGGCTTCAGCGCCGCGAGGAGATGCTCGACCAATTGGCGCGATGCGAACTGCTTGTCCGGCGCCAGGTCGTCACTGGAGCTTGCCAGATTTTCAACCACCGCTTGTTCTTCCACACTCAAGTCAGCATGGCGCACTTCCGGTCGCACTTTTTCCGACTCGATTTGGTTCAGACAAGTGTTGACCGCAACGCGCGAGACCCAGTGCTCCAAGGGCACGTTGCCCGAAAACTGCGATAGCTTTTGAAATACTTTAATAAAAATCATTTGGCAGAGATCTTCTTCCGCAGTTCGGCGCGTCCGATGCGAGCGGACGATTTTGGCAACCAACGGATAAAGCTGTCGGACCAGCGCGCGAGCTGCTTCATCGTCATTTTGAAGCGCAGCTTTAACCAGCGCGCTTGCGTCAGAATCATCCATGTGATCGAGAGCGCATCCACACCATTAACCATGACCGGTTCGGCTGCGCTTTGGTTACAACTTCTCGTGTAGAAACGCTTGTGCCAAGCACCTGCGGCCAGGCAACGTCGCAGCGGCCTCGGTGCCGCGACAATCGGGGCGCCAAGGTCCCTCCCACATTACAAAATCGAAAATTATTGTAACCGCTCTATTAGGCACACGGTCATCTCTTTCAAAGGCGCAAGGGGCGCTTTGCAGAAAACAAAATGAAACCAACTATGAAAAGAAACCTATTAGCAATTGCAGCCGCCGGCGCGATCGCGCTTGGAGGCTTTGTCGTTGTGCAAGCACAACCTGGCCCTGGTGGTCGACATTGGCATGGTGGCCATGCGTTCGGTCTTAGAGGGATCACCGAAAAGTTGGACCTGACCGCTGATCAACAGGCCAAGGTCCAGCCGATCCTCGATGCGGCCAAACCGCAAATCGCCGCCATTCATCAAGAGGCGATGCAGAAGATGCATACGGTGATGAACAGTACACTGACGCAAATTCGGCCGATGCTGAACGCTGACCAGCAGAGCAAACTCGATGCGATCGAAAAAGCGCATCAGGACATGGTGAACGCCAGGAAGCAGCTACACGACGCGATGGAAGAGTAATTTCCCGCTCGTTTTGAGCGACAAGGGAAAAGGCGGCGATCTCAAAAGGGTCGCCGCCGGGTCGCTTTCCAGAATGCCTTGGTAGGGGCGATTGACCGCCATCGCCCGGGCTGTTGAGGTCAACAGCCCCTACCTGGTTGAATTCGGCGTTAGCCTCGCTTCTTCCTCAGCGAAATCAAAAACAACACGACACCGATTCCCGCCAGAATAATTGCGATGGTAAAGCCGGTGGACGAGATCTCGCTGCGGTAATGATAATTTGCTTTGAGATGCCCGGCGAGGCCTATCAGGAAGGCAAGCATGCCAACGCTAAAAGAAATCAGCCCGATCGCTCGCTGGTCGTCATTAGAGATTTTCATTGGCAGCGGCAATCAAATATAGCCGGCAGCCCAAAATTCAAGTGCGCTCTTTAGCTGAAAGGCGTTAATTTCGGGATGCGCGGGATTCAGCTACTGATATTTGCACTAGTCAGCCTCGGATCAGTTTTATCATTGGATGCGCAGATCGATCGCATCACCGGTAAAAATTTCGCCACGCGATCGGAAGTCTTGGCGACGCATGGAATGGTTTGCACCAGCGTGCCGGCAGCGACGGAGGTCGGGATTGAGATTTTAAAACGTGGTGGCAGCGCAGTAGACGCGGCAATCGCGGCGAACGCGACGCTCGGTTTGATGGAGCCGGTGTCGAATGGAGTTGGTGGCGATCTGTTTGCGATCGTTTACAGCGCGAAAGAAAACAAACTTTACGGAATCAACGGAAGCGGTCGGTCGCCGCTTGGTCTGAGTTACGACGCGATGAAAGCAGAACTGGCGAAGCTGCATAGCGAGACTATTCCGCCACGCGGCATGCTGCCGATCAGTGTTCCCGGGTGCGTCGATGCGTGGGCGGAGCTAAACAAAAAATTCGGCAAACTGAAATTGAGCGACGATCTCGCCCCGGCGATTCGCTATGCCGAAGAAGGTTTTCCAGTCACTGATTTGATTTCGTATTACTGGTCGTTCGGTCCGCGCCTCTACAAAGGATTACCCGGAGCGTTTGTCGAAACTTACACGCTGCCAGTGGAGACGGCCCGCCCCCGGGCCGGTGAAACCGTTGACCAACGCGAGGGTGTCCCGGCTCCAAATGTGGAGCGACGCACTCCCGGTAAAGGCGATATCTTTAAAAATCCAGATTTGGCGAGAACGCTGCGATTGATTGGCGAGAAAGGACGTGATGTTTTTTACAAAGGCGCCATCGCTGACAAGATCGACGCCTTTATGCGTGCCAACGGCGGGTTCCTGCGGAAAACCGATTTCGAGAAGCATACGTCGACGTGGATCGAGCCCGTATCGG
>DASYSX010000242.1:0-4987 GCA_036002955.1 Candidatus Udaeobacter sp. | reverse complement strand
ACCCATCGAGTGCCGGCATCCCGAAACGGAAATCGGGAAACCCTTTCGCGACGCGGAACGAACAATCCCGGCGAGTTCATCTCTGGTGCGGGGTCTTAGAAGTTCGCGAACGCGAGTGCGATTGAGCTGTGAATGAACGTCATTGACCCAAATCTCTTTGTCGCGCTCCGCGAAAACCTGCGGCGCAAGCGCAAAAAGTGTCGCAGTGCGTATGAATTCGCGGCGCGTTATCATCGCGGGAGCTTAACGAAGGCAGTTAGATTGCAGCCAGACAAATTACCTCGCCTCTTGCGATGACTTCATCGGTGAGTTCCGATTCTGTTTTCCGCAGATCGTTGTGATCGACGAATCGAATCACACGCCACGGCTGTATAAACTGAGCAAGTTCACTTCGTGTAGTTCCCCAGAGGAACGGCTCGCTGCGAGTGCGCAACCACCAGGTAACAAGTTTGGTTTGAGGATCGAATCGAATGCATCCGTCCTGCTGTTTTTCCATGAAGGTGAATGCGAGTTGACTTCCGGTTGCACTCAGGCTGCTCAGCATTTTTATCAAAGAGGTGACAATCTCTGCCGGGAAATACATCAGCAAACCTTCCGCGATCCAAAACGTGCGTTTTGCCGGGTCGAACCCACTGTTGATCAATACTCCTCTCTCAAGAACGGCAGCACTGAAATCAACTGCGATGAAATGCACTCCTTCGATTCCGATTTCGGAACGGGCGCGCACTTTGTGACGCTGCGTCGCCGGATGATCAATTTCCCAAAAGCGCGCGGTTGGAAACTCCCGCTGCAGTTCCGAACTGAGAGGATCGAAACCTGCGCCGAGTATGACGACTTGGCCAACGCCGTTAGCAAGTGCCGAGCGTACCAGCTCTCTGATAGATTTCTTTCGTAAGGCGTAATGCAGCAAAATTCCCGGGATCGTGATGCGCTCGATCAACTTCGCGATCGGTCGAAACCAATTGTGCCGAACAATTTTCGAGAACAAACGCGTCCTCGAGGAATGCTTCTCCAAGACGTAAGCGCAAAAATCTGCCGAGGTCTTGGAAACGAGACGCGAATATTTGGCGTCGTGATGCAAAAGAACCAGGCTTGCCGCTATGAGCAGTGCTGTGCGACTAGCGTGTTCGTGTTGCACCTACGATGGGGCCGCAGGTTCTACTCGCGAGCGCCGGCCACG
The DNA here is from genome assembly GCA_036002955.1 of Candidatus Udaeobacter sp. Classification (GTDB taxonomy): domain Bacteria; phylum Verrucomicrobiota; class Verrucomicrobiia; order Chthoniobacterales; family UBA10450; genus Udaeobacter. The sequence goes on along the minus strand of DASYSX010000242.1, from coordinate 3,807 downwards.
CCTTTCGAGTCCGCTGCCTTGGCTTGGGCGGAAAGGAATTCGCGAACGTGGTTCAATTCATCTCGTGAACCGCCAGCTTTTGACGTTTGTGCGGCCAATTTCGTGTAATAGCGACTCGCACCCTGATTGTCGCCAGCTTGCTCGGCCGCTTGCGCCGCTCCATACAAACCTCTGAACCTCCCGGGATAGATCTTGAGCGCGGCCTCAAATTCTCGCTGCGCTTCCGTTGGTTGCCCCATTTCCAGCAGCAGAGTGCCGAGTTGTTCGCGAATCGGAACGAACGCTCCGGGCGAAACGGGATGCTTGCCGAGTCTGTCTTCGGAATCCGCGGCGCGCCGCAGCATGTCTATTGCGTCGTTCTTTTTGCCTTCAGCTGCAGCCACCCATGCCGAAGCCGCCTGCATCTGCAGGTCGAGATGACTTTTGAAATAATCGAACTTTGGATCCTTCGTCGCGTCGCGCAATTCCTGCATTCGTGCAATCGCTTTTCGCGCGCCCTCGACGTCGCCAGTGTGCGCGCGTCCCAGCGCGTGACCATATTCGATGAGAGCTTCCATGAAAGGAAACGAAGACCAGTGTGGCACGTTCGGAATGGATAGATTTGCCGCCGCCGCCCAATCGTTCCGCTCGAATGCATATCGTGTTGGAATTGCGGCCAACGCGTAGGCCGCGCTGAATTCCAACTCCGGATTCGTCTTCTTCACTTTCGCGGCGATGTCGACGATCTTTTTCGCCTCCGCGTCCTGAGCTTCCTGCAAGTACGAGTAGGCCAGATAATCGAGCGCGTGTAATTCTTCGGCTTCGGCGGCATCGCGGTGGCGCATCGCTGCGTAACCGCGCGAAGCTTCAGCCGAAGCGCGATTGGCCGCAATCGATTCATCCCACATTCCGAGACGTGTAAAGATGTGCGACGGCATGTGCAGCGCGTGCGGCACCCATGGCGCGATCGAATTATATGTCTGGGCTGCTGTCAGGCCGCGTTGAGCGAACTGAGGATAATCGTAGGAATGGATCAGGTAATGAACGACCCCGGGATGTTTCGCGTCTTGTTTCCAGAGCTTTTCCAATATGCTGGCAGCCTCAAGCTGTTTCGACAAGCTTGTATCGTTAGGCGTCGCGTAACCAGTTGACAGCACCGCGAACGCATAAAAAGTTTGGACTTCGAAATCGTCCGGATATTTGTCGCGCAGTTGCTGCATTGCTTTCTCGTAGGCGACTACCCGATCGCGCGGTCCGACGGGTCCGTGGCACGATTGTCCAACCGGAGCTGAGCTGGTACTGTCCGCCGTGTTGTAATAAGTGTTCAGCGCGGTGATGAATCCACGTTCGCGATCCGAACCCGCATTCATCGACATCGCCTTTTCGATGGCAGCTTTGCCTGCGCGCATTTCGTCGGGGTTAGGTGGAGTCCAGATCGGATGCCACCAAGTCATCGCGATTCCCCATTGAGCCATTGCGCATTTCGGATCGCGTTCAGCCACTGATGTAAAAACGCGTCGCGCCTCTTCGTAGAAAAAGGAGTGAAGCAACGCCACGCCACGAGCAAAGTCAGATTGGACGTCAGGCGCGCACGTTATCGGAAACGTCACTTTTCCGACGCCGCGCAAATCGCCCGGTTCGGGAGCGGTCGCGCATTCGGTGTTGCGCAGGACGAGCGAAGTAGTGACAAGTGCGATAAGACAAACCGCGCGAGCCGAATCCAGTCGCAGCATTTTTAAGGGTAGGTGCGTATGAATGTTCCGCAATTGCAAAACAAAGTTCGGGTTACAAACGCAGGCAACTGTTTTGGCCAAAGGCGCGGAATCATCTCAGCCTGGGGCGCTGCCCCAGACTTTAAATGAACGCTGCGCCATTGGCGCGCTAAAAGACCTCAGAGCGGCGATGGCCCAGCTTTACAAGCTTACTCGAATTCAAATACGATTTTACCGCTGCGTTTGCCTTGCGCGGCATGTGCGACCGCGGCTTTGACTTCGCTTAGCGGATAAATTTTTTCGACTTTTGTTTTCAACAGACCACGCTTGGCCATATCGAAAAGGGGTCGGAACGTCTCGATCCGCTCAGACGGAGTGGCATTGTCGTACCATTTGTTGATCCAGATGCCGCGAAATCGTAGGTCTTTGAAAATGAGGAGACCGGTGGGAATTTTCAGCGGCTGTAAGCTCATCGCGCCAAAGCTCACGAGCGTACCTCCAGGCGCGAGACAATTTGCGAGACGCAACGCGCTGTCACCGCCGACGGAATTTAGACCGAGACGAATGGAAGCGCCGCCGGTCGCACTTTTCACTTCTTCGCGAAGATTATCGCCATCGACCAGCACGATGTCACCGCGTTCGGCGCGCAATTCATCAACTACTTCTGCGCGTCGGACTACGTTCACGGTTTTATAACCGAGCTCGTGCGCGATTTGAATCACATCGCGACCAGCTGCCGAGTTCGATGCGTTTTGAATCAGCCAATCGCCTTTCTGCAAATCGACATAGTCATGCAACAATCGCCATGCGGTCAGCGGATTGATTTTTAACATTGCCGCCTGAACCGGCTCGATACCATCGGGCACAATGACCAGATCTTCGGCTTTCACCGCAATGGCATCGCGCCATGTGCCTACGTTGTGCGGCACGATAACGAGGACCCCGCTCGTTAGGCCGTTCACGCCTGCGCCTGATTCAAGAACGATGCCAGCGCCTTCAAATCCGGGCGTCGCTGGTAACTGCGGCCGCACTGGGTATTTTCCTTCGATTTGGTTTAAATCCGCCGGATTGATCGGCGCGGCGCTCATTTTAACCACCGCTTCGCCTGCGGCCGGCGTCGGCCACGGACGCGTCTCAACTTGCAATACGTCAGCGGGATTTCCGTGCGTTTGGTAAACTGCAGCGTTAATACTTTTGCTCATCGATGCCAGCGGAAGCTCAGGCCACTAAGAAGATTCTGCAAACCGCCGCGCGTGTTGCGCTGCTTGGCCTGCTCATCAACGTCGTGCTTGCCTCAGTCAAAATCGTGGCGGGCGTTATCGGGCACGCTTACGTGCTGATCGCCGATGGAATCGAGTCCGCATTGGACATCGGCGGCTCGATCGTGATTTGGGGCGGATTAACCGTTGCGGCGAGACCTGCGGATGAAACCCATCCGTACGGTCACGGGAAAGCCGAACCAATCGCCGCCATCGCCGTCGGGCTGGGCGTGCTCGGAGCCGCGACTGGTCTCGCCATCGAAAGTGTTCGCGAAATTCTGACGCCACATCACGGACCTGCACCGTTCACGCTTGCTGTTCTTGTTGTAGTTATCGTCGTTAAGGAATTCCTTTTTCGGTACGTAAATCGGCTCGGACGGCAAACCGAGAGCACCGCGGTCAAAACGGATGCGTGGCATCATCGCAGTGATGCGTTGACTTCTACCGCCGCGTTTATTGGAATCTCGGCCGCACTTCTCGGTGGCGAAGCGTGGTATAGCGCGGATGACTGGGCAGCATTGTTCGCCTGCGCGGTGATCGCTGCAAACGGGGTCAGGCTTTTGCTCCCGGCATTCCATGAAATCATGGACACCGCGCCTGGTGGAAAAATTGTCAGATCCATTCGCGCTGTAGCCAGCTCAATTCCCGGTGTTGTCGACGTGGAGAAATGCCATGCCCGTAAAATGGGTTTGGAGTATTACGTCGATCTGCACGTCGGCGTGGACGGCAACATTTCCGTCCACCAAGGCCACGACATTGCGCACCAGGTTAAGAGCGCGATTCAGCAAAGCGACTCGCGCATCGCCGACGTTCTCGTACATATCGAGCCTGCGGAATAAGCCGATCGCGCCATTCCA
>DASYSX010000241.1:0-2318 GCA_036002955.1 Candidatus Udaeobacter sp. | reverse complement strand
ATCGAGGTTCTCAAGATCAAATTTTTCGAATGCCATAACCTTTTCCTTAGTTGATATCGCTGACTAAAGCTCAATGACTTCACCCATCTTCGGCAATTTTGATGTTAACCGGTGGCGTTGTTGAATGAGTCTGGCAAGCGCACCGCGCTGGTCGTCTTCGCCGTGAGTCAGGACGACGCGAGGCTTGCTTGGCTCGATCATATCGAACCAGCGCAGTAAGTCGGTTTGTCCTGCGTGCGCGCTGAATCCCCCGAGTGTATGGATCGTCGCCTTCACCGCGATTTTTTCTCCAAAAATCTTCACCTCTTTCTCGCCATCGACAAGGCGGCGTCCCAGCGAGCCCTGACCCTGATACCCGACGATCAGCACATGTGTGTCTGGCTTCCAAAGATTCGCCCTGAGATGATGAAGGATTCGGCCTCCATTACACATGCCTGCCCCGGCCATGACCAGACACGCGCCGCGCACATCGTTGATGGCGCGCGAATCGTCTGCAGTCGGCGTGGGTTTCATGGTCTTCAAATCTGCGCGCAGCGGACGATCGCGAAGGAATGCTTTCATCTCGTCGTCGAAAAGCTCGAAGTGTTTAACGTAAATCTTCGTTGCTTCGACAGCCATCGGGCTGTCGAGAAAAATCGGAAACGGCTTTACCTTTGCCGCGCGAAACATTTTCGCGAGCAGCAATGTGATCAGTTGTGCGCGGCCAACGGCGAAAGTTGGCACAAGCATCTTGCCGCCGCGATTGACTGCGTCGACCACGATTCGCTCGAACTCCGCGACCGTCTCGGCAAAAGAGCGATGATCCCGGCCGCCATAAGTTGACTCCAGAAAAACGAGGTCAGCCTGCTGGAATGGTTCGAACTCGCGCAGTATTGGCGCGCTGCGCGGTCCAAGGTCGCCGGAAAAAACCACGCGCTTTGTTTTTCCGTCCTCCTCAACAATTAGTTGGATGCTGGCTGACCCGAGCATGTGACCGGAATCGTTCCAGATCGCTTTAATGTCGGAGGCTACCTCAAACCCTTTTTGATAGGGCACCGGTCGCAGTTGTGTGAGGATTTTCTCCGCGTCCTCCGGTGTGTAGAGCGGTTCCTGCGGTGGTTCGCCCGCACGCTGCCGTTTCCGATTCTTCCGTTCGTTGTCCGCAACTTGCAGTCGAGCGGAGTCGCGCAGGATCAGACCGGTCATATCCAAGGTCGCTGGTGTTCCGTAGACGGGGCCGGCGTAGTCCATTTTCGCCAGCAACGGTAGCCGTCCGACATGATCCAAATGCCCATGGGTGAGAAGGACCGCATCGAGCTTGCGATTCGGAGTCGTGGGCGGGCGATTCAGCGCCTCCGATTTTTTGCCGCCTTGAAACAGACCGCAATCGACAAGAATTCTGGCCTGCTTTGTTTCAACGATGTAACACGAACCGGTTACTTCGCCGCCAGCTGCGCCAACGAGGGTGATCTTCATCGCGATGGTGAGTTGGTGATTCTCTGTTGTCTAAAGCCAGCTCGCCTGTTGGACTTTCATCTTATTGAAGTGCCCTGTAGTGGTACAGTTTGAGTAGGGTCAACTCCTAAACCGTTCACTTATTAGACGTATCAGGATTGCCAACATTCCAGCCGCGATACCTATTAAAGACCCGAGATTAATAGCGCGCTGCATTCTTTTGTTTGGCACCATTTCTTAATTGTCCCAATAGAGCGATTAATTCGTCGAGACTCCAGATATGATGCTAGCGGCTCAATTTCAATGAAGAGAAATTCTCGATAGCACCAGACCTATGAGGATGACGACGATAAGAATAATCAGAACCCAAACTGGATTATTGACGCCTCGCCTCATGGAAGCAACGCAATGATTTCCTCGATTGACCAGACGTGATCGAAGATTCCTGCTTCCATCGCTGGCGTTATCCTGAGCGATGATGAATCCGGCAGAAATTGTAATGCAGGGAATGGCGCGCAACAGCATGCTCAAGGTTTTCCATCTTCTTAGAGAATCCGTTGGTCAATCTAGTGAACCGGCGCATCGACATACGCATCGTGGGGTTCGATTTTCAAACTGTACCACTACCGAAGTGCCCTTTGGCGTTCACCCATTCTGCGTGGCTAAACGCATAAGCTCGATCCGATAATTAGCTCTTGGATTTCGCGGCGATGGACCTGCGACAAGCATGACCTGTTCTGCGGTCATTCCGTTTTCGCGCAGCCAGCACTCAATCCATTCGCGCCAGTCATCCGGTTCCTCGGCGAGATTGATCGGATACACACCATACGAGAACGCAAGGTTCTGACACGCACTGGAATCTGAAGTCGGCGCGATGATCCATA
>DASYSX010000240.1:0-5603 GCA_036002955.1 Candidatus Udaeobacter sp. | reverse complement strand
GGTGCCTTTGACTCTTCACGCCGAGGGACTAGACCAACTCGTATGCGACCTTCTTCACCTCGAAACGCCCAAACCCGATTTGAAAGACTGGCAAAAATTCGTCGACTGCGTCATTAGTCCGAGTAAACGCGTCAAGATCGCGGTAGTCGGCAAATACATGGACGTGCGCGACGCGTACAAGAGCATCTATGAATCGTTGACGCACGCCGCCGCGAGCGAAGACTGCGGAATCGATCTCAAACTTGTCGATGCTGAATCCATCGCGGATGGCGTCGACGACCAACTGGAAGATGTGGCGGGCATTCTTATTCCCGGCGGATTTGGCGTTCGGGGAGCAGAAGGAAAAATCAATGCTGCGCGTTACGCTCGCGAGCATGGAATCCCTTTTCTTGGTCTCTGCCTGGGTATGCAAGTGGCGACGATTGAATTCGCCAGGAACGTGTGTGGAATCAAAGACGCCAACAGCACGGAATTCGACAAACACAATCCGAATCCAGTGATCTCGCTACTGGAAGAGCAGCGCGGCGTACGTAACAAGGGCGCAAGTATGCGGCTGGGAACCTGGCCGACAAAAATTGTTCCGGGCACGCTCGCGGAAAGAATCTACGGCGACACGGAAGTAACCGAGCGGCATCGGCACCGTTACGAGTTCAACATGAAATATCGTGACCGAATGATTGCGAAGGGTTTCGTTATTTCAGGAACATCACCCGACGGTACTCTCGCCGAATTAATCGAGCTACGCGATCATCCTTATTTCGTGGGTTGCCAATATCACCCCGAATTTCAAAGCAAACCCAACAAGCCGCATCCTCTCTTCAAGGGATTTATCGCAGCTGCTCTGGGGTATCAGGCCGGTGGCAAGAAGCCAATCACCACTATTGAGCAAGCGCCAATCGGTGTGCCGAACCCAGAGCTTGTTCTGCAACGCTGAGTTTTTGCGGCGATGTTTTGAATCGCGTCGCTGCTGCCTTTCTCAATTGCCATCCGGACCGCTACCGGTGCGACGCTCGTTCCAGTCGATCCATTATCGCCGCTCCGAGTCCTCGAGAGGGAACTCGTTCCGCAACGATGAGATCGAGACGGAGTGCGTCGAGCTCGCGCATATGGCGAAAAAGGTTGGCCGCAGCTTCTCGCAAATCTTGCCCTTCGCTCAGGTTTCGCACCGCCGCAAATTTCAAGGAACGGCAGTCTCCACTCCGCCGCAGGGCGATCTGGAGATCGCCCCTCCTTGCATGCCATGCCAGCAATCCAGTGCGCTCATTCCTCTCCAGCGAAAAATCTTCGGCGCTATCAATCAAACGCAATGGGGTTTTCGGCGCATAATGCGATGGCAACTGTCCCGGCGAGGAAATCGTTGATGTGCCCATCACGCTGCTCACTTCTGCAAATTGCGATAACTGTTCATGTGTAATCGGACCGCGTCGAAAGATCATGATTTCGCCGTCCCGAATACCGACGATCGTTGACTCAATGCCGTGCTGTGTGGGTCCAGCATCGATGATCAGTGGGATCCGTCCGTCGAGTTCAGCCAACACGTGCTGCGCTGTTGTTGGACTGATACGGCCGAATCTGTTTGCACTCGGCGCAGCAAGTGGCTCATCCAATTCATCGACGATCTCGGAAAACACAGGATGTGCACTCACTCGCACCGCCACCATGTCTAACCCTGCCGTTATGATATCAGGAATAATCTCGCGCTTCGGAAGAATCATCGTGAATGGCCCCGGCCAAAACTTGTCGATCAACTTACCAATCAGCTGTCGGTCCTCCGCTGGCACATCCACAATTTTGCCGAGCCAATCGCGATTCGGCAGATGAACAATTAGCGGATCGAAGCGGGGCCGTTCCTTTGCTTCAAAAATCTTCGCGACGGCAATTGGATTGAGCGCCTGACCGGCGAGTCCGTAAACAGTTTCGGTAGGCAGCGCGACAACGCAGCCTTTCCGCAGTAGTTCAACCGCCGCAACGCGGTCGGTTGAAATCACTGTTTTCACCTTGGCAATTTCGCTGCCAGGACCGCTTCCGACTGTTTCCTGCGAAACGCTTCTATGTTTTGACGAAGAGTATCATCAGACGTGGCGAGGATCGCAGCCGCCAAAAGTGCGGCATTCTTTGCGCCTGCCTCTCCGATGGCCAGTGTTCCGACGGGAATACCGCCCGGCATTTGTGCAGTGGACAACAGCGAATCGAGTCCCTGGAGCTTCGATTGAATTGGAACACCCAGAACCGGTAGCCACGTGTGCGCCGCGATGACTCCGGCCAAATGTGCCGCGCCGCCTGCGCCGGCGATGATCACCCGCAACCCACGATCCGCTGCGCCTCGCGCGAACTCTGCCGTCGCATCAGGCGTCCGATGGGCGGACAACACACGTGCTTCGTTCGCCACGCCGAGTTGATCCAGTGTTTCCACCGCATTCCGCATCGTGTCCCAGTCGGATTTGCTTCCCATTATAACGGCAACCAAAGGTTTCGATTCAGGCATGGGCAAATAGTAGAGATTTTCTATGAAAGGCCAACTCGCGTGGCCATCTTTCATAACACCGCGTTTCAGCGCGGTGACGGACGCATCGTCCATCGAAAGCCGTTTAAACGGCTTCTCAGCTCCGCCTACATCCTGCACCTGGCTGAAGCCAGGTGTTAATGAGATATTCCAGGGTGAGTGGCGGCGGTAAATCGATTGCCCTAATCGGGATGATGGGCGTAGGTAAATCGTCCGTTGGACAGTGCCTTCGTCGGCGAACGGGGTTAAATTTACTCGACACAGACGAAGTCATTGCTTCGAGCTTTGGAATGTCGATTCCGGAAATTTTTACCGAACACGGTGAAAAGAAATTTCGGGAGGCGGAAACGGAGTTACTTCGCGGCATGCAAACCGAAGAACAAATGGTAATCGTTACAGGGGGCGGCATCGTGTTGCGCAAGAAAAACGTCCAGATCTTAAAAAAACAGACTGTGATCGTGTGGCTCGATGGCGATGAGGAAACGCTTTTCGCGAGGGCTTCTCGGAAAAAAAACAGACCATTGCTGCAAACGAACAACCCAAGAAAGTCTTTTTCGGAAATCCTAGGTGCGCGCAGACCTGTTTACGCAAACATTGCGGATATTCGGGTCGATACGTCGGTCCTCACCGATGAAGAGGTCGCCGTGGCGATTCTGGCGAAACTTAGGAGAATGAATTCCAAACCGGAATCACATATTTCGGCCAAGACGTCATGATGCAGATTTCGGCAACAGAATTGAAGGCGCGGCTTATCTCTTTTGCGAGAGAGATCGGATTTGATTCGTGCCGCGTCGCCGCCTGCACCGCACCCGCGCACGCAAATGATTTTCGTGAATGGCTGGGCAACGGAGCGCACGGCGAAATGAATTACATGCAACGCGGCGAAGAGAAACGTTGCGATCCGGAAAAGATTCTGCCGGGTGCGCAATCGATCGTTGCTTTCGCGCTGAATTATTTCCAGGGAAACGCGGTCCACAGGGCCGCGCCGACAGGAAGAACGGGGCGAATCGCGCGATACGCTTGGGGCGACGACTATCACGATGTAATCGCGCCAAAGCTGACCGGAATCGACCAGTTTCTTCGCAGCTTTGGCGGAGAGCAGAAATGTTATGTCGACACAGGGCCCGTGCTGGAACGGGATCATGCCGCAAAGGCTGGCATCGGTTGGCACGGCAAGAGCACCATGCTTATCGATGAGAGGCTCGGAACCTGGTTTTTTCTCGCGGAGATTTTGACCACGCTTGAATTGCCGCCGGATGAACCAGTCCCGAATCGCTGCGGGACATGCGACCGTTGCATCACAGCCTGTCCAACAGGCGCGATTAGCGCTCCGCATCGGTTGGACGCGCGTCGGTGCATTTCCTACCTAACCATTGAATTGAAAAGCTCCATCCCTGTGGAACTTCGTCCGCTAATGGGCGATCGAATCTTTGGCTGCGATGATTGTCTGGACGCCTGCCCTTGGAACCGGTTTGCCCAAACTTCGCGCGAAACTGCATTCTCGGCGCGCCGATCGACGACTGGTATGTCGCTGCGGGAATATTTGGATTTAACCGACGCGGACTTCCGGGCGCTTTTCAGAAAATCGCCGATAAAGCGCATAAAGCGCCGCGGGTTTCTACGCAATGTTTGTGTCGCCCTGGGCAATGTGGGCGATCAATCCGATCTTCCGACGCTCGAACGCGCGGCAGCCGACCCGGAGCCATTGATCGCCGAGCACGCCACGTGGGCGATTCAACAGATACGGAATCGACAGAAGCAGGCGCAGCCGCAAATTGTTTGAATCCAAACCAGCCGTGGACTGCATCCCACCGAATGAGGGCGATGAACGTGCGCCATTGGCGAAAGTCTAAAGAGAGATAGTTTCAGCCGCATAAGCGATCATGCCATGCATCAAGCCTTGACCACTCCCCCACTTGTCCATGACGCGAAGAAGCGCCGGCAAGGTCGCAGGCGCAAAATTATTTTTGGCTCAGCAGGCGCCGTGGTGCTTTTGGTCATTGCGCTAGTGTTAGCGGGCAAGCGGGAGAAGCCGATCCCCGTGACAACCGAGAAGGCTGCGCGCCGGACCATTCTGCAAACCGTTTCCGCGACCGGTAAGATACAGCCCGAAACCGAAGTGAAAATTTCGCCGGAAGTTGCCGGCGAAATTACCGAGCTGCCGGTCGAGGATGGGATGCAAGTGAAGAAAGGCGACCTGCTGGTGAAGATTAAACCCGATTCCTACAAAGCCTTGCTCGAACAACAGGAAGCAGCGATCAGCGCCGCAAAGGCGACGAACCTTCAGCAAAAAGCGACGATGCTTAAGACAGAGCACGACCTCCGGCGATCGAAGGACTTATTCGACAAAAAACTGATTTCCGAACAGGAATACAACGCGGCGGAAGCGGCGAACGACGTAGCGAAAAATACATACGAGAGTTCATTGCACGAAATCGAACGAGCACAGGCGAGCTCAAGTCAGGCGCGCGATCAGCTTTCAAAAACCACGATCTATTCGCCGATGGACGGAACAGTCACCATTCTAAACAGCAAACTGGGCGAACGCCTTGTCGCGACCAATCAATTTGCCGGGACCGATGTGATGCGAGTCGCCGATCTCACCCACATGCAAGCCGTGGTGGACGTGAACGAAAATGATGTCGTAAACGTGAAACTTGGGGATAAGGCAAACATCAAAATCGACGCGTACGGCGACCGCAAATTCAAAGGGGTCGTTCAACAAATCGCGAACACCGGAAAAACGACCGGCACAGGTACGCAGGAAGAAGTCACGAATTTCGAGGTAAAAATTCGCGTCGACGACCGCGATGTGGTCTTGCGCCCAGGACTCAGTTGCACTGCGGATATCGAGACGAACATGGTTAAGGATGCGATCGCTGTGCCGATGCAAAGCGTGACGATTCGCACCGGAGATAGCAGCCTCAGTCCGGAAGAAATCGAAAAGCAAAAGCAAAAAGTCGCCGCGCGCGACAAGGATGATAACAAGGCGGAGCTGAGCAACGATCGTCTCGAGAAACAGGCCCAGAAAGAAGAACACGAAAAACTGCTCAAGGTTGTGTTCATCAAGAACGGCAGCAAAGCACAAATGGTGAAGGTG
>DASYSX010000239.1:0-11564 GCA_036002955.1 Candidatus Udaeobacter sp. | reverse complement strand
ATATTGGGATGATGGCCAAGGCACCATGCGAGAATGCTGGTTCCAGATCGTGGCGAGCCTACCACGAAAATTGGTTTGTTAATCTCCTCGTGCATATCAGCGATGTTGAGCCGTCGCGTCCGTGCCTGTTTGCGATGGCTTCGATGGAGCGATGGGCTTTCGGCGCATCCAGAAGCTACCTCCGATCCAGCGATGGAGATCCGGAAAAGCAGCTCGAAGCTGGTCCTCATGATAATAGCTGAGACAGTAGTTAGCGAGTAACACTTCGAAGTCAGAGTTGAATGTTAAAAATGCCTGCAGCAAGTATTGCTCAGTCCAGAAGCGTAACTCGTCCAGTACCCAGTCACGCCGGTACTCGAAAGGCAGAAAGATGTCATGCACGTGAACGATGACTCCCGGGTTTAGACGCGGTAACACCTCCAGGAACAGGTAGTTGACGTCGCCGCCTATCTTCACCGTATGAGAGCTGTCAATAAATAACATGTCACCCGATGTCAGTTGCGAAAAGAATTCGAGACTGATGTCCTGCACCTTTTTCTCAATTAATGATTGCAGCCCGGTAAATCCCTCCCGGAGGAACTGGCGCGGAAATGGCTCGATACAGATAAGGCCCGAGGTCTTATTCTTTTCCGCCGCCTGCCCCAAAACGAGGGACGAGAAACCACTGCCCACTTCGATGATTAATCGTGGCTGGAAATGGCGAACCATGCAATAGGCCACGAGAGCGTCAACGCCATCAAAAAGACCGTTCCCAAGATAAAACTGATTGTTCTCTCCAGGCTGACCAGTTGGAAAATGTTGGTATTCGTCACGGAACTTCGAAAAGCTGCGCAGTAAGTTGAGCTGCGCTGCCTCATTCATCTGGATGCCTGTAAGTTCGCTTGGCCGGGTCCAAAGTGATTCCGGCAACGATTTAGTGTCAGGGATTGGCTGGTTAAACTTGACCGGCGTGACATGGAATCCGTGTCGCTCCCAGTTTTGAAACAAGTCCCGAAATTGCGGATTCTCAAGGCACACCGGAATCACCTCAGCTACGAATTGAGAAAGGTCCGCCACGTCAATGTTCCGCCGGCCGACTTCGTCTGCAATTTCGCGGAGCGCCGCTGACGCAGACTCCATTTGACGCCTCGCTTTAACGGAGCCGATTGCTACCTCGGGACGACTAGCCGGATACAGGCGAAATTCATACACCTTAGACTCGTTGATCCACGGAATTTCTACGCGACCAGACGGTCCTCCTCGTGTCACCACCTGCTCGTCAGCCGTTCCCGTTGAAACACGTATCTCTGCACCGGTCGGATCATTCGTTTCCCAGGAAATCACACAACGTTGCCCAAAAAAAAGTGGATTTGGATCCGCGTTAATTTTTCCGGTAATCTCTCCGGTCGGCTCCGTTTTATTCACTGCCGGTAACCAACAGCAGCTACTGCGAGCTCGCGTTCCGCAACCGGCTGTGAAGGCTCTAAGCTTTTCAGGTGCCTATCGCTGAACAGAAACTCCAATTTTTCTCGTGCAACTTCGGTAGAATAGAGCTCCTGCGTTTTTTTGATGCCGTTTTGCGAAAGTCGCTTCCAAAGGTCTTCCGATTCGTAGAGCTCGATCAACGCGCGCGCAAAATCATCTGGTTCGTCGGCTACGACGACGTCCTGCTGGTCGACGAGGTTCATTCCCTCCACAGCGATTGAGGTCGCAACAACGGGCACGCCGAAGGCCATGCTTTGATTGATTTTGCCTTTGACGCCCGCCCCAAACCGCAAAGGAGATACGGAAAGCCGCACGCTGTCGAAAAACGAGCCCACATTCCGTTGCAATCCCGCCACAATGATCCTGTCGCTGGCCAGCGCAACGATTTCAGGGGGTGCCTTATCACCGATAATGTAGAATTTTGTATCTGGCAGTCGGTCGCAAAGGAGTGGGTAAATCTCCTTCACGAAAAACAGCACCGCATCGGTGTTGGGCCTGTGTTGAAAGCCGCCGATGAAAAGCCAGTCCCGCCGAAGTGCAAACGGAGTGACTGACCCGGTGACGTCGACAATGTTCGAAACCAATTGAATAGACTTGTTAGGCCAATTCTCCTGGAGCATTTGCTGTTCGATCGGGCTTACGACCCACGTTTCATCTGCCTCCTTTATCAAGTAATCCTCCATCAGCTGTTTCTCTTCTGCTTTCCTTCGCACATCGGGATCTTGAGTGAGTTGCGCTTCCCGTTGTTCGCGCAAGTAATGCAAATCCACGGTATCAAAAATGACGCGGCTGTGTGGCGCGTGCAGCCGAACATCCGCAATGTGCTTGCGCGCGAAATCGCACCGGCTTAGCACGACGATGTCGAACATAGAACCGTGTGAAATGAGATAATCGCGCACTCTTTTCACATATGGATAATGAACAACTTGTATGCCGCGCTTCTGCAGCTCGTGGGTGTAAGGCGGCATGTCTGCCAGATTGTCAGGAAGGAAAGTCACGCGATGACCGAGCTGGTTAAGAATTTTAAGGATTTGGAACATTCGCAGCGATCCCGAGTCTCGATCAGGCATCGGCAGATGATGGTCGATCACCAGAATGTTCTTGCCCGACGCAGTTCTGGGCCGATTCAGAAACGCAACATCCCCGTTGACTGGCCTCCTCGCGAGTTCATCACTCCACAACTCTGCAAAGGTTGAGCGATTAATCTCCTGATGCTTCTTTGCGCCGGTTGAGATATCGGTGCCGCCAGTTGCTCCCTCGTGATGGATCACCTCACTCAGCGGTTGATACAGAACTCTGTAACCGGCTTGGCGAATCTTAAATGCCAGGTCAGTGTCTTCATAGTAGCCGGGCGCATACCGTGAGTCGAAGCCACCAGCACTTTCGAACAGCGCCTTGGGAACCATCAACGCTGCCGCTGAGCAGTAATCTACGTCTCGCAGGTAATTGTATTCAGGGTTACTCGGATCATCAAACTTCCCGTAGTTCCAGCCTGAAGCGTCTCGCCAGATTATGCCTCCTGCTTCCTGCAAACGGCCATCCGGGTAAAGAAGTTTCGAACCGACAATGCCTGCTCGCCGCTCCTCTTTGAAAGTATCGAGCAAAGCAGTTAGCCAGCCCGCCTTTACGATTGTGTCGTTATTCAGGAAGAGCAGGTATTTCCCATGTGCCTTTTCTGCGCCCGTGTTGCAGGAAGCGATGAATCCGGAATTGCTGTCGTTGCGCAGATAGATAACACCAGGGATTTGCGCTATGGCTTCTGGGGTTTCGTCGGTCGAACAGTCATCGACCACGATGACCTCAAAAGGCGGCTGCTCTTGCACAGCCTGTAACGAAGCCAGACATGCATGCGTGTATTCGAACTGGTTAAAAACTGGAATAATGATTGAGACATCCACTTCCTCGTGCTGAGGGAAACTAATCGACTTCAACGGCAAGACGGGGCCAACCGCCCCGGCGGCCACCTCGTCGCGAGGTACGCGTGCAGGTGCCTGACTATCAGTTACCGGCTGTCCACTCCTGGGAATCTTTGCGACCTGAGCGGCTTTGATTTCATCATCGATCTTTTTGATTTCAGGGTGCTCTTTGCGCCATTTCGAATAGGCAGCCACAATCCTTTCAAGGTGTCCGTACCCGGCTGGCGCTTTTTTGCGGGCCAATTTTGCTTTAAGCGTGGCGCCGGGATTGGCCAGCTGCCATCGCCGAGACGTTCGCAGCTTGCGGGCTGCCTCATCCGCGTCGTCGAGGAGGCGCGAGAGTCGTCTGGTATTGTGCAGCTGTTTACGCAATCGATCCGTCAATTCCCCTATATATTTCTCATCTTCTGCGAGATTTACGCTTCTTTGGTGAAGCAGATCGTTCATCTCGGCGATCCGCTGGCGTAATTGCTCGATTTCATTGTTGTAGCGCGCAATGAGCTCCGCCACTTGGGCCTTGTAGTCCGCGTCGGTTTTGACCAGATGAGCACTGATTTCTTCGATCTGCGCCTTGTACTGCTTTTCTGTTTTGGCCAGATGGGTGCTCAGTTCCTTGACCTGCGCTTTGTGCAGTTCTTCGCTGTGGGCAAGATGGGCGCTGAGTTTCTCCATCTCTGCTTTGTGCCGAGCTTCGGTTTGCTCAAGCAGCTCACCATACAGATGCTCGATTTGCGCGAAGCGATCAGGCACGAAGGAATCGAGCCGGCTCACGGCGCCGGGAAGTAAATCGATATCGTGTGATTTCGCGTCGTGGCCGGGTTTTGCCGCAGACGCCTTTCTTCTCTTCGATGACGTTTCCGCAATCAGCGCACGATAAAGCTCGATGACTTCTCCGGAGAGTCCCGCATCAACCAGTTGGTCAATGGTAAAGTGCGTGTGGCGTCTTTTCGTTGCCACTAATTCCGCGGTGCTACGGATCTTCGCATCAGACAATCCGATAAAATTCGCAACCCGCTGTAACTCCTTTTCTGCATCTTCGAAGAACAAATCGTAATGAGTAAAGAGCCGATCAGGTTTGCCTGCCGCTTCGATCAAGCGCCGGTTATAGATTTCCCAGAGCCGCAGACCAAATGCATATGACGTTCCGTTCCGCTTTCGCATCGAGTAAGCGACTTCCAGCGGATTGCGCACGATGATCAGCGTTTTTAAATTTGGCAGAAGCTCTTCCCAGAACGACAAAGTCAAACTATTGCGCGGATCCTTCCACCCCCAGATCTGTGCCGGTTGAAAGCTCTCGATAAGGAGACCGGCTTTCATACGCAACGGCTCCAGCCGTTCATTAGATAAAATCTCGTTGCTCTTTGGCGGCAAGTCCCATGCGCCACCGAGTGCCTCGAGCAACTCATCATTAAGCGCGACAAAACCCAAATGTTCCCAGAAGCCATCTGGATTATCCGCCTGTGGAGGCATTAACGCATCCTTCGGACCGAGGTAGAGCCCGCACCCGTGCAATAGTCGCGTCACCATTGACGTTCCTGAACGGTGCGCACCGGCGATGCAAATTGCCCTCCGCGCTTCGGTATTACTTTTCACGCAAAGGCCTTATAGAACGACGACCCACTGGATGCGTCAAGGCGATTGCGATGTCTGCGTCGCCTCGGCAAAATGTACATCGCAGAAAGCCTGGTCCACATCTACGTTTTACAATGATGCAGCGAAATGATGGCCGCGCGCCAGATGAAATTCGTCCGATCAATTTCGAGCTGAACGTGGCGCCGTATGCGAGCGGTTCCGTTTTAGTGTCCATGGGCAAAACGCGGGTGATTTGCTCGGTCACGATCGAAGACGGGGTGCCACGGTGGATGAAGGAACAGGGGGTAACTGGTGGCTGGCTGACTGCGGAATATTCGATGCTGCCTTACTCGACACAGCCGCGCAAACCTCGCGACATCACAAAAGGCCGCATCGATGGTCGCAGCGTAGAAATTCAACGGTTGATTGGTCGATCGTTACGAGCGGCGATCGATTTGGAAAAACTTGGACCACGCACGGTCTGGGTGGATTGCGACGTCCTGCAAGCGGACGGCGGGACGCGCACAACCGCGATCACCGGCGCGAGCCTTGCGCTCGCCATCGCCTGCCGAAAGTTTGTTAAGGAAAAAAAACTCGATGCGCCACCGGTGCAAAAATTGGTTGCTGCAGCGAGCGCCGGTATCCTGGATGGCCTCGCGATCGTGGATCTCAATTACGAGGAGGACAAGCTCGTTTCAGTCGATTTTAATCTTGTCGCAACTGAGGACAGCGATTTTGTGGAAGTCCAAAGTTCGGGAGAAGAAGCAACGTTTACGAGTTCGCAACTGGATGAAATGCTTATCCTCGGGCGCAATGGCATCAGCGCACTCATCGGTGCGCAGCGCGCAGTTTTGGCGCGGATCATGGTAACGCCGGCGGAGGCATAAAATTCCCGAAAGACATGATGGCGGTTATTGCAATTTTGATGGCAACCATGCTGCTCGCTCTCACGATTGTGCAATTGTCGCCTTGAAGAGCATGATTTGTAGGGCGTCTGTGTCAGACGCCGAGCGGATGTTCTAGCGTTGGCGTTTCACAGAAACGCCCTACAATAGTTGCCCAAATGAAACGGGCATTGATCACCGGCATCACTGGGCAGGACGGAAGTTATCTTGCAGATCTGCTGCTGGAGAAAGGCTACGAAGTTCACGGGATAATCCGCCGCGCCAGTACGTTTAACACGTCGCGAATTGATCATCTCTATGCTGATCCACACGTAAACGACGTGCGACTGTTTCTGCATTATGGAGACCTCAGCGACTCCGTGAATCTTGTGAAGCTTCTTTACGAACTGAAGCCTGACGAGATCTATCATCTGGGCGCGCAGAGCCACGTGCGCGTGAGCTTCGATATCCCTGAGTACACGTCTGACGTCACCGGCGTCGGTACGATTCGCATCCTTGAAGCAATCCGCGAAGCCGGATTGCGTTCGCGCTTTTATCAGGCGTCGAGCAGCGAAATGTTCGGCAAGGCCCAAGAAACGCCGCAAACTGAGAAAACGCCATTCTGGCCGCGGAGTCCTTATGGTGTGGCAAAGGTTTTCTCATATTGGGCGACTGTTAACTATCGAGAGAGTTACGGCCTTTGCGCCAGCAATGGCATTTTGTTCAACCATGAAAGCCCGCGTCGCGGCGAAACTTTCGTCAGTCGCAAAATTTCGCGCGCAGTCGCGGCCATTAAGCAGGGCATACAAAAGGAATTATTTCTCGGCAACCTTGACGCAAAACGCGATTGGGGATACGCACCGGAATACGTCGAAGGCATGTGGCGAATTGTGCAGCTGGGCGAGGGGGACGACTTCGTGCTGGCTACCGGCGAAACGCACACGGTGCGCGAGTTCGTCGCGGCGGCCTTTGCCCGTGTTGACTTGGATTGGAAGCAATTCGTGAAACACGATCCGCGCTACGAGCGACCGGCCGAAGTCGACCTGCTGCTTGGAGACGCGTCGAAGGCCAAAAAGATTCTCGATTGGGAACCGAAAGTACATTTCGACGAGCTGGTGCGCATCATGGTCGACGCAGACATGGATTTGCTCTCGCGCAACCCAGTCAGAAAACGCCTCGGCAAATTGCCGTGAGGTGACGGCATCCGATTGACACTGCGGCTTTAGCCCGTGTTAACGAAGTAAAATACAGCCAAAGCCGTTTTAACGGCTTACCTAAACTGTTAAAACAGTTTGGTCATTCCTGTGCGCGTTTTTCACCGGGCTGAAGCCGCGGTGTTAATGAGATTAGCAAGGGCAACGCGCTAGCGCATTACAAACGGCGCCGTGTTTTCCGGTCCCATTGAGTGACCTGAAGCCATACCGGGAACTGCGCTGACGAGCGGCGCATTCACGATCGTTACCGCCGCGCCAACTCCGACGATGTTGTACAATTGTATTATGTCACCGGACCGCATACGGATGCATCCGTAACTCGCCGGCGAACCGATTCTCCATTCCTCGGGTGTGCCATGGATGTAAATGTCCCGCCCGAATGCGTTAGCATTTTGCGCTTCCAATCCACGCAACCAGAGAATCCGCGTCACGATCGGATCGCGACCGGGCGAATTGGCCCGGACGAGTTCGCCGGTGCGCCGCCGACTTTTGAACACCGTGCCGGGCGGCGCATTGTCGCCAATTTTTTCCGCTATCTGCAAATTGCCAAGTGGCGTAAACCTGCTGCCTCGCCAATCGCCAAGGCCGAACTTCGAGGTGGAGACGGGATAAGTAGCCATGAGGTTGCCGCGATCCAGAAGCGCCAGCTTTTGGTCGCGTGTGCTGATCACGATTTGGTGCCGCGTGTCCGGCGCCGCACAAGACGCAATGAATAAAGCGATGACTATCGCGATCCAGGAACAGGGACGAATCGTTCCGTCATCTGATTTGTGCCGCGTTCTCCCTACGCCTGGCACCGGCGCCGTTTTATTCCCGATTCTCATGCGCGATTAAACCTGAAGAACTGCTCTGAGGTTTCGGTCGTTGCTTCAGAAATTTCCCGCAGGGAAACACCGCGCGCTGTCGCGATCGTTTCAGCGACAATGCGCGTATACGCAGGTTCGCAGCGCTTGCCGCGAAAAGGAGCGGGCGCCAAAAAGGGGCAATCGGTTTCAACCATAAATTTCCAGAGCGGAATTTCTGCCGCGACCTGTCGCACGGCGATGCCGTTTTTGAAAGTAACAATTCCCGTAAATGAAACGAGGTGGTCGAGATTGAGGACCTCATTCGCCTGATCGAGCGAGCCACCGAAGCAGTGAAAAACTCCCCGCACCTTGCCGGTATAAGCACGCAGGACTTCCAGCGTATCTTCCCACGCGTCGCGTTGATGAATCACGACGTTGAGCCCAAGCTCGACGGCCAGATCGAGTTGCTGTTGGAACAAACTCGACTGTTTCGATTTGTAAGCGCCGTCGCGAATTTGCGCTTCGATTTCTTCATCGGTCTCACTTCGCAGAGCAGTCATCACCTGCACCTGGTCTTCCCTAGCCACCTTTTCACTCGCCAAGTGGTGATAATCGAAGCCGGTCTCGCCAATCGCCACCACGCGCGGATTTTTCGCCAATTCGCGTAGCGGTGTAATTACATCGTCTTCTGCCTCCTCTGCGTGGCTGGGATGAACGCCAATCGCCGCGTACACAGACGCATAATTTTCTGCAAGTTCGATCGCACGCCGACTGCTCTCAATTGATGTGCCAATCGTGATGACTCGCTTTACGTCAGCTTCCTCAGCGCGACGAAGCACATCCTCGAGATCGTTTGCGAAATCCGGAAAATCGAGATGTGCGTGTGTATCAATTAGCATGTCTGTCATCCTGAGCGTAGCGAAGCGGAGTCGAAGGATCCTGTGGAATTAGCTTTGCGTTTCATCACGGGATGTCTCGACTTCGCTCGACATGACAGAAAATCCAACTGTGCGTGGATGTCGATCAGCATCCGAGCATTCTAGGGGGTTTCCGTGAAACGCCAAATTCTGCTGGCTGGGAATCCGAATCGAAGCGACAGAAGTCCTGATGCAAAAAATTACTCCATTCTTGTGGTTTGATGATCAGGCGGAGGACGCTGCGAACTTTTACACGTCTCTGTTCAAAAGTTCGAAAATTGGGCGAATCTTGCGTTACAACGAAGAAGCCGCGGAGAAAACCGGTTGTCCCGTCGGATCGGTTCTAACGATTGAATTCGAAATCGAAGGGCAGAAGTTCGTCGCGCTTAACGGCGGGCCGCTTTTCAAATTCAATGAATCCGTCTCCTTGGTCATAAACTGCGAAACGCAGGAGGAAGTGGATTATTTCTGGGGGAAATTAACCGCAGACGGTGGCGAGGAATCAGCGTGCGGCTGGCTCAGGGACAAATTTGGTCTTTCGTGGCAAATCACCCCGACTGTGTTGATCGATATGTTGCACGACAGCGATCAAGAGAAATCCGGACGTGTGATGCAAGCGATGCTTCAAATGCAGAAGATCGACATTAAAGCGCTAAAAGACGCTTATGACCGGTGATTGCATGCGAGCACAGGGTCGATTTGACGAGTAACGACACGAAAAGCGCGCGTATTAGAAGTTTCGCTTCCATTCGCGTCGTACCTGTGTTTCGTGACTGAAATTCACATATGAGCAGCATTCGAGTTTTAGTCGGAACAAGAAAGGGCGCGTTCATCCTTAGGTCGGATGGCGCGCGCAAACGATGGAAGGTCAGCGGCCCGTATTTTGCGGGCTGGGAAATTTATCATATAAAAGGGTCGCCTGTTGATCCCGATCGTATCTACGCGTCTCAGACCAGTGCCTGGTTTGGACAAATCATCCAGCGCTCAGACGACGGCGGCAAGACGTGGAATCCTCCCGGCACGAAGCCGGAGGAGTTGATGGCGTCGGACGGAATGCCGAAAGGCGAAAGTAACATGTTTGTCTACGATGCTTCACCTGAAACAGGAAAACCGCTCACGACCCACCAGTGGTACGACGGCACGCAGCATCCCTGGGAATTCAAACGCGTCTGGCATTTGGAACCATCGCTGCACAATCCCGATCACGTTTATGCAGGCGTAGAAGATGCCGCGTTATTTCAATCAAAAGACGGCGGAAAATCGTGGCAGGAATTGGCTGGGCTTAGAGGCAACGATACCGGTCCGAAATGGCAGCCCGGGGCGGGCGGGATGTGTTTGCACACCATTCTTCTCGATCCGAACGATCCGGAGCGAATTTCGATCGCCATATCCGCTGCCGGCGCATTTCGCACCGACGATGGCGGCGCAACGTGGAAGCCGATCAACCGCGGGCTGCACTCGCAATACATTCCGGATCCTAACGCGGAGGTCGGTCACTGCGTGCATCGGATCGCAATGCATCCCTCGCGTCCGAACACCTTGTTCATGCAAAAACATTGGGACGTAATGCGCAGCGATGACGCGGGCGGTTCGTGGCACGAGGTCAGCGGCAATTTGCCGAGCGATTTCGGATTTCCGATCGACGTTCATGCGCATGAGCCGGAAACGATTTACGTCGTACCAATCAAGAGTGATTCGGAGCATTACCCGCCCAGCGGCAGATTGCGTGTGTATCGCAGCCGGGCAGGTGGCAACGACTGGGAAGGCCTAACGAAAGGTCTGCCGCAACGGAATTGTTATGTGAACGTGTTACGCGACGCGATGTCGGTCGACTCGCTCGATCCTTGCGGCGTTTATTTCGGAACTACCGGCGGCCAGGTTTACGCCTCGGTAGATGCAGGCGATAAATGGAAACCGATTGTGCGCGATTTGCCTGCAGTGCTGTCCGTAGAAGCGCAAACGTTGCCATGATTCGCGTCATTCTTCCGCCTAACTTGCGTACGCTGGCGCACCTCGAAGGTGAAGCAGAACTTGAGCTCAACGGAACACTGACTCAGCGCTCGCTGCTGGAAGCGGTTGAATCGAAGTATCCGATGTTGCGCGGGACGATGCGTGATCATGTAACGCAGGTTCGCCGGCCAATGGTCCGTTTTTTTGCTTGCGGCGAAGATTTGTCTCATGAATCGCCGGATGCGCCGCTGCCTGACGCGATTGCGGATGGGACAGAACCATTCCTGATCATCGGTGCAATTGCGGGTGGATAGAAAACAGCCGCAATTTTGCAGGGCAGGTCCTGTTCGGTGCGCTCCAAAGATTACAGCGCTTGATTGCACGGCTCACGCCCAACCGATATGCTCCGCCGCATGTCTGGAAAAGCGGAAATAATTCAACCGGCGGAAAACACCCAGTCCTTTGGGAGCGCGATCCGCGCTGAATTTCCACTGCTCATCGGGTTGGCAACGGTCGCGATTTTTCTCGTAGTCGGGAGTCGGCTGGACGAACTCACCACGCATGCAGTACCTCTACTCGGTGTCTTCGCGTGGCTTTTTGCCGTGATCCTTTGGTCGGCCATGTGCGTAGTGCGGCATGCCGATTGTTTAGCGATCAAACTCGGCGAGCCCTACGGAACTTTGATCCTCACCCTCTCAGCGATCAGCATCGAGGTCGTAATGATTTCCACAGCGATGTTACATGGCGCGAACAATCCAACGCTCGGACGAGACGCAATTTTCGCCGTGATCATGATCGCACTCGGCGGCCTTGTAGGTCTGTCTTTGATGCTTGGCGGGCTGCGATATCGCGAACAGCATTA
>DASYSX010000238.1:0-3318 GCA_036002955.1 Candidatus Udaeobacter sp. | reverse complement strand
GCTGCTGCGACGAGCGCCGCCGCGCCGCCTGTGCTTGAGCCGAAATATCCGATTTGCAGATCGCGCGTTTCCTCTTGTTGGCGGGCCCATTTCGTCGCGTGCACCAGCCGCTCGGCCAGCAAACCAATGTTGAAGCGGTGTTCACGAGTGCGGATGTCGAGCGCTTCTTCTTCAGGCGTCAGTAAGTCAAAAAGTAAGGTCGCGAGGCCGGCAAGATTGAGTGTGCGCGCGACAAATTGATTACGTGGGCTGAGCCGGCTGCTCCCGCTGCCGTGGGCGAAGAGGACGAGTGCAACGGCATTCTCCGGAATGGTTACGTTTCCAGATAGAAGTGCGTGTTCGGCCTGAATTTGTACTTCATTCATCTCTTTTCGTTCGTTTTGCTCACACTCCTGCTTCCGCTCATCAAGGGAGCGACGATCTCTAGTCCGCCGTTTCAGTGGGGGGATTGGAAAGCTGCCCTTCATTGTCGCTCTGCGCAGCTCGGGTCAGCAGCTCACGCACGTCGTCGTCGCTGGTCTGCGAAAAGTCGTCGTAATACTGGCCTACAGCTTGAAAGAACGGAGGCGTGCTTAGGCAGATGGTTTCATCGGCTTCCTTCGAAATCTCGTGGCAGGTGTCTGGCGGTCCTACCGGCACAGCCACGACGATTTTCCCTGCACCGCGCTGCTGCAGCGCCTTTACCGCCGCGCGCATGGTTGCGCCAGTAGCCAATCCGTCATCGACCACAATCGCGATCTTGTCGCGCAACTCCGGCGCGGCGCGTCCATCACGATAAGTTTGTTCGCGCCTTTGAAGTTCGGCCGTTTCCCTGGCAGTTACTGCTTCAATTGCTTCGCTTGCGTATGGTATCGCGCGTACAACGTCTTCGTTCAAAACGCGCACACCGCCAGACGCGATCGCGCCAGCCGCCAGTTCTTCGAACCCAGGCACGCCGAGTTTGCGCACAATAAAAACATCGAGCGGCGCGCGCAGGCGCTTCGCTACCTCATAAGCAACAGGCACGCCGCCGCGCGGCAGACCTAGCACGATTACGCCGTCGCGCCCCGCGTACTTTTCGAGTTTTTCCGAGAGCAACCGGCCGGCATCAGTTCGATTTAAAAAAGCTCGTTCCATCGGCTGATTGCTCAATCCTTTCCGTTGCGATTTGACAGCTGGCAGCTGGGCAAATCCCCTTTTCTTAAGATTACGCTTTTCGGTGCAGCCTCGCGCGTTGCGGAGGGGGCAGTGTTAACTGCATCCGTTGCGGTGCCAGCGTTTAAACCCTCCGCTAGTTTAGCCGGCAGGATTTCGGTCTGGCCAGGGCGGGGGCGATGGAAAATCGAAGCGTTTCGTCTTCAGCTCGACCTGTAATTCCTGAATGGCGCGATCGAGTTGTTGATCTTCGCCTTTGAATTCTTTGCCGGGATCATTATCGACCACGATATCAGGATCAACTCCGTGCCCTTCCACGATCCATTGTTTGCCGTCTTTGGAATAAAGCGCAAACTCCGGTTTAAAGAATTGTCCCCCATCAACAAGAGGGAGGGATTCCCGAATGCCGGTGGTACCACCCCAAGTGCGTTTGCCGATCAGTTTGCCAAGCCCAAGCGATTTAAATCGGTAAGGGAAAATATC
This sequence comes from Candidatus Udaeobacter sp., assembly GCA_036002955.1. Lineage (GTDB taxonomy): Bacteria > Verrucomicrobiota > Verrucomicrobiia > Chthoniobacterales > UBA10450 > Udaeobacter. Next base: position 1,701 of record DASYSX010000238.1, on the reverse strand, counting down.
GCCATCGGACGCGGAGAATTCGTTGATCAAAGTTACCATCGGGCCGGTGAACGTTTGTGATGGATCGGTTTGCGGCATGCCGTTTCGCGCGATGCCGATCATCACCAGCGCGCGCCGCAATCGCTCGATCACAAGCGGCGATACAAAGCCGCCGCCGTTGCCGCGAACATCAACAATGAGCGCGTGTTTTCGGATTTGTGGAAAGTAAAGCTTCGTGAACTCGTTAAGGCCGGGCTGCCCCATGTCGGGAATGTGAATGTAACCAATCTCGCCGCCTGTTTTCTTCGTCACGTAATCGATGTTCTTTTGCACCCAATCGATGTAATAAAGTGGCGCTTCATCGTCGATTGGCACAACGGTCACGTCACGCGCGCCGGCGTCGGTCGGTTTGGAATTCACCCGCAGGCTGACTTGTTTGCCGGCGGTGCCGATGAGCGCGTCGTAAAGGTTCGGTAAACTCGAGACCGGCGTGTTGTTGACTGCGAGAATGTAATCGCCCGCTTTTACATTCACGCCAATGTCAGTGAGAGGTGATCGCGTTTTCTTGTCCCAGTTTTCGCCAGGCAAAATGCGATCAATGCGATAGGCGTGGGAGGCTGGGTCACGGGAAAGTTCGGCGCCAAGCAGACCTAATTTGATGCGCGGAGTGTCCGGCCGTTCGCCGCCGCCAACGTATGCGTGCCCGATATTCAATTCGCCAATCATCTCGCCTAACAAGTAGGTGAGATCGTTGCGATGATTCACGAACGGTAACAGCGCCGCGTACTTGTCGCGCATCGCCTTCCAATCGATGCCATCCATCGTCGGCGAGAAGAAGAAGTCTCGCATTTGCCGCCAGCACTCGAAGTAGATCTGGCGCCATTCCGCACGGCGATCCAGTTGCATGTCGAGTCCCTGGATCTTGTGCTCGTGATCCTTGGTCTCGATCTTATCTTTGGGGATGTCGATGATGGCGTAGTCCTTTTTGATCTTCACCAGCATCTTTTTTCCGTCGAACGTAATCTGATAATTGTTCGCGTCCCCGAGCACCGTCTCTTTGCGGTCGTCGAGATTGTAAGCGCAGAGATGCGATTTCTTGTCTTTCTCCTGGAAGAGCTCTTCGTCATCCTCACCCACCTCGTCGGCAGCTGTGCGGCGCAGGTAAAAGATCCGATTATCATCCAGCATCCGGATGTTGCGATAGTTCCCCGGCGTGATTTCCAGACCGGCAATCCGGTTCTGGATTCCGTCGGTATCAACTTTGACTACGACCGGCTTTTTCGCCTTCTCGTCGGGTTTTTTCTCGCTCGGAGTTGCCTCAGGCTTTTTCTCTTCGCCTTGCTTCGCTTTTTCTTTTTCTCGTTTTTCCGCAGCCTTGCCGACTTCATCGCTCTTCGGCGCGAGCGGGTTCGCAGTGTCTTTTGCTAACGTAACGAGATAAACCCGCTGCATGTCGCGATAGACATTCGCGAATTCCTGATCGCCAAAAGTTGGTTTGAAATCGCGCGCAGAAGCGAGCAACAGATATTTTCCGTCATCGCTAAAGACCGGTTCGCCCGAACCGTACCAACTATCCGTCACGGCGGTCTGCTGTTTGTTTGCGAGCGAGTACAGGTAAACGCGCGGCATGTCGTTTTCTTCGGGACGCGCCCAGGTGATCCACTGGCTATCCGGCGACCAGTTATAACCCTGGATCTCGCCGAATTTGTCCTGGTCGACCTG
>DASYSX010000237.1:0-2439 GCA_036002955.1 Candidatus Udaeobacter sp. | reverse complement strand
AAGCTTGCTCATAAGCATCATCGCTGGCGTCTTCGGTGCGTTCCTGGCTTGGCGGTTAGTTCCGCTCGTGCCAAAACTGGCGTCCAACTTTCTTCCGTTCGAAGCAAACACCGCCAGCAGCGTGTCAGTGGAAGTGCTCCTCTTCACGATTGCATTGTCGCTTTTAACCGGGTTGCTCATCGGCGTTTATCCGGCGATGCAAGCTTCGCGCGCGGATCTGGTTGACGGATTGAAAGAGGGCGGCCGCGGAACGAGTGGCAGTATTCGCCAACAACGGTTGCGCAAGATTCTCGTCGGCGCGCAGGTAGCACTCTCGGTCACATTGCTCGCGGGAGCGGCGCTGTTGATCACCAGCTTCATGCGGTTGAGCACGCAGAATCTTGGTTTCCGATCGCAACATTTGTGGACCGGCGCCATCACATTGCCCACTTCTCAATATCCCGATGCCGGATCGCGTCAGCGTTTCATCGAGCAACTGCTAAACGCGCTGCGCGACATTCCCGGTGTCCAGACCGCGACCGCAAGTGGCGACATTCCATTGAATGGCGGCAATCGAACGCTGTACGCGCGGGGCGATCGCGATCTGCCGCCAGTAGAGCAACGCACCGCTGCGCCAAGTCATGATGTGGCGCCGGACTTCTTCAAGACCTGGCGAATCCCGCTTCTCGCCGGGCGCGAGTTTAACGAGCATGACACCGTCGACAGCCAAAATGTCGTGTTGATCAGCCAGACCGGCGCGAAGAAAGTTTTTCCCGGCGAAAACCCAATAGGTAAGACGTTGCTGGTGACGAGCGCTGGCACACCTTGTGAGATCGTAGGCATTGTCGGCGACATTCGCTCGCAACGTATCAAAGAGGAGCCGGGCATGGAGTTTTATCGGCCCTGGTCACAGGAAAACTTTCCATTCGTTAGTATCGCGGTGCTCAGCACGTTGAACACCGATGCGGTGACGAAGCTCGCTCAATCGGCACTGAGCAAGGTCAATTCCGGCCTGGCGATTGCGGTTCCGCAGAGTATGGATGCGATCGTGGCCCAGGCACTGGGACAAGCGCGCCTGATGATGTGGCTACTCGGAATTTTTGCCGGTGTCGCGATCTTGCTTGCAAGCATCGGAATTTACGGCGCCGTTGCGTATACCGTGGAACAACGCACCGGCGAAATCGGGGTGCGCATGGCGCTTGGCGCGCAAACCCGCGACGTCTTGCGCTTGATTGTGAGCCAGGGAATGAGACCCGTGGTTATCGGGCTGGCGATTGGAATTTTGTCGGCGTTCGCTCTTGGCCGTCTGCTGACATCGCAGCTTTACGAAGTCTCGGCGCATAATCCGACGCTGCTGACCGCTTCAACAATATTGCTCGCGGCGATCGCATTGATCGCATGTCTGGTCCCGGCGCGTCGGGCCGCACACGTTGATCCAATTCAGGCGCTGCGTGCTCAGTGATATGAACGATTTGCAGATTCGACTTCGCGGACTAGTTGCGATCGTGCTTTTACTTCAAGGAGCGTTTGCCTTCCGGCTTCGTTTGAATATCCGTGCCACTTCACTGTCTCATATCTAACTCCGAATCTTCTATGCATTTGCGTTTTCTAATTTCTCTCGTCGTTGCAGCGCTCAGCGCGCCAACAATTTTCGCGCAGGGAACAGATCACCCGACTGTCGACGAACTCATTGCCAAGAACATCGAGGCTAAAGGCGGCGCGACCGCGCTGAACAGCCTTCAAACGCTGCGCTCAACCGGCAAATTATTGGTGCCGATACAGGGCCAGATCGAGCTCGGCTATCTCCAAACAAAAAAGCGTCCAGACGAAGTGCGCACCGAGGCTTCGCTGCAGGGCATGACGCAGATCGAGGCGTATGACGGCAAGGACGGCTGGAAAGTGTCACCGTTTTTCGGGCGCAAGGATCCCGAGCGCATGTCGGCTGATGATGTGAAAGCGCTGGTCGAAGATACCGAGATCGATGGCCCGTTGGCCGATTGGAAAACAAAGGGCAGCACCGTTGAATATCTCGGAACCGAAGACGTCGACGGGACGCCCGCGCACAAACTGAAGGTCGTGCGAAAAAACGGGGACATCAGTTTTGTCTATTTGGATCCCGATCATTTTCTTGAGATTCGAATCGTGACGCAACGAGTGCGACACGGGGCGTATGAGGAAGTTGAAACGGATCTCGGCGATTACGAAAAAGCCGGCGGTGTATTTGTTCCGACGTCAATCGCGGTGGGCAGCAAAGGCTCAGCGGACAAACAAGTGGTCGTCGTCGATAAAGTCGAAGCCAACGTGCCGGTGGACGACACAATATTTCATTTTCCCGGCCAAATAAATGTTCCTCAACCACAGCGCTGATGAATAGATGAGGATATTCAATCATAAAATACGATGCGGTGCCGCGGTCGCGCACCCAAACCTTTCCGATCTCATTAACACCTGGCTTCAGCC
>DASYSX010000236.1:0-10664 GCA_036002955.1 Candidatus Udaeobacter sp. | reverse complement strand
TTTTGGAAAATTAGAGTGGGTATCAGTGGGTTTAGTCATTTGCCTTTATAACGCCTGGGTTCATTGGCGCGATGCCAACGTTCAGCTTTGCAGTTGTCTCATCGCAGTTGCATTGGGATCATATTTCCTAGAGAAGAGCGGCGCTGGAGTGGATATCAATGCGCAATTCGATCTCGTTATTGCCGTGTCGATAGGACTTGGTGTGGCCTTCACGCAAGTTTCGCTGTGGCCTGTCGCGCGCCATCTCCGGGTTGGCCATGTTCAAGCGATTTTATTGCTTGCCCTATGCGTGCGTTTGCTGGCCTCAAAACAACTCCAACCGGTACGGCTGCTGTTCGTTCGCAATTTTAAGAACGAAATCGCGATGCGGGAGCGGGCAATGACTGACAGCGTCGAGAACGTCCGACGTGTCCCCGGCGATGTGTTGTGCTCGACTTTCGTTAGCTATCGAGCAGGCAAACCGTTTGCGGTCGATCTATTTAACGTGCAACAAAGAATTTTGGCTGGGGCACTTCCCAAGGACGCTATAACCGACCGGGTGGCCGCTGGAACCCTGACAATCATAGAGGTTGATCCGTACACCCAATGGAGATAGGTGGCCGGGACTAGTTCGCTGCTAAGAATCATGTCCTCGCGATCTACGGCGACTACGACAACGTTTGCTTCACCTGGCCGGTGGCGAGCGTTAACGGGGCGCATGGCCAACTATTTTCGTATGCCGCGCGCTGAGCTTCTCGCAGCCATGGCGCTTTTTGTTCTCATGGTCGTGTACAAGATGGTGAACATGGTGCGCTATCGATTCGATAGCGATGAATCGCAGCACATGCACGTGATCTGGGCTTGGGCCCGCGGGTTCGTGCAATACCGGGATGTTTTTGACAATCACATGCCGTTTTTTCAAATCATGTTTGCGCCAATTTTCGGCCTCGTCGGAGATCGGCCCACCATCCTTTACTGGATGCGATTCATTCTTTTGCCGATGTACGTTGTGGCAGCCTGGTGCACTTACCAGATAGGAGCCCGGCTCTTCTCGCGCCGCGTCGCCGTATGGGCGGTTCTACTCGCCGGCTTCTACCCGACTTATCATCTTACTTCATTCGAATTTCGAACGGACAATCTTTGGGCGCCGGTTTGGTTGATGTGTGTCGTCGTTCTCATCAGCGGGCCTATGAATGTACGCCGAATGTTAATCGCAGGATTGCTTCTCGGATTTTGCTTCGCGATTTCGATGAAATCGATTCTCTTTTTATTGGCGATCGTCGCTGCCGCATTTATTGCCATGTGCTTGGTGGGCCGCAAAAATGTGATTCAATCGTGGAATCAAGTGCTTCGCTACGGCGCGATTTTTCTTGGCGCGGCTGCCATCATCCCAGTTCTCATCATCACATTCTTTGCGCTCAAAGGCGTTTGGCCGGATCTCCGTTATTGCGTCTTCACGCACAATTTTCTACCGCACGCCGACGTCAATCATCCCCCATGGATGATAGTGATCTTCCCGACCGTTTTTCCTTTCATAATTTATTTTGCCAGTTTGATCGCGAGTGCGACACCAGATCGCGCCCTGGCTTTTCGCCGCTCCTTTGTCTTCCTCATCTGCGGTTTTTATATCACCGCTCTCTACAGCTTTTGGACATTGCTTACACGAGAGGACTTTCTCCCTTATCATCCACTCGCATTCGTTTTCGCTACTGCCGCCGTCTTGGAAATCTTTGGAAGCGAGCTATTCCTGTCGCGGCTTTCGCCTCGCCTGCGAGGAATGCCCTGGCCGGCTTGCGTGGCACTCATTTTATTTTTTACCTGCCTGGCGATGCGCCCTTTTTGGGTTAACAAGGCGAAAGTTGAAACCGAACTCCTGGCCGACGTTCTTAAGCTGACCAAGCCAGGAGAGTACGTTTTCGACTGCAAAGGCGAAACGATTTTCCGGCAACGCTGTTTTCGTCCGATCCTCGAGCCAGTGACAATAGAACGGATTGAACGCAATCTGATGGTGGATGACGCGGCGCAACGATGCGTTGAAACCCGGACCTGCGTGGCTGCTCCTGCTGGAGGCCGAACATCGTTGTCTGCACACCTGTTCGTTGCGCGAAATTACCTGCCGGTGAAAGGTTGGGTGCGGGTGGCGGGTGGCTATTTGAAAGAATCACGTGCGCAATCCGCGGCGCTTGAATTCGAAAGCGTGATCCCCGCCTCATATGATATTGTCGCACGCGAAGGAATTGTTACGGGAACTTTGGATGGCCAGGCGTACAGCGGTGCGCGCTTTCTCGAACCAGGAAAACATTTCTTCATGCCAACTACACCTGTGAGTGGTGTCCTGGCTTTCGTCTGGGCGCGTGCCATCGATCTGCATTATTCACCTTTCACGTTCGTCCGGCCAAAGACGCGTGAGAAATGGCCGATAGGCTTGGAGAGCGTTTGGTAATGGCATTTGCGGCTGGTCGTGTCCGTCTCTGTGTGTTAGACGGTTTCAATGGAGATCGCCAAGTTCGACTCGTCGTCGCGCCTGATATTGTTTGCGGCGCACCCCGACGATGAGACGCTGGGATGCGGCGTCATTCTTCAGCGAGCAGTGTCCGCTGGAGCGGCAATTCGCGTTGTCTACGTAACAGACGGGGATAACAATCCCTGGCCGCAGCGAGCGATCGAAAAAAGATGGAGCCTGAGCGCCGCGGATAAACAGCGGTGGGGAAAATTGCGGCGCACAGAAGCCCTGGCAGCGCTGCGCGCGCTCGATGTGCTCCTTGCGGACGTTCAATTCCTTGGCCTGCCAGACCAGGGCTTAACTGGTCTTTTGTTGCGTGATTGCGACACAGCACTCACGCGAATCACTCAAGTGATTGACGATTGGTCGCCCACAGACATCCTTGCGCCTTCACTGTTCGATATTCATCCAGACCACAACGCCCTTGCCCTGATGATGCGGCTCATCTTCGCCGAATTTTTGGCGCCTGGGGTTTCGCACTGGAATTATTTGGTACACGGTCGCAGCCGCGCGTTCTTCGAAAATGCCGTGGAATTATCATCCTCCGATTCAGAGATCGCCAAAAAACGCGAAGCAATTCGCTGTCATCAAACGCAAATCAAATTGTCGAGCCGACGTTTTCTTCGATACGTCGCACGTCCTGAGCGCTTTCTTCGTGTGGAACGCGAGAGCGCTGTACGGCTAGCTGGAGCTGTTCATTCCGTTTCTCGAAGAGGCGATACGCTCGATGTCGACCTTCGGTTTTCGGCCGATCCGTTTCGTATGCCACGGAATAAGTTTTACATTTTAGGCCGGGATTCGATCGGGCGAACGCGCGGGTGTCAGATCCGTCTTCCCGGCTGCTCGGCCGATCTTGAAATGTTAGATTGCGCGACGAATCATAGCGTTGGCATCGCCCGTTACCGAGGCCACCCATTTGGCGGCAGGTTAACGCTTCCATTAGATCCGTTTTCGCCGCTCCACGAGTTATTTGTCAAAGTCGATCGGCGCTCGTGGTTTTTCGACGAGGCCGGGTGGATTGAGATTCCAACTGTGCCGAGTTTAACCAAAGTCGCTCTGTCCATGATTTCGGCTTAGGCACATAATTGCTTGCAGCTCGATCTTGGAGTGGGCTCTCGAAGTGAAAAAACATGTCGTCGAGAAGAGCCTTCTAAAGCTCAAAGAGTTCGGTACATTTGCATCACTGACTGGTGATGCTCGTTACCCTTGAGAACTTGTTAACTTCATGTTTCCGCCCGGATCGGGCTCGCCGGCTATGATCGAGGGGCACCACGGTTTCGATCGTGTCGTAATTTTATGTGATGAATCGGCCAATTGGCAGATCGCTGGATTACGCCAGCTTGATCGGCTCGCGCTCGGGCTTGATGAATTCGCCAAAGCAATGAGAACGGCAAATGAGATTGAAGTTGTCGTTTTCTGGAAATCCGAGATTCCGCTTTCGGAGCGATGGTTGCCCGAGCACCGGCGAATCACCCGTGTTCGGTTAAGGGAAGCTACCGTTTCGCTTGAACCGGAAGCACGCGTTCTCGGCACGCGCTTGTTCGTAGAGCGAAATGCTTTGTCCAAATTCTTTTCAATGATGCCCCCAGTGAAGATCGAGCAATCGATTGTCGATCTGACGGGAGTGTGGCCACGACTCTTCGAGCAGTTCGAAAGGAGTTGTCGAAGTGCGACTCGTGCTGAGGAAGAGGACTGGCGTTTTCTAGCGGAACCAAGGGACATTGGCGCCAGCGAAAAAGATTTCCTTCGCCACATCGGCAAATCACAGGACGGAATAGTTGCGAAGTTTTTGAACCGCCCGATCTCACGCGTAATCACGCGGCTTCTCCTTAAGCTGCCGATCACTCCCAACGCCTGGACGATCTTGATCTTCGCGCCAGCTCTTGTGGCTTTTCTGTTTTTGATTCGCGGTGACTACACCGGGTTTCTGGTCGGGAGCGCACTTTTCCAATTGGTAAATATTTTGGACGGATGCGACGGCGAGATTGCGCGTGCCAAGTATCTCGATTCGGAACGAGGGCGGCGCCTCGACGCCTTCTGCGATTTCGTGACCAACCTGTTGTTCGTCCTCTGCTTGGGCATCGGTCTCCTCCGGCAACCGTCGGTGAGCGAGGACACTCGCTTCGTTTATCTGCTCGAAAGCTTGATCACGTTCTTCATTATGGCGGGCGGGGTTGGCCGGTTTTTCATGCCGCTTCTCGCCCGCGATACCGAGCGCGTAGCCTCGCGCCGGCAGGAGGATTTCAACCGGGCGGAGCGTTTTTTAAGTCGCACGCTGATCGATTTCATTTATCAAATCACCCAGCGCGACGTGATTTATTTTGTATTTCTACTTTTGGCGATCGCCGGCCGCGCGTCGTGGATCCTGCACATTTTTTTCGTTTTTTCCGTCATCACGTTGCTTTTCAGGCTGTTCAGGAGTTGGCGGCCGGCAGCAGAAATCCATGGGTGATGGCGGTCGATGAAGATCGCGCGTGACGCCAAATGCATGCGCAGGCCTCCGAGCAAGGTTCATTGGCTTGATACAAACTGACGGTAGCAAAGTGCAGCGTCTAATATGACGGAATCTTTTCGCCCACGATTATTAATCGTCGCAGATGCGCCGGAGGCATTGACGGATCTGTGCGGCATCTCGCTGCTGGAACGACTACGCCGCATCGCGCTGCAGCTCGGTTTTCGCGAGGCAATGATTTTGTCCAACTCCGTGAAGGCGGTTGCTACGCATCTGGCTAACGAGTCGTGGCGTCGTGCAAATATCTCGCTCACGCTTCGCGAGCGCACTGATGCGAAGGTCACGGTTGGCGATATTCTGGATTGCCTCCCTGAACTGAGGGTCGCCTCCGATAGGCGGATCCTCATTGTATTCGCAAGTTTTTATTGCGATGAACGCCTGCTGCGATCGCTAGCCGACGCACAAACCAACTCCGCTCTCATCGATTCCGATCCTCCATCGATTGTTGCGCCGCTTTTGGAAAATTCAGATACCCATTCTTCCCGGCTTTTGTGTGCGGCTCTGCTCTCGAGCGAATGGCTTTCGCAAAAAAATCCCGCAGGCGCACTCGTAGAAGAGGTTACTGCGGATATCATTGCGGGTCGCATAGCGCGCGTCGACGCTGCCCAACAGCAAGCATACGTGGGAAGCATGCGCAGGAGTGTGCGCCCGGTTTTCTTTCCAGCTCCTTCCGCTGAGCGCCGTCCACTTGCTGAACGTTTGTTGCGTGACGCGACACAAAAAGGTGTCCTTGATTTTCCGGCGCTTGTGCACGCGCCGATTGAGAAGTGGATCGTTATGCATCTCTGTCGAACGAGGATCACTCCGAATCAGATCACTCTTGGAACTGGAGTTCTCGGTGTAGCCGTGACGCTGCTTTATGCCTGCGGATATCTTTGGGCTGGAGTGGTCTTCGCTCTCGTCATTGGAATTTTCGATGGGATCGATGGCAAGCTCGCACGGTTAAAAGCGCAGACGACCAAGCTCGGAAAGAAGGAGCACGACCTCGATTATTTAGTTGAGACGTCGTGGTGGGCGGCGCTGGCGTATCATTTCGAAGCCACCGGTGAAATTCGTTTCGCTTACGTAATTTTCTTCGCTTTCTTCGCCTTCCATAGGCTGGAACGCACGGCTATACGAGCCGTTCAGCGGCGAATTGGTCGAAACCTGGATGATTTCGCTATGTTTGATCGCCTCGTGCGCGTCATCGCTGGTCGTCGCAACGTTTATACCTGGTTGTTCACCTTTTTTGTTGTCATTGGAGCCCCGGCGACTGGCTATATTTGGGTCTGTTCTTGGGGAATGGCGAGCGCGGTCATTCACATCTTCCGTGCGCTGCAAATCGGCATCACCGCTCAGGATAAAGTTGCGACGACGTCAACTGCGTCGTGAGAAAGCTTCCTAAGCAATCGAATTGCGCGTGCCGCGCAGTTGGCTTTCGATGATAAGGCCGTCTTTCATTTCGTGGACCCAATCGCACGCTTCGGCAATTGCCGGATTGTGCGTAGCCAGGAGCAACGCCTTGCCGCGTTCATGCACAAGATTCTGCAACAGCTCAAACGCGCGTTCCGAGTTTGCAGTGTCGAGATTGCCAGTCGGTTCATCGGCTAGAATGACGCGCGGATCGTTCGCGAGTGCGCGTGCGATAGCGACGCGTTGTTGTTCGCCTCCGGAAAGATGACGGCTGGGCCGTCGCAACTTGTCGCCCAAGCCGACGCCGTCAAGCAACTCGGCAGCGCGATCGCGCATCTGCGCATCCGAGAGCTGGCCAAGTTTACGCATCGGGATCATCACATTTTCCTCCGCAGTGAAGTCCTCCATCAAGAAATGGAATTGAAAGATGAAGCCGATGAATTTGTTCCGCTTCTGCGCGAGCTCATCATCAGTCAGGTGGGACACTGCTTCGGTTTCGATCGCAACGCACCCAGCGTCAGGTGTATCAAGCAAACCGAGAATGTAGAGCAACGAACTCTTGCCACACCCCGACGGACCGACCACGGCGTGAACGCTGCCAGTCTCGATCTCTAGCGACACACCGCGCAAGGCGTGCACGCGTTCCTCTTCTTCGCCGAGGTACCGTTCGATCCGGTCGCAACTCAGACTAATTTCTGCGCTCATCTCGATCCCCGAATAGTAACCACCGGTGGCAATTCAGCGGCGCGCCGTGCTGGGACATAACTGGCGATGAACACAGCCAGAAGCGCGAGTAGCGTCGCAAACGCATAATGGCGCCAGTCCCATGTGACCAAGAAATAATTTGTGTAAAGCAAGCCGCGGAGCCGAATGGGAATGTGCGATACACCCCAGGTCATCAACGCGCCGAGCACGCAACCCAGCACTGATCCGGCCGCGGCGATCAGTGCGCCCTGCCAGAGGAAGATTGCACTGATGTCTATGCGGCGGTACCCCATGGAACGCAAAATCGCGATCTCTTTAATCTTCGCGAGGACCGACATGGTAAGGACATTAAAAATTCCGAAGCCGGCCAGCAGAATGATAAGCGAAACCGTAATTGCAACAGACATTCTCAAGGTTAAAAAAAGCTGAAGCGTGCTCTCCTCGCGTTCCTGCCAGCTGAGAGCATTATGCTGGAAAAGCGTTTCAAATCGTCTGGCCAACACCGGCGCACGATTCCGGTCGCGCAGTTTATAGATGATCATGGTCGCTCCAGAGGGCTGCTGCAGCAACGCCTGTGCAACCTTGGCGTGCGAGTAAATACGGGTCGAATCGATCGAGCCAATACCTGCACGTGCGATCGCTGCTACACTGAATCGCCAGTACTCGCCATTGGGCGCGAGCAATTGCACCGTGTCGCCCACACTAGTCTGAAGAAGCTCTGCCAACCGCGAACCGATAATGATTGCGCTGGTATTATTTCGAAAGTCATCAAACCTGCCGTCAATCAATTGGTGCAGGATATCGGTAGTTCGTGCGTGGAGGGCGGGATCGATTCCATAAAGATCGACAGTCGCGTTCTCAAATCCCGCGCGAGCGCTTACGGTTCCGCGCAGAACCGGTGAACAGGAAATGACATCGGGGAATTGCCTGCTTACTCGCATGATTTCGTTGGGGTTGGTGATGCCTTCAAAATAGAGACGGCGGCTGGTGCTCGCCTTGGAGTTCTTAGCGGCGACCATGAGCGGCTCGTAACGCGGTCGAAAACGCGACCTCACGACGAGCGCCCCATTGCTGCCGATGTTGGATTCGATGAAATAGCGGGACAAGCCCTGCGTCTGCGCTTGCGTGCAGATGAAGATTGCGACCCCGAAAACGACGCCGCTCAAACTCAAAAGCAGTGCCCGCTTGCGATGCGTTAAAAAACGCAGGGCAATGTAAAGCGGGGGCGTCACGGCGCTTTCGGTGGAGGCGGCGCGTTGATCATGCGCTGGCGCACCGGCTGCCCGGAATGAAACTTATCCTGATCGGAAACGATTATATGATCACCGTCTGCCAGACCGCTGAGCGCCTCCGAAAAATCCAATGTGCGAAATCCTACATTGACGGTTCGTCGCTGCACAATTCCTCCATTTACTACCAGCGCTTGGTCGACGAGCAGCGCGCGCGTCGGCACGAGCAGCGCATCTTCGTGCACTCCGGTGATGATGTTCATCTCCCCAGTCATTCCGACCATCATGTTGTCGGGCGGATTTTCCATCTCGAGCACAACGGTATAACGCTGAGTGGTTGGATCGGCTGCGGGCTGGATTGAGGTGACGCGGCCGGTGAAAGTGCGCGTGCGGTAGGCGTACAATTGGACCTTTGCTTTCATTCCCGGTTTTACTTCGCCTACGTCTTCTTCGTTTACTTCGCCGCGGACGTAAGTCTTTCGCGAAGAGACGGTGAAAAGTTCATTTCCATCCGAAACCAATTCGCCATCGATTGTCTGAACGTTGGTTAGAATTCCATCAATTGGCGAGCGAACTTCAGCATTCTTCATCTCCGCTTCGAGCTTCTTCGCGGTTTCTTCAAGCGACTTAAGATTGCGATCCCGCTCGATGCGCTCTGTCTGCACCGCGCCACGTAAGCGGTTTACCTCGCTCTTGGATTTCTGGTATTCGACCGCCGGCACGTTGCCGGAGGAAACGACTTTTTCGAGCCGTTGTAGATTGTCCTCCGCTGCTTTGAGCAACTCGGTGGACGGGACGGGGAGGGCCGCGCGGTCAACGGCTGCCTGTAGATCGGTACGTGCTTGTTTCAATTGCCTGGAGGTTTCTTCATCAGCAATCGTTGCCAGCAATTCGCCCCTTTGAACGCCTTTGCCGATTGCACCTCGACCGGCCGAGAAAGATTCAGCCAGCTGAATAAGACCGTCGTTTTGCGCCCGCACACGCACGACAAACGCAGGTTCGATCCGCACCGTCCCGTAAACCGCCGAGATGGCCGTGCCGCGTTGGACTGTCGCCACTTCCGCGACCGGCATTAGAAAAAAATATCCGAGCGCGAACAGGACCACGATCGCCGCTGCGCCGATCCACAAAACTTTTTTTGATTCCGGCAATTTCAATTTTGGAGAACTAGTGTGGTATCCACTGCGGTTGTTTGCAATACGCTCGTGCCCGGCAGCAGCCGTTGTTCCGGCTTGTTCCTCGATCTTCGAGACCATTATTGCCAAGACACTGCAGCCGAGATATCCGTTCGATCAGTAGGCTTCAAGGAGTGACGGCTTCCCAGCCATCACGGCTGGCTCGACGGCTGCCCAAGCCGTCGTTCCTTGTGAAGCCCTTGGCGATTTGACTACTTATCCGCTACCGAACCCGATTTGCGAGGTCCGTACGAAAATTGAAAATACCGACCGGCTGCGCGGTCCCATTCTGCGGCTGCGATGTTGTGCTGATAAATAGCGTCGAGCAAGCCACTCTTTGTCGTCAGAAAAGCGGTTTGACTCACGCGGTACTCAAGCGGCGAGATCAGACCGGTTGCAACATTTTCCCGAACAGTGCGGGCACTTTCCTCCGCAGCCGTCGACGCGGATGCGAGTGAACGCTCGCGGGCAGCGATTGCTTGAACGTTGTTGGCGATCCGCGAGAGCTCGCGGCTCACGTTCGATTCCAATTTCCTACATGTCAGTTCGTTTTCCTCCTTTGCTGCTCGTGCCCTCAGCACCGCGCCCCCGACTTTTCCGTTGTCGATGACGCGCCAGGTGTATGCCGCTTTTTCGCGAATTTCTGACCCAATGAAATCCTGTGTCTTGCTTGTCGATTCCTGCCGATGAATTCCGCTGACCGGAACCCATTCCCCGTGGAAGCTTCCTGCGACCGCGGGATAATAGTCGGCTGCAATAATGCGTTGATCTTCATTTGCAGCGCGCACAAACAAGCGGGCGAGTTTGAGATCGACTCTGCGCTCTAAGGCTGCTGCAGTTTCGGCAGCAACGTCGAGATGCATGGGGACAAACTGCAACTCGCCATCCGGTTCGGGCAGAGATGATTTTGCAGGGTCGATCCCCATTGCCAGCGCCAAATTCAATTGTGCTTCTCGATACGCCCGCTCCGCGGTTTCACTTTGCGGAATCAGTTCGTCGGCTTGGACAGTTGCGCTCGTGAACGCGCTTCGGTCAGTTAATCCCGCTTCGAATCGATTCTTCTGAGTAGCAACATTTTGTTCCAATTTCTGTCGCTGTTCGTCTCGAATCGATTCCAGCGATCGATTGTAAAGCGCCGCGTAAAACGCGAGCCGCGCAGCATGCAACTG
>DASYSX010000235.1:0-19964 GCA_036002955.1 Candidatus Udaeobacter sp. | reverse complement strand
TCGTGCATCTTGTAAAGGCGATGCACGCCGGTGGTCGTCTCCTCGGACACACCGCGCCAATCCTTCATGATCTCGTGCCAGCGAAACGGATTCTCGCGCTGAACTTCGAGCAGCAAATCCTTGATGACTTGCTCTTCTTTGTTTGCCGATTTCGTTTTCGCCCAATCGCTCCCTTCTTCCAGCTCGTAGCCTTTGTGGATGAGCAATGTTGCGTCGCCACCATCATCGACGATCAGCTGCGGGCCTTTGTCTTCGGGGTGGGAGATTGCGCGATATGTGCAACGCCAATAGTCCTCAAGCGATTCGCCTTTCCACGCGAATACAGCGATGCCGCGCTTGGCGATGGCCGCCGCGGCATGGTCTTGCGTGGAAAAAATATTGCAGCTTGCCCAACGCACACTCGCTCCGAGATCGATAAGTGTTTCGATCAACACGGCCGTCTGGATCGTCATGTGCAACGATCCAGTGATGCGCACGCCTGCCAGCGGTTTCTGCGGCGCATATTTTTCGCGGATCGCCATCAGTCCGGGCATTTCCTTTTCCGCGATGGAAATTTCCTTGCGGCCAAAGTCGGCCAACGAAATATCGGCGACTTTGTAATCGGTTTCGGTTCGTTCGATTGTCGATGTTTTCATATATGGGTTCAGGTTTCGGGGGTTCAGGATTCAGATGCGCGCGTTGACTGCGGTTTTTTGGAGAGTCGCTTGCTTACAGCTTTGCATAGACCGTGTAGCATCTTCGAAATTTCCTTCGATTCTGCCACGAGACGATCAAAATCGGGCTTTGTTAGGAACTCGAGTTTGCGCGAGATGTAAAGCTGGGTTCGCAGTTCGCCGCTTGAGCCTTTTGCAATGTTAAGAAACCGAATGAATTCTTTGTTGCTGTTGCGCTCGTAGCCTTCCGCGACGTTCGATGGAACAGATAATGCGGATCGCTGCACTTGATCCTGCATGGTGTGATTGCGACACCTTGCGAATGTCTTGAACACGTCGACGGCAAGTCGACAGCCGCGCTGCCAAACTTCGAGATCTTCAAACGATCGAAATGCCATAACAATGCCTTCCTGAAAACTGAACTCCGAAACCTGAAATCTACTTTGCGACCTTTTTCAGCTCCGCCGCTTTGTCGGTCGACTCCCACGTGATGTCGGGATCGTCGATTTTGCCGAAGTGGCCGTAATTCGTGGTCTTGGAATAAATCGGGCGAAGAAGGTTAAGCTGTTTGACGATGTCGGCCGGTTTGAAGCTGAACGTGGCGAGCACAGCCCGTTCGATTGCTTCTTCATTAACTGCGTGCGTGCCGAACGTGTCGATGTGAACACTGAGCGGCTCCGGATGGCCAATGGCATAGGCGAATTGCACTTCGCATTTTTTCGCGAGACCTGACGCGACCACGTTTTTCGCAACCCAGCGGCCCATATAAGCAGCGCTGCGATCGACTTTGCTCGGATCTTTTCCCGAAAACGCGCCTCCGCCGTGGCGGCCCATTCCGCCATAGGAATCGACGATGATTTTGCGTCCGGTCAGACCGGCGTCGCCCTGAGGACCGCCGACTACAAAGTTGCCAGTGGGATTAACGAGGAATTGTGTATTCTCGTTGAGCATTTCCTTGGGCAGCACTTTCTTGATTACCTCTTCGATTACGAAACTGCGCAGCTCCGAATGCTTCACGTCGCGTGTGTGCTGAGTCGAAACAACGACGCAGGAAATGCCAATGGGTTTGCCGTCTTCGTAGATTACTGAAACCTGCGATTTTGCGTCTGGTCGCAGCCAGCCGACCTTGAAATTCTTGCGAATACGAGTGAGCTCGCGCCCGAGCCGATGTGCAAACATGATAGGGGCGGGCATGAGTTCCGGGGTCTCGTCGCACGCGTACCCAAACATCAATCCTTGATCACCCGCGCCTTGTTCTGCGGTGTCCTTACCTTCAACCGAGCGGGCGTCCACGCCCTGCGCAATGTCGGGCGATTGTTTAGTAATGATATTGGTGATGAAGAGTTTGTCGGCGTGAAATAGGTCATCGTCATTCACGTAACCGATGCCTCGGACTGTATCGCGCACCAGCTGTTCGACAGGCAGGACACTCGCCAGCGGCTTATCCTCAGACAGGCTCGGAATAGTGATCTCGCCACCGACGACGACGATGTTGCTCTTGGCGAAGGTTTCGCAAGCCACGCGACTATGCCGGTCGTGCTGGATGCACGCGTCGAGCACGGCGTCTGAAATGGCGTCGCAAACTTTGTCGGGATGACCTTCACCGACTGATTCGGAAGAGAAGATGTAACGGCGGGACATGGCTCAAGAATGTTAAGGGTTGAAGGGTTGAAGCGGTTGAAAAGCGATCGTCATTCCGAGCGAAGTCGAGGAATCCCGTTGCAGAATCCAGCGTAGTGGGACGGGATCCTTCGACTCCGCTCAGGACGACACAAGCGCAATGCGCTCACTTGATCATATTGACCAATCATGATGCGTCGATATATCGTAGGCTCAAATCATGGCGTCAACCATTAATTTGTTGCGGTTGCTTGCCGATCCGACCCGTCTGCGACTGCTGCTGCTTCTCGAACAGGAGGATCTTTCGGTCGTTGAATTGCAACAGATTCTCGGGATGGGCCAGTCTCGCATCTCGAGTCATCTCGCTCAGTTGAAGCGGGCCGGCGTGGTAGCCGATCGCCGCGTCGGGAAGAACGTTTATTACGGCGCGAACCACAGTGGACAGAAGGCGAAGCGCGAGCGTGTGGCGGAGATGACCCGACTCCTGGCGCCCGAACTAACCGAAGGCTCGCGCGATCGCACAAGTCTGAAGCTTGTGCTCCACAAACGACAGGATAAAGCGCGGAAATATTTCGATGAACTTGCTGGCAAGTTCGGCCGAGGCTATGTGCCGGGGAGATCATGGCAGGCGCTTGCGCATACCATGATCACTTTGCTTCCGCCGTTGACCGTCGCAGATCTTGGAGCAGGCGAGGGGACACTGTCGCAATTGCTGGCAAAACGAGCGCGCAAAGTTATTGCCATCGATAATTCGCCGAAGATGGTCGAGTTCGGATCCCAACTGGCGAACAAACACGGATTCAAGAATCTTGAGTACCGGCTGGGCGATATTGAGGATCCGCCGATCGCCAAAGACAGCGTAGATCTTGCAATCCTCAGCCAGGCGTTGCACCACGCCATTCATCCCGAGCGCGCGATTGTCGCTGCTCAACGTATTTTGAAGCGCGGCGGACGACTCGTGATCCTCGATTTATTGAGCCATCGATTCGAGAAGGCGCGTGAACTTTATGCGGATCACTGGCTCGGATTCAGCGAAGTGCAGTTGCACCAACTCCTGGAGAAAAGCGGTTTTCGGGAAATTGAGGTCAGCGTCGTTTCGCGAGAAAAGCAGAGCCCGCATTTTCAGACTGTTTTTGCCGGCGGCGTTAAGTGAACGCCCTGGCTGCCTCGGCTGTCAATAACTGAGGCCCTTGGTTTTATGCTCTCGACCGAGAAATCTGTAGCCTTGCCCGGGTTCTTTGAAGAAGTGAGGCGGCGCAAGGTATATCGGGTGGCTGCGGGCTACGTCATCGGAGCGGGCGGCATTATTCAATTGGCTTCGGCGGCTTTTCCCGCATGGGAATTACCGAGCTGGACTCTGCGTGTGTTGATCGTGTCTTTGCTCATGGGATTTCCGGTCGCGCTCATGCTTGCGTGGGCATTCGACATTACTCCGGATGGTATTCAGGTCACGCCCGACGGAACGACGTCCAAGAGCCACACTCGTCGCAATATGATCCTGCTCATCGCCGGCGGGCTGATCCTTTCGGCCGCTGCGGGATTGTTTCTGTTACCACGGGTCGCCGCGCATAAGATCGACAGGTCCATTGCAGTGTTGCCGTTTCAAAATCTTAGCGATGAGAAGGAGAACGCTTACTTCGCGGATGGTGTCCAGGATGATCTGCTCACGAACTTGTCGAAAATCGGCGACCTGAAGGTAATTTCGCGCACATCGGTGATGCCTTATCGCGCCACGCAATCGAATGCTCGCGAGATTGGAAAGGCCCTTGGTGTCGGAACTATTTTGGAAGGGAGTGTTCGCCGCGTCGGGAATCGAGTCCGCGTAAATGTGCAATTAATCAACGCTGAGAACGACCAGCATATTTGGGCGGAAGATTACGATCGGGAGCTAACGGACGTGTTCGCCATCCAAAGTGATCTGGCTCAGCAAATCGCCAGCGAGCTGCGGGCTAAATTGTCGCCCATTGAAAAGGCGCTGATTGAACGCAAGCCGACTGAAAATAGCGAAGCGTATCTGGCTTTTGTGGAGGGCCACGATCTTCTTACGCGGCCAGATCGACTGCGCGCCGACACTGAAAAGAGTGAGCAACTGTTTGAGAGAGCAACCAGGCTCGATCCGAATTTTGCCCGCGCCTTTGCAGCATTGGGGTGGGTTGAAGACTGGATGTATCACAGTTTCGATCCGACACCGGCGCGCAAAGCAAAAGCGCAAGCAGCCGCTGAAGAAGCCGTTCGATTACAGCTGGATCTGCCGGAGGCGCACCTGGCGCTAGGTTTTTACCATTATTATTGCGAGCGCAATTACCAGAGCGCTTTGGATGAATTCGCTATCGCCCGGAAAAGTTTGCCGAATTCTGCCGACGTTTATCTGGCGATTGGAGCGATTCAGCGTCGCCAGGGCAAATGGGCTGAATCCACTGCGAATATGGAGAAAGCGGCTTCCCTGAGTCCAAAGGATGCATTTCTACTCGTGAATCTCGCTGACAATTATCGCGCCGCTGATGATTTCGAACATGCGGACAAAGTTTTCGATCGCGCGATCGAAGTTGCGCCGAACTCAGTGAGCGCCCGTACAGGTAAGGCGATGCTCGCTGTGGATTTGAAAGGCGATCTGTCCGAGATCGACAGACAGTTGGCGCAGATCCATCCAGGCGCTAATTCTGATGCGGAAGGTACCTTCGGCCGGTCGTATCTGTTGATGCTGCAACGGAAATTTCACGATGCCGTGGCCATTCTGAAACAATTGCCCGCCGACGTTCGCAGCGATGAAAAACCGAAAGAGTATCTCGAGGGCGCTCTTTACACTTTCGTGAATGATAAGGAGCATGCGCGTTCGGCTTTCCACCGTGCTCGTTCGATTCTGGAAAAGGCGATACAGCAAGGGTCTGATGATGCGTCGCGTCACATCGTGCTGGGGATGGTACTGGCCGGCCTGGGTGAAAAAGATGCGGCCATAGCCGAAGGCAAACGCGCCGTCGCGCTCCTTCCCGAATCTCAGGACGCATTGGATGGGCCAAAGATGACGCTCATGCTGGCACAAATTTATGCTTGGACGGGCGAAAACGACGCGGCTCTCGAACTTCTTGAACGTTCATTGATTACTCCAGCCGGAGTCACGGTCTCTTCACTGAAACTTGATCCGATTTGGGATCCGCTGCGATCTGATGCCCGTTTTCAAGCACTGGTCGACATTCCGCAAAAGTCTGGCGTCGAGTTGTCGATGAATTGCAGGTGACGAGCGGTTCACCCGTTGTCCGGCACAATCGACTGGGTAAAATGAATGTTGGGCCTCAATTTGTGTCTATATTCGCGGCTGCAGTATAGTTCCGAATCACAACTGTCTTTATGACCGGCTTCTTCGAGGAGGTAAAACGACGCAAGGTTTATCGAGTGGCGGCGGCCTACATCATTGTTGCTGGCAGCATGATCCAAATAGCTTCGGCAACCTTTCCAGCATGGGAATTGCCGAATTGGAGTTTGCGCCTGGTGATCGCGTTTTTGTTAATCGGGTTTCCCATCGCGCTTCTCCTCGCCTGGGCATACGACATCACACCGCAAGGGATTCAAGTAACGCCTGACACTGCCACGCCGAGAACGGGTCGTCGTCGTAACATGATCCTGCTGATCGCAACTGGCGTGATCGTTTCTGCAATCGGTGGATTTTTTCTCCTCCCCCGTATTTCCTCTGCGCGCAAGATCGACAAGTCGATCGCAGTCCTGCCATTCGAAAATCTGAGCGATGAAAAAGAAAACGCCTATTTCGCCGACGGCGTGCAGGACGATGTGCTTACGAATTTGTCGAAGATAAGCGATCTCAGGGTGATTTCCCGCACATCGGTGATGCAATATAGAGGTCGGCCGACGAACCTTCGGGAAATCGGCAAGGCGCTCGGTGTTTCCAATATTCTTGAGGGGAGCGTACGCCGCTCGGGAAACAAGGTGCGCGTCAATGTGCAATTAATCGATGCCAACACCGATGAGCACGTCTGGGCCAATGATTATGATCGCGATGTGACCGACGTTTTCGAGATCCAAAGCGATCTCGCGCGCGAAATTGCAAATGCGCTGCAGGCAAAGCTATCTCCCGCGGAGAAATCGCAGATGACGCTGAAGCCCACGGAAAATGGCGAGGCTTATCTGGCTTTCGTGCAAGCGCATGACCTTTCCTGCGCCATGGAGGACTTGACCAAGTTGAAACAGAGCGAGCAGCTTTATCAGCGTGCCATCGAGCTGGATCCAAAGTTCGCTCTCGCCCTGGCGCGCTATTCGCAATTGGAAAGCTGGATGCTGCGCACACACGAGGCGACACCGGAACACCGCGAAAAAGCGCGCAGCTTGGCCGAGCAGGCTCTGCAGCTTCAACCTGACTTGCCGGAAGCTCATCTCGCGCTCGGGTCCTCGTACTACTATGGCGACAACAATTACGACGCGGCGTTAAAAGAATTTGAGATCGCGCAGCGCGGATTGCCTAACGAGTCAGAAGTGTATCTGGCCATCGGAGCGATCCAGCGCCGCCAGGGAAAATGGGTGGAATCTACAGCAAATCTTGAGAAGGCAGCCAGTTTGAATCCAAAAGACACCTGGCCGCTGCAAAATCTCGCTTTCAATTATCAGATGCTGCGAAACTTCGACGCCGCTAACAGAACGGTCGATCGCGCGCTCCAGATTAATCCTCAAGCGATCGGACTCTGGGAAATCAAGGTCAAACTTGCCATCGCCGAGAAAGGCGACTTTAGCGTGTATGAGCGAGCCGTGGAGAAAGGAAAATCATTTCCGATTAGCGACGAAGAACGGCTGAAGATGGTCGGAAACGAAGCCAATCTTCTCCTGTTGCAACGCAAGTACCAGCAGCTTTTGCAACTGGGTCAACGGTTCACGGATGATGCATTCGCGGCCGTTCCGGGTTCGCTGGCCATGAAGTATTTCGCCATCGGTATTGCTCAAAAAGGTTTGGGCGATGACGCAGCGTCGCGCACGGCCCTGCTCAAAGCGAAAGACATTCTTGAACAGCAGGTGAAGCAAAAACCGGACGATGCGGATTTACACGTGCAACTGGCGAAACTGCTGGCGTGGCTTGGTGAGAAAGATGCTGCAATCGCAGAAGCGCAACGAGCTATGGATTTGCGGCCGGAAAGCAAAGATGCATTCGAAGGTCCGCAAATCACTGAGCAGGTCGCACAAGTTTATGCGATTCTCGGTGACAACGCTCGCGCAATCGAATTGTTGGATGGACTATTGAGTCGGCCAAGCGAAGTGACGTTACAGACGCTGAAAGTTAACCCCGCATGGGACCCGCTTCGAAACGATCCGGCTTTCCAGGCGCTGTTCTCCAAATACGCGGGTAAAGCTTAATTATTCGGCACACAGTCGTGCGATTTCGCTACGCTTCCGCCGCGCGATCCTTTTATGGATCGCTTTTGCTCCTAGCGATAGCGCTTGTCGCCTCGGCGCACGCAGAGTGGAAAATCCTCTCAACCGAATCGGAACCCGGCCGCGCAGGAATTGACCATCGGCATCTAATTGTGGAAGACGCCGCGATCGGTCAGCGCGTGACTATCGATCTTGCCGTTTTCTCCGCGAAATCGACTGCGTTGCGCGTCGTCGATAATCCTGATGGTCAAAGCCTGGGCGCGATGATGAAGCGAGAAAAATTCGTGTGCGGTGTGAACGGCGGTTATTTCGACACCGAATTCAAGCCGATTGGCTTGCGAGTTGCCGACGGCACAACTTTTTCGCCGGTACGCCGGGCGCGTTTGATTACTGGAATCTTGCTGCAGTCGGACCGCGGCATCGATGTCATTCGCGTAAGCGAATTTTCTGGCACAAAAAAAATTATCGCCGCAATTCAATCCGGACCATTTCTCGTCGAAGGAAACAAACCCATTCGCGGGTTGAACGATTCACAGGTCGCGCGCCGAACCTTTGCCGGAATAGCCACGAATGATCGTGCCTTTCTCGGATTTTGCTCAGAGGTCTCGCTTGCCGAGTTGGCAAACATGGTCGCCACGATGCCCATCGTCGCGGATTCGAAAATCCGACGGGCAATGAATCTTGACGGTGGTTCCTCGAGCGCGTTCTGGTTCGTACGCGAGGACGGCAGCGCATTCTCAATTACAGGGCGAAAGCCGGTGCGCGATTTTGTGGCTGTCGTTCCGAAGTAAAGCACGTTCATTCCGAGCGAAGTGGAGGAATCCCGTGGCATCAACCAGCGGTAATTCTGCGAGATCCTTCGACTGCGCTTCGCTCTGCTCAGGATGACAGCGCATTGTAAGCTTCACAAACTCTCGTAATCTGCGGATTTCAATGAGAACATTTGGCGGATTCAGATCGGGCGACGAATTCTTCTACGGCGAATTGCGCGACGATGAAGTTCATCGGCTGTCACAGCCGTACTGGATTCAGGTTCAACCCACGGGCGACATAGTGCCGCGCGCGAATCTCAAAATCGATGTTCCAATCGCGCCATCGAAATTGATCGCCGTCGGGCTGAACTATGCCGATCACATCGCGGAGATGAAACGCACTGAAATCGGCGCGCCATTAATCTGGTTTAAGGCGCCGAGCTCTCTGCTGGCACATGAGGGCGTGATCGAAATAGCGTTTCCCCAACACAAAACAGATTTTGAAACTGAACTGGCTATCGTGATCGGCGCTGGCACGAAGAATGTCAGCGCAGACGATGCGCTAGATCACGTTTTCGGCTACACCATCGGTCTCGATATTACCGATCGCGATTTGCAAAAGCAGGAGAAGCAATTTGGTCGTTGCAAATCATTCGACTCGTATACACCGATAGGACCCTTCGTGTACGCCGACGCGGATGTGCGTGATGTGCCGTTAAATTTGTGGCAGAACGGCGAGCTGCGCCAGAGCGCGCGCACGAGCCTGATGATCCATTCAGTTGCACAGATTATTTCATTCATCAGTCAATCGCTCACGCTTTTGCCGGGCGACATGATTTTAACTGGAACGCCCGCTGGCGTGGGCCCGATTCAAGCGGGAGATGAATTGGAAGCGCAGATTGATGATTGGCCACGCTTGCGCAACACGGTCGCGACTGCGAACGATTCTTCGGCCGCAAGACGGAAACAACGTTAGGGAGCACAATTTCAAACACTTGCTTACGACCTTGTAGTGTAGATGTTTCGAATTAAAGATGCGTCCTTGGCGCAAGAAGTATCGCGGAAAAAAATGAAAAGTTTTGCTGGACTCCGAAATAAGTCCTCTGCGATAAGGAAAAACCTGCACCGAAATCGAACCGGTCATCAACTCGTGCTTCAACTATGAAAACACTACTCACTATCTGTCTCTCTACAGTCGCGTTCGCGTTGGTTTCGCTAGCGCAAGTTCCGCCTCCGGCACAAGCGCCGCCCGCAGCCGGGGGTACGAGTCCGGCTGCTCAGGCGCCCACGAATCCGGCAGCCGCGGCGCAGCAGCCACCTGCCACAAATCTGCCGCCGGGGGAGCAAGTGCCGCCTCCGGGACAACCAGGAGCAGTGGGACAACCGCCAGCAGTAGGCCAACCTGGAGCGCCGGGCGCGGTGACCAGTCCAGCAGCAGTTGGTGCAACAAGTCCTGCGGCAGCAGCTGCGACGAGCCCTGCTGCAGCCGCTACAGCAAGTCCGGAAGAGCCTGCCGGTTTTTTGGGTGGTAACTGGTTGATCGACAAGTTTCACAAAGGCGGTCCGATAATGTGGCCAATTCTGATCGTCTCGATCGTGGCGCTCACCGTTGTGCTTGAGCGATGCATTTGGTGGGGTGGCCGCTGGTTCCGGCGTGATCCGAAACGGATCGAGAAAGTTTTCACCGCAATTGAAAATGGCGACACTGCCGAGGCTTCGAGGCTTTCGCGCAGTTCCCGCGACCCTGTGCTGCGAATGCTTTGGAACGGTCTGAACCATCAACACAGCTCGCTTGAAGCCGCGCTGCAGGTTGCTGCGGGCATCGAGATCAAACGCGCCGGACGCTTCCTGGTAGTCATGGATACACTCGTAACGCTCGCGCCTTTGCTCGGTCTATTGGGCACAATCACCGGTCTGATCAGGTCCTTCAGTTTTCTAGGCAACGAAGAACTCGCGGTGCAAGCCGTCACTGGCGGTATCGCCGAAGCACTGATTGCCACGGCGTGCGGTCTGGGTATCGCGATTTTTGCGTTAATCCCGTTTAACTTTTTCACCTCCCGCGTGTCTAACTTGGAGTTCGAATTGCAAACGGCAGCAACCAATTTAGAAGTTATGCTCCAAGCCCACGGCGCAGATCGACACGTAGCAATCGAGAGTGGCACGCCCTCATCGGCAACGCGGTCTTCCATCTAGCAATTTAGTATGCGCGTAGCGTCACCCATTCCCCACAAGAAAGCGCGGATCGAGATCATCCCGTTGATCGACATCATGTTCTTTCTGCTCGCCAGTTTCATGATGGTGAGCCTGAGTCAGGTGCACATGAAGGGAATCAAAGTGAATCTGCCCTCAGGGGTTTCGGGTGAAGTTCAGACAAAACGCGAATACGTCAGCGTTTCGGTCGACAAGGATGGCCATTACTTCTTTGATAAGGACGAAGTAAAGGACGAGGAATTGCTAAATCGCCTGAAAATGGCGCATCAGTCGGCACCAGACGCGAAGGTTTTCGTGCGAGGAGACAAGGATTCAGTCCACCTGAACGTTGCCCACCTCCTGGATCTTGTTCGCGCGGCTGGGTATTACAAGATTTCCTTCGAAATTAAGAGCGAATCACTCAAGGCCGTTCCCGGATCAAAGTCATTTTAATATGGCAAAACTAACAGAAACGCCGAGGCCGCTCATTTACCGGCCACCTCCGCCATGGTATTTCTGGACGGCACTTGCAGTTGCGTTAGGGATCCACGTAACTGCTGTTGCGGTATCTCAGCGGCACGAAGCTCCGCCGGTGGATTTACCGCCTCAGCCACCTCAAGTGGTGGAAGCGGTGCTGGCGCCGCCTGAAGCAACTCCTCCGCCCGAAGACATTCCGATTCCGGAGCCTCCGCCCCCGCCGGAAATTCAGCCGGAATTTGTTGAAGAGAGAACACCGCCACCGAAACAACAACAAGCGCCCAAGACATTCACGCCAGTCAAGAGTCCGGGACCGATGTCGATGTCGCGAGCGAAAGCGCTTGCTGTATATGCGCCGCGGCCTCAGTACCCGTACGAGGCGCGTTCACGTCATGTTACCGGCAGTGGAACGATCGTCTGCACAGTGGACTCAGGTAGCGGCAGCGTCAGTGGCTGTAGTGTTGCGTCAAGCACTGGGAATTCGATTCTGGATAACGCCGCCACTAGCGCATTTCGGCAGTGGCGATTTAGACCCGGAACAGTCTCCAAGGTTAACATTCCCATTACCTTCACCATGACGGGGGCTTCGTACTAAAATGAGACTATCCTCGCCAGTTCCGAAGAAGCACGCGCGCATCGAGATCATTCCGTTGATCGATATCATGTTCTTTCTGCTCGCCAGTTTCATGATGGTGAGCCTGAGTCAGACTCACATGAAAGGCATTCGCGTCAATTTGCCGGCTGCGGTTGGGCCACCGCCTACCGGGGTTAAGGACTTCGTCTCTATCAAAGTGCTCGAAGGAAATGCGGTATTCTTCGATAACGTATTTGTACCGGATGATCAGGTAATGCCGCGATTATTCCAGCTTCACAGGGCAAACAAGGACATCAAAATTTCAATCAGTGCGCAGCCGATGGCGATGTATGGCGACGTGATCGGAGTTCTCGACAAAGTTCGATCGGTAGGCATCACAAAAGTTGGATATCAGATTAGAGCAGCTGGCGGCGTGACCCAGACAAGCGGGCCGCCTCCCCCCGCTCCTCCACCTCCTTCGCCTTAGCCGCCGACATCTAGCCGTCGAAGTCTATCGGCGACTGCGCGAATGGCTTTTGCGCGATGGCTGATCGTGTTCTTCACTGCCTTCGGTAGTTCGCCGAAAGTTTGCTCGAATCGGTCAGGAACAAAAATTGGATCGTAGCCGAATCCAGACTCGCCACGTGGAGTATCGGCGATTCTTCCTTCCACTGTCCCTTCGAAAACTCCGAGGAGATTGCCATTACGAGCCAGCGTCACGACACAGCGAAATCGAGCTCGACGCCCAGCTTCTGTAGCGGGAACTCGGGCGAGCTCGCGAAGCAGTTTATCAATTTTATCCTTGGCGGTCGCGTTGGCGCCTGCGTAGCGCGCCGAATAAATTCCAGGTGCACCGCCGAGAGCGTCAACCTGCAATCCCGAATCGTCAGCAATCACCAGTGCTGGCAAGTGTCTCGATGCGGCGAGAGCTTTGAGTTTCGCGTTTTCCTCGAACGACATTCCGTTCTCGCAAATCTCCGGAACTTCGCTATCCGCGAGATCGCGCACCATAAACTGCGGTCCGAGAATATGCTGGATTTCGCGCGTCTTATGTCTGTTGCGCGTTGCGACTACAAGCTCGATCACCGTTCAATTGAAATGTGGAAATCGAAAACAAGAGTAAATTCTAGTTTCTTTTCCTGGCTTTTGGTTTCCTGATTTACCTGCATGAGTGTCGACCGACGCAAACCATACCCGTTCGATCAAATCGAGCCGAAATGGCAAGCGATCTGGGACGAGCGCCAGCTTTTTCACGCGCCCAACCCTGGCGACAAAAATTTCGATCCTGCGAAGCCAAAATTCTACGTGCTCGATATGTTTCCTTACCCGAGCGGCGCGGGGCTGCACGTTGGTCATCCGGAAGGTTACACCGCCACCGACATCGTCGCGCGCTATAAACGTTTTTGCGGCTTCAACGTCTTACACCCAATGGGATGGGACGCTTTCGGCCTGCCCGCAGAGCAATATGCAATTAAAACCGGTCAGCATCCGGCGATCACCACGCGTGAAAATGTGGCGAAGTTCAAAAGCCAATTGAAGCGGATCGGTTTTTCCTACGATTGGCAACGAGAGATCAACACGACTGATCCGAAGTATTACAAATGGACACAGTGGATTTTCCTGCAGATCTACAACTCC
Source organism: Candidatus Udaeobacter sp. (assembly GCA_036002955.1). Lineage (GTDB taxonomy): Bacteria > Verrucomicrobiota > Verrucomicrobiia > Chthoniobacterales > UBA10450 > Udaeobacter. Next base: position 6,690 of record DASYSX010000235.1, on the reverse strand, counting down.
TGGTTCAACCCGGAGACAAATCGGGCCGAACCGATTTCCACCTATCGCGGAACCGATCCGGACAGTGTGCGTCTCGCATACGTGGCCGATGTTGCCGTCAACTGGTGTCCCGGACTCGGTACAGTTTTGGCCAACGAAGAAGTTATAGATGGCAAGAGCGAGGTTGGCGGTTTCCCCGTTGTGCGAAGGCCGATGCGACAATGGATGTTGCGTATCACCGCCTTTACCGAGCGATTGCTTGACGGACTCGACGAATTGGATTGGCCCGAGGGAATCAAACTGCTCCAGCGTAACTGGATTGGCCGCAGCCAAGGGGCGGAGATCAATTTTAAGATTGAGAATGCGGATCAGCAGATTCGCGTTTTCACTACGCGACCGGACACGCTTTACGGCGGTACATTTCTGGTTCTCGCGCCGGAACATTCATTGGTTGATTTGATCGTAACCGAGGGGCAATGGCCGGAAGTACGCGAATATCGCGAGCGCGCCGCGCGTAAAAGTGAACTGGAGCGTGCCGACCTGTCGAAAGAAAAGACCGGCGTATTCACTGGAGCGTACGCGATCAATCCAGCCACCAACAAAAAGATTCCAATGTGGATCGCTGATTACGTGTTGCTTGGCTATGGAACCGGCGCGATAGGCGGCGTGCCGGCACACGATCAACGCGATCTGGAATTCGCGGAGAAATTCGATTTGCCGATTGTCGTCGTTGTTCAGCCAACCGGAGATGAGCCGGCACTTGGATTCACGGGCGAAGGCGTCGCCGTTAATTCACCGGTCATCAATGGCCTAACGAGCGCCGAGGCAAAAGAGAAAATCACCGCCTGGCTGGAGGAACGTGACCTTGGTAAATGCGCCATCAATTATAAGCTGCGCGATTGGTTATTCTCGCGTCAACGGTATTGGGGTGAGCCATTTCCAATTGTCTGGGAAGACGGCAGACACCGCGCATTGCAGGAAAAAGAATTGCCAATCATTCCGCCGCCGCTCGACGATTACAAACCGACCGGTACCGGAGAACCGCCACTGGCAAAGGCAAAAGAGTGGATCCGTTACTCCGACGAGGCGGTGCGCGAGATGAACACAATGCCGCAGTGGGCAGGATCATGCTGGTATTACCTGCGGTTTTCCGATCCGCATAACGACGAACGATTCGTTGGTAAAGAGGCGGAGCGTTACTGGATGGGCGGCGATAAACCTGGCGGCGTAGATTTGTACGTCGGAGGAACTGAGCACGCAGTGTTGCATCTGCTTTACGCCCGGTTCTGGCAAAAGGTGTTATTCGATCTGGGTTACGTCTCAAAGCCGGAGCCGTTTCAGCGGTTGGTGAACCAGGGAGTCATCCTCGGCGAAGACAACCAGAAAATGTCCAAATCGCGCGGCAACATTGTTAATCCTGATGACGTGATCGATCAGCACGGCGCGGACGCTTTCCGTTGCTACGAAATGTTTATGGGACCGCTCGAGCAAATGAAACCGTGGAGCACCCACGGCGTGGAAGGCGTCGCGCGTTTTCTCGCGCGCGTCTGGCGCTTGCTGATGACAGAGAACCAGGCAGGCGAATGGGAAGTATCAAAAAAGGTACGATCCATCGATGCCACCAAGCCGCAGCAAAAGTTACTGCATGCCACGATCAAAAAAGTGACGGCCGATATCGAATCGTTCTCCTTTAACACCGCCATTTCGCAGATGATGATTTTCGTGAATGGGTTTACGAACGCCGAAACGATTCCATTGTCGGCCATGCGGTCGTTCCTGATCCTGCTTAATCCATTCGCTCCGCACATTTCATCGGAACTGTGGGAGGGGTTGAGCGCTGAGTTTGGCGACGCGCGCGGAGACGTTACCGAACAATCATGGCCCCCTTACGACGAGCGTTTGCTAATTGAAGATGAAGTTGAAATCGTCATTCAAATCAACGGCAAACTTCGGGATCGAATTAAGATGCCGCTTGCGGCTGCGGAGGAGGAACTGAAAGCGGCCGCGCTGTCGAATCCAAAAGTTCAAGATCGGATCGCCGGGAAGGCGGTTCGCAAACTAATTGTCGTTCCCAAAAAGCTCGTCAACATCGTTGTTACCTGATTAACTGAGCGATATGTGGAAGGAATTCAAAGAATTCGCGGTTAAGGGTAATGCGATCGATCTCGCTGTCGGCGTCATCATCGGCGCAGCCTTTGGAGGTATCATCACTTCGCTCGTGAAAGACATTCTGATGCCTCCGATAGGCCTGCTTACGGGTGGGCTCGACTTTTCCAACAAGTTTATTGTTTTAAAGCCAGGCGCGGATGGGATGACGAATTTCTCAACGCCGGCTGACGCAGTCGCTCACAAGGCGATCACTTGGAATTACGGCAACTTTATCACGCTTGTCATCAACTTCGTCATTGTTGCGGTGTGCATCTTTCTTGTCGTAAAAGCAGTCAATAAGATGAAGCGCCCGGCTCCCAACGCTGCGCCGGTATCAAAAGATTGTCCGGCATGTGCGATGACTATACCGATCAAGGCGACCCGGTGCCCACATTGCACGAGCGAACTCTCGCAACCGCCGGCGCGTTAGCGCTCAATTGGCTCGGAGAATTGCGAGCGTCAAAACTCGGGCGTGGTTAGGAATGGGTTGCCCCCTAGGGAATTTCCGCAAAAATCGCTTGCCCCCGGCTGGCCAGCCTGCTATTAAGGCCCGAAACGCCGATGCCTAGATGCCTTAACCTGGCGCTCGCGGGAGCTTTAGCTTGCCTTGTCGTAGGCTGCGCGACGCAATCAGTCAAACCGACTCTTACCAGTGGAGAGCGCATTCCAAAGGTGCGTACCACCGCGTACACACAGCATGAAGGAGGAAGCGGTGCTCACAACGCAGTGGGCGCATATCTCTCCGGCCGGCACGTATTAAGTGCAGCGTCGGATTGGTCCCGATACCCCTTGGGAACGCGCTTTCGCCTCGCTGATACTAGCGAAGAATACGTCATCGACGATTACGGGAACGCTTTGGTCGGCACCGGCACTATCGATCTTTATAAGGGCAGCCGGTCGGAGGTAAACAACTGGGGTGTCCGCTATGTCGACATCGACATTTTGCAATGGGGTTCAGAGGAAGAAAGTTTGAAAGTTCTTGCACCGCGCTGCAAACACAATTGCGTTCGGAAGATGGTCGCGGCCCTCGAAAAAAAGAAGAGCAAAGCCGTCGCTCAAAATACTCCCCGACGCACTGCGGCTTCAAATTAGCACCATCTACAAGCAGACCAGCGCGAAAGGGAGCGCGAAGCCGGCGAGTTGCTTTGATTTAGTGCCGATCACACTGCATTTTTTCCGCCAATGAAAATCTTCGTGGTTGGCGGCGCAGGATACATCGGGAGCGTTTGCTCCGAGCTCTTGCTGAATGAGGGGCATGACGTTGCCATTTTCGACAACTTGAGTGAAGGCCATCGGAGCGCCGTCGATTCCCGAACGCATTTTATTGAAGGCGACCTTGCGAATCGACAGCAGATCGAAGCTGCTCTTTCCACTCATCGTCCGGACGCCGTGATGCATTTCGCCGCGAACGCGCTGGTTGGCGAGTCGATGCAGAACCCGTCCAAATATTTTCGGAATAATGTTTGCAATGGATTGAATCTGCTCGACGCCATGGTCGCGACTGGTGTGCGGCGGATCATCTTTTCGTCCACGTGCGCCCTTTTTGGTCCGCCTGATCGCCTGCCAATCGACGAAAGTGCGCAGCCGCGTCCCATCAGTCCATATGGCGAATCCAAACTGGTGTTTGAAAAAATGCTGCGCTGGTACGACGAAATTCACGCAGTGAAATTTGTTTGTCTGCGCTACTTCAATGCATCCGGCGCAACCGAAAAATTCGGCGAGGACCATCGACCGGAGACGCATCTTATTCCTACCGTGCTGCAGGTAGCGCTCGGCGAAAAATCGAACGTCGAGATTTACGGAACCGACTACGAAACGCCGGATGGAACCTGTATTCGCGATTACATTCACATCCTCGATCTCGCCAACGCGCATATTTTGGCGCTCGGGCAATCCGCGAGCGGTTGTTACAACCTTGGTACGGGTGGCGGTTCGAGCGTTCGAGAAGTGATCGAATCGTGTCGCAAAATTACTGGACGAAAAATCGAAACGATCGAAAAACCACGCCGGCCTGGCGACCCGCCCCGGCTCATCGCTTCGTCAAAAAAAATTAAGAAGGAACTTGGCTGGCAACCGCAATTCCAATTCCTCGACGCAATTGTACAGAGCGCCTGGAAATGGCATCAGAAGTTTCCTCGCGGCTACGAAAATTAAGGCTGGGAGTAACCATGCTGTAGAGTCCGCTGTCCTCAGCGGAGTTGGCAAACGCGGCAAAGTAAGATTTTGCGCTCAGGACAGCGCACACTACAGCAGCGCGCCGAGAGCTGCTTCAACCGTCTCGATTTGAAGATCATCAAGTTTCCCGCTCGGCGACCTGAGAACTCGCACGTTCTCGTTCTTTGGTGCCCAAACATCTGGATTCGTCGGACCGAAGAGTAAAATGCAATTTGCGCCGGCCGCCGCAGCCAGATGCGAAATTCCGCTGTCGTGTCCAATGAATATCGAGTGCTCAAGGACGGCAGCAAGGCGAGGCAGCGGTAAATTCCTGAGGAAACGGACGCCGCGATTCTTCCATTCGCGTTCCAATTGGTTCGCCTGAGCTTCGTCTGCCTCGCCCGAGATCACGAGCAGGCGTTTCAGGTCAGCGAAATGATTGTCCGGCGAAAACAAGTCGATCCACTTTTCCACTGGCCAGTTCTTGTCGTGGCTGCCGCTTCCCGGGTGTATCGCGATAATCGGTTGCGGCACCGACGCGAGAAATTCGCGGGCAAATTCCCGATCTTCCACTGAAGGAAAAATTCTTTCGGCAAAATCGACAACATCGATTCCCAGTTCCTCTATCGGTCGCGCAAGTTGCCGGGCCGCGTGACTACCAAGGAACGACGGCTTCCCAGCCGTCGGGTGCCCTATGACGGTTGGCAAGCCGTCACTCCTTGAATCGGTGATCTTTGCTGGTCCGCACAACAGATTGCCGACGCCACAGCGACGGAGATTGCTTTCGAATATCTCGTCAGGGTCGTAGAGATAACTGATGACTAAGTCGAAGCTGGCAAAGTAATCGGCCAATTCGGCAGGCAATTCCGAATTACGCGCGAAAAATCTCGCCAGCAGCCCGTATTCAATCGAATGCACTGCTTGCGCATAGAACCGATTTTCTGCGAGCACAGCAATGTGCTTGTAGCCGAGAATCTCAATCCGCGCCCGCGGCCGCGCGTCACGAAGCGCTTTGAGCGCGGGTAAAGTGAGAATGAAATCGCCGATTGCGCCGCCGCGGATCACCAGAATGCGGTTCATGCGATTTACTGTAGAGACGCTCTGTGAGCGCCGAAATCAAAGCTCGTCTCTCTCCGATTCGAGATCGCCGACGGATCTAGTATCGCGTAAACGCGAACCCGAGAATTACGAATCCGTAAGCCAGCACGATCGCATGCAGGCAACGCCAGCGAAAAACACTGCGAGCGCTCCAATTGATTTGATCGCGAAGGACGTACGGAATCGCCACCCAGAACAAGCCCGCGATAATGAGCAAGTAAGCAAATACCGTCACGAGCAAGCGGCTCGTTTCGTAACGCAAAAAGGCCGCATCAAGAAGCGGTTCGGCCACGAGCAAACAGAGAATCCCGAGAGCGCGTACCGCGAGAAATTCATCTACGAAAAACAGCGCGAGCACGTAACCAACTGGTAATCCAATCAGAAGGGGACGACGAAACCCGGCGAATTCGCCCATCTGGATGGTGGCGAGTAACCACATGGTCCACGCCAGGCAAATGGTGAGCAGCACAACGCCGGCAAGCCGGGAACGTGGAAGCTGTTTCATCACTTGCGCGAAGTCGGGTTTCACCAATCCGAGCACACCGACCACAACGAGAAACGCGCCGGCAATTATTCCTGCTGTATGCAAAGAGAGATGGTAAATCATGCGTCGAACTAACTGATCGCGTCTGAGTTTGGATACGGTAACGCAAGTTTTCAACCTGCGATTGAACATCGCTACTCCAGCAGGGGCATCCCGTAGAGGCTGAATCCATTGGCGCGTTCAATTCGGACATTCACAAGTTTCCCAGTAAGGTCCTCGCTTTGGCCTGTCGGGCGTTGTTTCGGAGGCGGAAATACCACAATCTTGTTTGTCCGGCTTCGTCCCATCAGGCGTGCCCGGTTTGTTTTGCTTGGGCCTTCACAAAGCACTTCTACCTGGTTCCCGACCAGGAGTTCGAGAATCCGGCGATTCGATTTATTAACCACTTCGAGCAAATCTTGATTGCGCTCTTCTTTCAGTTGTTCGTCGATTTGATCCGGCATTTTCGCGGCGGGAGTATCGCGCCGGGGCGAATAGCGAAACACGAAAGCATTATCGAATTCGATTTCCTCGACCAAATCGCGCGTCTGTTTGTAATCATCTTCGGTTTCACCAGGAAATCCGACGATTATATCACTGGTAATCGCAATCCGATCGCGCGCCCGGCGAATTCGCCGGACAAGCTCGACGTATTTTTCTGCGGTGTACGCACGATGCATCGCTTTCAGGATTTTGTTCGATCCCGATTGCAATGGCAGATGAACGTGCTCGGCGAGTTTCGGTAAACGGGAGATCGCTTCGATCAAGTCTTCGCGGAAACCGATCGG
>DASYSX010000234.1:0-8216 GCA_036002955.1 Candidatus Udaeobacter sp. | reverse complement strand
AGGGATCAAACTGACTGAGTCGTTTGCAATGCATCCCGGAGCCAGCGTGAGCGGGCTCTATTTTTCGCATCCGGAATCGAAATATTTCGGAGTCGGACAGATCGGACTCGATCAAGCAGTTGATTACGCGGCCCGGCGAAGCGAAACCGTAGCCGCAGTGGAAAAGCGACTCGCGCCAAACCTGGGGTAAATGCTCGATTGGCGACCGCGCGCTTCGCGCTGGAAAGGCGAAGCGCTCAACAAGGAACGACGGCTTGGGCACCTGTCGCATTTGAATATGACGGCTGGGACGCCGTCATTCCTTGAATATCGGGGCGAGAGGATTTGAACCTCCGACCTCGTGGTCCCAAACCACGCGCTCTACCAAGCTAAGCTACGCCCCGAAATGCCGCGGGGTTCTTTACCACGGGTAGCGCCTTCCCGCATCGGGAAATTCGGCTACGTTTGACGGAACCAGTGATGAAGAAATATGGGCTAATCTTTTCCAGCGCGCTGTTGGTTGCCGCCATGATGATGCACGGACAGGAAGCCGCGCCACCGTCTGTGGATCTGTTTCCAGAGCAAGAGGAGGAAGAAGCCAGCCCCACTCCGCCGCCAAACGGCCCCGAGTTGCCGGAACTGAAGCAGCTTGACGAAAGTTTTAAGCCTAAGTCACTAGGTAAAGATGCCGATGCACTGCAGATGCATGCGCTGTGGCGGCAATTGAAGAACCGCACCGTCAATGATCCGGACGTACAAGCGGCAAAGAAATATGCGCAAGCAGCGCGCACAGACTTGGAAAAACGAAAAAGGCTCAGCAGTTATTACGAGCTCTACTATCAGCGAATGTCTACTTTGGCCACGACGCCGGAGCTCAAATTGGCCTTGCAAGCACTGAAGGATGTTCATCAGGCCATATTAGCTCAGCCACGCGTGAGGCCATCGCCGACACCAGAATTTTCTGGTACGCCGTCGCCGACGCCAACCAGCACGCCTTTCACGAAGAAAAACAAAGAGAAACACAAAAAGAAGAAAGTGCACAAGTAGAGGCCGGCTTTCCGCACGTGCGCCACGGCCGTTCGTCTGCGCATTTGAACGTGCACAACGTAGCAACGCTGATCTGTTAGCTTGCAGGCATTTCTAAATGCCGCGCAATGTTGGATCTAGCGAAGATTTTGCTTGCCGCGCGACCAGCAGTCTTTTAAACCGTCGCGTAACTCTTCACCGCTATGAACTTACTCATCGACGTTACGCAAACCCTTCTGTCCATTCCCACACGCGTGCTCGCACAGGTCGAGTATTCTTACTCTTCCTCGTCTCAGGGACAGGCGCCCGGGCCACTGTTTTGGATTTTCTGGCTGGCGTTCACGGTCTTAATGATTGCAGCGTGCTGGAAAATCTTCACCAAGGCAGGACAGCCCGGATGGGCTTCGATTATCCCGATTTACAACTGGTACATCCTCTGCAAAATCGTCGGCCGACCCGGTTGGTGGGTCATTCTGTTATTAATTCCGTTCGTAAACTTCATCGTGGGGATAGTTCTTTGCATAGATCTGGCTAAGAGTTTTGGGAAAGGAGTAGGATTCGGGATTGGTTTGGTCCTGCTAAGCGTGATTTTCTTCCCGATTCTCGGGTTCGGCAGCGCACAATATCAAGGACCGACCGCTGGGAGTTTGCCGCCGAGAACCGCACCGCAGGCTGCGTAAGTAATTTATTCCAGTTAACGAGCGGCTCCGCCGTTCACCTCGCTCAAGGGGAACGTGTTGTCCCTAACACGTTGAAACGGGCCAAATGCCAACCGATTGGGGACAATCGGTTCCACCTTCTACGCCTTACGTCTGTGCTACGAATTTACCCAGTTTGGTTTGCGCTTTTCGTTAAAGGCGGAGATGCCTTCGCGCGCTTCGTCCGATTCACGGGCCTGCATGTGATATTTCAGCGCGAGATCGATGTCCCCCTTCACGGAATGCCACCAAAGCTCCTCCACGAGTCGTTTCGTTTGTGCCAACGCGCCAGGTGCGCCCTGCAGAACCGACGCCGCAAATTTTCTTGCTTCGTTCATCACATCTTGTGAGGCGACGACACGATTCACTAGTCCGAATTCTTTCGCGCGCGTGGCGTCGATCAATTCTCCGCTAAACAACAGCTCGCGGATGTTTCGTTCGCCGATCTGGCGGCGCAGAAATGTCATAACCAATCCGGCAACGAGTCCGCGACGCACCTCGGGGTATCCAATCTTTGTTCTCTCGGCGGCGACAACAAAGTCGCACGCCGACATTATCCCTGCGCCGCCGGCGACCGCAGCGCCATGCACCGCCGCAATTGTGACGAGCCGCGTTTGGCTGATCGCAATTAAAGTGTTCGCCACCATCTCGGCCGTCGCGTGCGCTTTCGTTTGATCAGCCGCTTCTTTCAAATCCAAGCCGGTGCAAAACGCCGCGCCTGCCCCCCGAAAAATTAGAACGCGCTGCTCCGGTTCCTGCGACGCGTCGTTAATGGCCGTACATAATTCAGTTAACAGCTCGAGAGTAAGCGCGTTCCGGCGCTCAGGACGGCTGAGAGTTACGACGCTTATATGTGGCGACTCTTTTTCGACTAAAACGACAGGCATGATGCGAATGACGAAATCCGAATGACGAATGACGAATTAGGTTTGGATGACTCCGGTGTGGAAATGCGCTTTCGGCATCGGACGCGAGACGTACTCTAAAAGGCGAATGAGCACGTCACGCGTTTCGTGCGGTTGAATAATAGCGTCGACCCAGCCGCGCGCTGCGCCATAGCGAATATCGGTTTGCTCTTCATAACTCTGTTTCACCTTGGCGCGAAGTTCCTCCAGCTCCTCGGGCGAAGCTTTTTTGTCACCACGCTCGCGGGCCCTGGCGAGAATCGAGAACACTGTGTCCGACGCCTGCGCGGCGCCCATTACCGCATAACGCGCGTTCGGCCAGGCAACGATAAACCGCGGATCATACGCCTTGCCGCACATTGCGTAATTGCCAGCGCCAAACGATCCGCCCACGATCACAGTAATCTTCGGCACGACAGAATTGCTCACCGCGTTCACGAGCTTGGCGCCGCTGCGAATGATCCCGCTTTCTTCTGCGTCGCGACCGACCATGAACCCGCTAACGTCCTGAAAAAAAATGATCGGCAGATTTGTCTGATTACAATCCATGATGAACCGCGCTGCTTTGTCTGCGCTATCGGCGTAAATGACGCCGCCCATCTGGATTCCTTCCTTTTTTGTCCTGACCTGCACGCGCTGGTTGGCAACAATTCCCACGGGCCGGCCATTGATGCGGGCGTAGGCAGTGACAAGCGTTTTGCCATAATCGGCCTTGTATTCGTCGAGTGAATTTTGGTCGACGACCATGGCAAGCAGATCGCGAGCATCATAAGTTTGCCGCCCCTCAAAACTGATCAGGTCATAAACGCTGTCCGGATTCTTTGCCGCCTTTGGTAGGGCGCGACCGCCGGGCGCGCCGACAGACTTCGCCTCGGGCAACAATGCGACTAACGATCTAAGCCGCTTGAGACACGATGGATCATCCTTTTCAAAGAAATCCACGGTTCCGCTAATTTCCGAATGCATTTGCGCGCCGCCCAATTCTTCCGCATCGACAATCTGACCGATGGCCGCTTTCACCAGCGACGGACCGGCGAGATAAAGCCCGCTACCCTGCGTCATCAAAATCTTATCGCACAGCACCGGCAGATAGGCGCCGCCGGCCACGCAGTTGCCCATGATCGCCGCAAACTGCGCGAGACCCGCCGCCGAAATCACCGAGTTATTGCGAAAGATCCGGCCGAAATCATCTTCATCAGGAAAAATTTCATCCTGCATCGGCAGGAATACGCCCGCCGAGTCGACGAGGTAAACGAGCGGCAGCGCGTTTTCAAACGCGATCCGCTGCGCGCGAATCACCTTCTTGGTCGTTGCCGGAAAAAACGCGCCAGCTTTCACAGTTGCATCGTTGGCCACGATCATGCATGGAACGCCTTCGACGTTGCCGATGCCTGTCACGACCCCCGCCGCGGGAATTTTCCCCCATTGATCGTACATTTTGTAAGCAGCCCAAAGTCCGATCTCGAAAAACGGCGAGTCCTTGTCGAGCAAATGACGAAGGCGCTCACGTACGGATAAGCGTCCCATTTTGCGCTGGCGCTCGTGACCGGCCTTACCGCCACCTTCACGCAGCACCGCCTCCTCCTGCGCAATCGCGGCGCAGTGAGCACGCAACACTTCACTCTTGTTCGATCGAGCCATATGCCAGAGCCACGCTTAATCTGCGTGAGGGACTGAATCAAGCGGACAGCGGGCTTTGATTGGGGGAGCCAAGGGGCCAATTCCGGGGAGCACACGCGGCCCGCGTGTTGGTTGCGGCGGCCTCGCCGCAACAATTTTCTGTGTTCGGTTCCCTCGTTTTACGTGTCACTCACGGTGCTTGTGGTTTATGCATCAAGATTGTTTCGGCGGGCCGCCGAAACCAGCACCCGGGCTGGGTGCGCTCCCCAAAATAATTGTGCAATCGCAGTCGTGATCTTGCTGTGCTGGGTCTGTTCGTCTAACGCTTAGAAGATGACTTCGCCCGACACTTCTCTGGCGTTTGGCGCGCCCGGGATTGAGCCACGCTGGACATCGAGCGCGAAAGAGGGCGTCGGCACGGCATATCACACCAGCTGTCGCGTCTGGTTTACGCTGAGTCACGGGATCGTGAACGAGATTTATTATCCTCACGTCGACAAACCCAATACGCGCGACTTTCAGTTTCTCATCAGCGATGGAGAAACCTTTTGCCACGAAGAAAAGCGCGACCTGAATCACGAAATTGCATATCCGGAGCGCGACTGCCTGTTTTATTGCCTAACGAATTCCGAGCCGGGCGGCCGCTATCGTCTGGTGAAAGATGTGCTCACCGATCCGCATCGGTCGGTACTGCTCGTGCACACAAAACTCGAGGTATTCGACGAATCATTACGCGGCAAGTTACGCCTGTACGCATTGTTAGCACCGCATCTCGCTGGCTTTGGGGGCGGCAACTCAGGATCGTGCACTGAAATCGGTGGTAACAAACTGCTGCACGCGCAGCGCCACAACGTTCATCTGTTAATGGCATGCAGCACCGGTTTCTCCCGGCGCTCGGTCGGTTACGTCGGCTTCAGCGATGGTTGGCAGGATCTGATGGATAATTTCAAGATGGACTGGGAATTTCGAACAGCGCCTAACGGGAATATCGCGTTAACCGGCGAAATCGATTTGCCCGCGACCAATGAATTTACGATCGCTGTTGCATTTGGTCGAAGTTACCAAAGCGCTGCCACGAAATTGTTCCAATCGTTGGCCGATCCGTTTCAGTCAAACCGCGAAGGGTATGTTCGTCAGTGGCAACGTGCGGTGATTAATTCCGAGTTCGATTTCAGCAACGACACGTCCGATGGCGGCGGTGAGTATCGGCTGAGCCGGTGTGTATTGCTGGCGAATGAGGACAAGGTTTTCCAAGGTGCAATCGTCGCATCGATGAGCATTCCCTGGGGCGAAGCCAAAGGCGATTTGGATTTCGGTGGCTATCATCTCGTTTGGACGCGCGACCTCGTGCAGAGTGCCAGCGCGCTCCTCGCCACGGGTCAGGTGGGGACACCGCTGCGTGCATTAGTCTGGCTGGCAGCGATTCAGCGTCCGGACGGCAGTTTTCCGCAAAACAGTTGGATCGACGGGACTGCTTACTGGTCCGGACTACAGCTTGATCAAGTTGCTTTTCCAATATTGCTGGCGTGGCACTTGCACAAAAACGACGCGCTCGGTCTGTTCGAACCGCGCGTAATGATTGTGCGCGCTGCGGCCCGTCTGATCCTGCGAGGGCCAGTCACCGCGCAGGAACGATGGGAAGAAAATTCCGGCTATTCGCCTTCGACGCTGGCAGTGGTGATTGCCGCGCTTGCCTGTGCAGCCGATTGGGGCATCGAAACCGGTAACACTGACGCGGCTGATTTTGTTTTCGCGTACGCCGACTGGCTAGCAGCGCACGTCGAAGAATGGACAGTCACGACCGCGGGCGAATTGGTGCCAGAAATTCCTCGCCATTACATTCGCATCAATCCCGCCGATCCAAATGCACCTGATCCTCATGCCGATCCTAACACACAGATGATCCAGATCGCCAACGGCGGCGGTCTGCATCCGGCGCGAAATATTGTGGGCGGCGATTTTCTTCATCTGGTTCGATACGGCATCCGCCATCCGAACGATCCGCTCGTGTGTGACTCAATTAAAGTGATTGATCGCGTTCTCAAGCACGACCTGCCGCAAGGCCCCGGCTGGCGTCGTTACAATCACGACGGCTACGGACAAAAAAATGACGGCAGCGCTTACGACGGGACCGGAGTCGGCCGATGCTGGCCGATTTTGACAGGAGAACGGGGCCATTACGAACTCGCTGCCGGCCGCGATCCTAAACCGTTCATCACAACGATCGAAGATTTTTCGAATCAGGGCGGCATGCTGACCGAACAGGTCTGGGACGGACCCGACTTACCAGATGTAAGAATGAAACGCGGTTGCCCGACGGGCGCGGCTATGCCGCTTTGCTGGTCGCACGCGGAATACGTTACGCTCGTCCGGAGCCGGCATGACGGTGTTTGCTTTCACCGGGTCGATCCCGCCTATCAGCGATACGTGGTGAATCCAACTCCGAATCGTTTTGAGATTTGGACGATTCGTCACCCGACGCAGCGAATGTCGCGCGCCAAAATTTTGCGGATCATCCTCGCCGAAGAGGCAAGCATCACCTGGTCGACGGATGATTGGCAGCGGACTAACCAGGCGCAGACGATGCACCAGGAGAAACTCGGTCTCTGGTTCGCAGATTTTCCAACCGCCGAATGGCCGGCTGGTTCACTGTTTGCCTTTACAATTTTCTGGAAACGCGATCAACGTTGGGAGAACCGCAACTGGCAGGTGGCATTGTTTTGAAGCACGTTATATTGAAGACGCCCCGCCCTCGGGCCGCTTGCGACGCGAGGGCGCGTCGGCTCCATAAAGAGAGTCCAGTGAGCTCCAAACGCCCTGATACACGCGCGATCGCAGTTCGATCCGAACAATACGCTGAAGTCTATGAGAGCGATTGTTCAAACTGCAAATGTCGAAGACGAAACAATTTTATTAAAAGAACTAATTCCGTTTTGGTTCGCCGTGTCCAGTCCGCTAGTCGGTATATTTCTCGGCTTATTAGGAGCATGGTTTGTCACGTGGTTGAGCGCGTGACGACAAATCATGACGAAATTGCTCAACCCGGATTGGTCCCCGCGAATGACCGGCGCTGATTCGCACCCGCTGGAGCCCAACTTGGGGTCAGTTGGCAAAGGAAAACGACGGATTCTGATCGTCGATGACGATGCGAATAGCACCCACCTTGTAAAAATTCTTCTGGAAAGATCCGGCCCGTATCTGGTGCTGGAGGAAAACGATGCCGCCAGGGCTGATCAGACGGCGCACGATTTTAAGCCCGACGTGATCTTGCTCGACATCGTCATGCCAGAGATAGACGGAGGCGAATTAGCGACACAAATTGAAGCCGACCGTGAATTGCACGAGACGCCGATAATTTTTCTGACGGCGCTGGTCACGCACAGCGAGGCGAACAGCGGACTTCATATCCAGGGCCATCCGTTAGTCGCGAAACCGATCAGCATCCCCGAGTTGATCGACGCGATCGAAAAACATCTGCCAGCGCGCGTCGATTCGTAGCCGTTCCGTTCGCGCGCCGCTTTCGCCTAAATCACGACGGAAAGAATTCTTCGCCTCGCTCAAGCGCTACTTCAGCTTCGAGATTCTCTCGGTCACGACCTACGCTTGCGACAGCATTGAGTTTACCGTTGGAGCGAAAAATCACCGAGGCTTGTTTGGCTTTCAGGTCGCCCGCCACACTTGCATCATCGCCTCCGCTGCCGTGACCGACGTAGTGGATGTGTAGATCGAAATGATTGCTCCAGAAGAACGGCGAACTCTCGAAAGGTTCGCGTGCGCCGAGAATATTACGCGCGGCAGTCTGACCCTGGCGCTGAGCCACAACCCAGTGTTCCACGCGGATTCGCCCTGAGCGCGGATCAGGCCAGCGCGCGATGTCGCCCGCGGCAAAAATTCCGCGAACATTCGTTTCCAAAAATTCGTTTACCAAAACACCGTTGTCAGTTGCGATTCCTGCTTGCTCCGCAAGACGCGTGTTTGGGCGAACGCC
>DASYSX010000233.1:0-4625 GCA_036002955.1 Candidatus Udaeobacter sp. | reverse complement strand
CAACTGTCCCAGGCCGAATTCGGCATGGATCAACTGCGCTGCGCGATCGGCCTCTTTCTCGTCAATAATCACGGCAATTTTGATCTCCGACGTCGAGACCAGCTGAATATTGATGCCGGCGCGGCCAAGGCATTCGAACATTCGCGCGGCAACACCTGAATGGGATCGCATCCCGATGCCGACTACGCTCAATTTCGCCACGCCGCTTGCAGTGTTTAACCGCTTCCCGCCGAGTTCCCCCAGCACCGGCATAAGGATTGTGCGAGCGTTTTCCAGCTCATCTTCGTGAATTGTAAACGAAATGTCCGTTGTCTCGTCAATCGATGCATTCTGCACGATCATATCAACTATGATGTGCGCAGCGCCGATATCAGAGAAGATCCGGGCGGCGATTCCGGGCTTATCACGCACACCGGCAATGCTGAGCTTGGCCTGATGTCGATCCAAACTGATCCCCCGAATCAGGGTGTCTTCCATATTTGGGGTTTCTTCTCTTGTGACGGTCCCGGCGGCTTGTTTAAAGGTCGATCGGACCTCGAACCGCACGCCGAATTTTTTGGCAAACTCCACAGCGCGGGACTGCATCACTTTTGCGCCGCTTCCCGCCATCTCAAGCAGCTCGTCATAAGCGATTTCACTGAGTTTTTCCGCGTCTTTAACAATTCGTGGATCGCAGGTGAAAACGCCGTCCACGTCTGTGAAAATCTGGCAGGTGTCGGCATTCAAGGCGCCAGCCAGCGCGATCGCCGTCAGATCCGATCCGCCACGGCCAAGCGTGGTCGTTTCCCCTTCCGCGGTCTGGCCTTGGAAACCGGCCACGATAACGATGTAATCTTCGTTGAGCAGCTCGTGGATTTGTTTTGGACTGATGTTCGCGATCCGGGCACGCGTGTGATTGCGGTCGGTTAAAATTCCCGCTTGGGCGCCGGTCAGTGAAATTGCCGTTCCACCCAGATCGTTCACTGCCATGGCGGTCAGCGCTGCGGCAGCCTGTTCGCCGGTTGAAAGCAGAATATCGAGCTCGCGTTTCGTTGGCTGCCGTGCAACTGCGTGTCCCAGCCGGGCCAACTCATCAGTAACGCCGCCCATTGCAGAGACTACCGCCACTACCCGGTAACCCTGGCGCTGTGTCTCGAGGATTCGCTGCGCCACATGACAAATACGTTCCGGTGTTCCAACCGACGTGCCGCCGTACTTTTGAACTACCAGGCGCATATTGAGACGAATGTTAAACCAAATCTCATAATCATCATTCCGAGCAGAGTCGAGGCTGCAACGCAGCCCCGAAAGTTTTCGGGGGCGAGGCAAGGCTTTTCAATCCGGTGGCTCAACTCAGAGTTAAAGTTCGCGGGATAGGTTGACTTCGCTCGATATGACAGATGAGGCGGCTACAGCTCGATTGCGCGTCGCACATCCGTCACCGTCGCGGCGATCGGCTTCAATTCGTTCATTCGTGCGATAATCACATCAGGGTCCTTCAATCCGTGTCCAGTTACGGTGCAGACGATCCGGCTGCCTTCCGAAATTTCCCGGAACGAGTACGTTGCGTCGTTTGAATCACACCACTTGAAAAGACCGGCAATCGACGCCGCGCTGGCGGGCTCGACAAAGATTCCTTCATGCTGTGCCAGCCACCTCTGCGCTGCCAAAATATCCTCATCGGTGACCACATCGATCGCGCCTCGCGATTCGACGATAGCCGCGAGCGCCTGGTGCCAGCTGGCAGGATTGCCGATTTGAATCGCCGAGGCGATCGTTTCCGGCTTGTCGATTATGCAGTCGTAAAACATTGGCGCCGCGCCGGCCGCCTGGAAGCCAATCATCGCCGGCAATTTTGTTGATCTTTCGCACGCGAGGTATTTCCGATAGCCGGCCCAGTACGCCGTGATGTTTCCGGCATTCCCTACTGGCAGTAAATGAAAATCGGGCGCATCGCCCAAGTCATCGACAACTTCAAATGCGGCGGTCTTCTGTCCTGCGATCCGATCCGGATTAATGGAATTCACGATCGTGAAATCGCCAGTCGCGCCCAGTTCGCGAACGATTCGCAGCGCGTCATCAAAATTGCCGTCAATCGCGACGATCTTCGCTCCATAGGCAAACGCCTGAAGCAATTTTCCGGTCGCGATTTTTCCCGAAGGCAAAATCACGACGCATGAAATCCCTGCCCGCGCCGCGTACGCAGCTGCTGAAGCAGAAGTGTTACCGGTCGAAGCGCAGATGAGCGCTGTTGTACCGCGTTCCATCGCCTTGGAGACTGCGACCGTCATTCCGCGGTCTTTGAACGAGCCCGTGGGATTAACGCCTTCGTTCTTAATGAGAACTTCGCAGCCGCGACCAACGCGTTTGCTCAATCGCGGAGAAGAAATTAGCGGCGTATTCCCCTCGCCCAGTGAAATGATCGGCGTCGCGGGCGAGACTGGAAGAAAGTCGCGATAATGTTCGATCACTCCCCCACGCTGCTGTGATTTTGTTGTTGTCGAATGCATCAACTTTCTTTATGCGAGGCAGGTCCGCGCGATTGTCGATCCAGAAGTGACATGTAAAATCAACCGTATGTCTGCCCTTAGCAAAGAGGATAAGCTGCGGCTCCTAAGGATTATCCTGGAGAGTCGACACGCGGATTTGCGCGAACAGAATTTGATTCGTCAGGGCAAAGGACATTTTCACGTCTCGGGGATGGGCCACGAAGGTCTGGCGGCGGTCTCGATTCAAATGGAGCCGGACGATTACATCGTTTCGTATTATCGCGACCGTGGACTCGTGCTTGGTCGCGGCATGACTACCCGCCAGCTCGGTCTGGAGTATTTTGCAAAACGCAACACCGGCAGCGGCGGCCGGCAAATGCCTTCCCACTACAGTGACGCAGACCTTCACATTTGGAGCGTACCCACACCAACTGGTTCACAACTTCTTCCTGCGTGCGGCATCGCCTGGGGCATTAAGCTCGATGGAAAGAAAAATGTCGTTGTCACCACAATAGGCGACGCCGCGACGCGCCAGGGAGATTTTTTCGAGGCAATCTGTTTCGCGAAAGAAAAGAAACTTCCCGTGCTCTTTCTTGTGGAAGACAACGCCTACGGCATCAGCATGCCGACGCGCAAAACGAATCCGCTCGCGTTGGACATTCTCAAGCAGGACAACTGGCGCCAGATCGAAGGACAAGACGTCCAGCAGATTTACGATTCGACCGCTGAAGCTTTCGACAAAATTCGCGGTGGCGGCGGACCGTTCTTTTTCTGGATTAAGATGGAACGCCTGTCGAGTCACACCAGTTCCGACGATCACAAACTTTACCGGCCAGCTGACGAACTGAGGGATTTGGAAAAGTCCGATCCCCTAACGTGCTGGAAGGATCGGCTCACTAAAGATGGCGTAATCACACAAGAAGATTATGCGAAGTTGGACAACGAAATTAAGGAACGCGTTCGCCAGGAATATGCCGAGGCAGAAAAAGCTGAAGATCCTTCGCCTAACGAGCTTCTGGCCAATGTCACGGCACAAGGAACGGCGCTTCCCGAACCGCCGTCGGGCGCTTCGGGAAGCGTCCCTCCCTGCAACAAGGAAATCCTTTCTCCCGGCAAATACCGCATCGGAGATACTGTAAACAAAACTCTGCATGCTGGCCTGGAGGACGATCCGCAGCGGATTCTCTTCGGCGAGGACATCGAAGATCCGAAAGGCGGGGTGTTCCGCCTGACGCAGAAGCTTTCGACTGAATTCCCAAAGCAAGTTTTCAATTCACCGCTCGCTGAATCGACGATTCTCGGTGTTGCATGCGGACTGGCTGCTTACGGAAAGCGACCGGTATTCGAGATGCAGTTCATCGATTTCATTTATCCGGGCTTCAATCAACTTGTGACTAACATCTCGACACTGCGATGGCGATCCTTTGGCAATTGGAAATGTCCCGCAGTGATTTACGCGCCATACGGCGCGTATCTGCCCGGCGGCAGTTTGTGGCACAGCCAGGCGAATGAATCGGCGTTCGCTCATTATCCTGGTCTCAACGTTGTGGTTCCGAGTACGCCTGCCGACGCCGCAGGACTTCTCTGGACAGCGATGCACGCAGAGGATCCTGTGATTTTCCTGGTCGCCAAGCATCTACTCTGGGCCGAACACGAATACGTCGAGCCAATTCGCGCTGTTCCGTTGGGCAAAGCGCGCCACGTGCGCGAAGGCTCTGATATCACGCTCGTGGCGTGGGGCAATACAATCGAAAAATCGCTCGAAGCTCTTGGCAAAATCGGCAATGAGATCAGCGTCGAACTGATCGATCTCCGCTCAATCGTGCCCTGGGATTCTGCTGCGATTGAAGAATCCGTGCGCAAAACACGCCGGCTAGTTGTGGTTCAGGAGGACACGGAAAATTGTAGCGTCGGCCAGATGATTATCTCTCACGTCACTGGCAATCCGGGGCTTTGGAACGAATTGCTCAGTCCACCCATTCTCGTCAGCAAACCTAATGTAGTGATTGGGTACAACCCAATCTACGAATATGCGGCGTTGCCCGACGTGGAACGGATCGTAACGGCAATCAGGCGGTCGATCTCAACCAAACATGAGCGGCCAACTGTAGGCGCCGGAGTTGACCAGGCCCCTTCGGATCAGGAATCAAAGTTTGC